>JAZQZL010000089.1:0-2984 GCA_045634005.1 Candidatus Flemingiibacterium sp. | reverse complement strand
ACGAGTATGAATATCGCCGCCGCTTTGACTCCCTCACCTACTCTGCACGACTTTTTATAAGGAACGACACCATTCATACCTCACACCTCACCCTTTTTTTGCTATTTTATGTCAGCACGTGCCTTTGTATGCGCATAACGGTAGGCGGTTTGGCGATAATGTATGCATCAATTTGCTGTTGGCGGAATAAATTTCTATTGAAAAGCGCATTCTGCATTTGATATAATTTGTGTATACACTTATAAAAAGAGAGGAAAATATGAACAATACCGCAGTAAACAAAACGTCCAAAAAAAGCAAATACCGCACCCAAAGCGCCGCTCTCACATTAAGCGTTATATCCGCCCTTTTTGCAGTTATACTATCGGTTATTACCGTGGTTATCCCCTCACTGTCAATCGGTCGCTCGGACGGCACCGTAAGCGACGGAACGGGTTCAGACTCGGTCATCGGCGAAGGCACGCCTGCTACGGCGGAGGTTCGCGGCGTTTTTATCGCGAGCGTTTATAATATAAACTACCCCTCGAAGCCAGGACTGTCAGCAAATGAGCTTCAAGTTGAGCTTGACAATATTATATCGACCTGTATTGAAGCCAATCTGAATGCGATATATTTTCAGGTGCGCCCCTCTGCAGATGCGCTATACAGCTCGGATATCTTCCCAACGTCTGAATTTCTGACGGGTACGCAAGGTGCACCGCTCATGGGCGGCTTTGACCCGCTTGAGTATCTCGTTAACGCCGCGCACGGGCGCGGCATCGCCGTACACGCTTGGGTGAATCCGCTTCGCGTGAGCGTAGGCTCGCCCGCCGCGCCAAGACAGGACACCGCCGCGCTTGCAGATAGACACCCCGTTCGAGAAAATCCGGAGTACGCGATAGCATACGCAGACGGGCGGTTATATTTTGACTGCGGCAATCCCGACGTACGTGGGCTTATCGTACGCGGTGTCGCGGAGATAGCGGAGAATTACGACGTCGACGGCGTTATCTTCGACGACTACTTCTACCCCTATCCCGTAAAGGACGCGAGCGGCAGCCTCGCCGAGTTTGACGACAGCGCAAGCTTCGCTCTGTACGGCGGCAGTGTCACTCTCGACGATTGGCGGCGCGATAATGTCAACAAGATGATCGAGGGGTGCTACAACGCGATAAAAGCCGTTCGCGAGGACTGCGAATTCGGTGTTGCACCGTTTGGTATATGGCAAAACGACGACGGTAAAAACGGAGGCAGTCAAACGTCGGGGCTTGAATCCTACTCTGACATTTACTGCGATCCCACAGCGTGGATCGAGGGCGGATACGTCGACTATATCGCACCGCAGATATATTGGCAATTCACAAATACAGTCGCACCTTACGACGTACTCGTTCGATGGTGGTGCGAGCTTGTAGACGGCACAGGAGTGGAGCTGCTGATAAGCCACGGAGTTTACAACTACGACACGTGGGACTTTCCCGAAAACGAGCTTCGCTCGCAGATTGAATTCGCGCGGTCGTACAGCGTATACCGCGGCTCTATACTCTACGGATACGCGGCACTAAGTGCGAACACAAACGGTCTTTTTGAAGAAACGCGCGAGGTTTTTGGCGAGTTTTTCCACCTTGAATAAGCGCATATTAAATATGTAAAAAGCGTAAAATAATTCCCGAAAAGCACTTGACAACAATGAGCCGATGTGGTATACTATATTAGTGCTTAGATTTAGGTCTTGGTACATAAGAGCCACTAGCTCAGTTGGCAGAGCATTTGACTTTTAATCAAAGGGTCTGGAGTTCGAATCTCCAGTGGCTCACCAGAAAAAGCACTTGTAAAACAAGTGCTTTTTCTATTATATACATTCAAAAGCGCAAAGGAGATCACGCTATGACCGACAATGAGCGTAAGATCTGGAATCCTTTTAAAATTGAGGAATTCGAGTTTGAAGGAAGACCTGCGAACATAGTCTTCCCCGAAAAAGCAAATGCGAAGAAAAGCTGGACTATCAAAACCGAGTACCGCGACGCTTTCCCCGAAACGGAGATCGAGCTTTTAAAGCGAGGCTATCACGTTGCATTTATAAAGAATTCCAGCCGTTGGGCACCAAAGATCGACTGCGACGTCAAAGCACGCTTCGTTAAGTATGTCAGCGAAAAGTACGGTCTTTCGGACAAGTGCATTCCCATTGGTATGTCCTGCGGCGGCGCTCACGCTGTAAACTTTGCAGGCTTCTACCCCGAGTGCGTTAAATGTATGTATATTGATGCGCCGGTGCTCAACTTCGCAAGTGCTCCCGGTAGCTTTTATAATGAAACGCGCAGACTTCGTTGGGAAACAGAATTTGTCAAAGCATATCCCGGCATCAAGCGTGCAGAAATTCTAAATTTCGATAATCATCCGATAAACAAAGCACCGATACTTATCGAAAACAACATCCCGATACTTATGCTCTACGGTACCGATGACACCGTCATTCATTATTACGACAACGGTATGCTTCTTGAGGAGTACTACGCTGATCACCCCGGTCTTCTCACTGTAATCAAGCGCGAGTCGCAGGGTCATCACCCTCACGGCTTCCCGAGTCGCCCTGATATAGTTGCGGATTGGATAGACGCAAACGCATAAAGATAAAACATCTTAAAAGGAGATAACCTTATGACAGAAAACGAGCTTAAAATATGGGCCCCATTCAGAGTTGAAGAATTCGAGTTTGAAGGCAGAACTGCAACTATCATCTTCCCCGAGAAGGCTAACGAAAAGAAGAGCTGGACCCTTAAGATGGAGTACCGTGATGCATTCCCCGAAACGGAGATCGAGCTTTTAAAGCGCGGCTATCACGTGGCTTATTTAAAGAACACAAGCCGTTGGGCACCAAAGGTTGACTGCGATGCTAAGGCAAAATTCGTTAAGTACGTCAGCGAAAAGTATGCCCTTTCGGATAAGTGCATTCCGATCGGTATGTCCGCAGGCGGCGCTCACGCTGTAAACTTTGCAGGCTTCTA
>JAZQZL010000088.1:0-24067 GCA_045634005.1 Candidatus Flemingiibacterium sp. | reverse complement strand
CACTCTCACCGTATGCTCTTTTACATCTAACCAGGAGAAGTTCTTTACAAAGTTCAGTAAGTCCTCTGCAAGAGGAGTGCCCTTGTCAACTTTTTGAAGTTCAATTTCTTCCATTTTCCTACCTCTCGTGTTTATCAAATTTATCGTTCAGTTCACTTTATCATATTTTCCTGTTCGCATCAATGTTTGGTGAAATTGCCAGAGTTGAAATTCGTCAGTCAAAAAGGTAAAAGGGAGAAAGTAAGTTCGGTATTGACAACCCTTAAAAGGTGTGATAATATATAGGTAACTGATTTTTGTTATATGTGAGGTAAATATGACCGATAGACGTATAATCGAAATATTCGACTCCACCCTGCGCGATGGCGCACAGGGCGAGGGAATTTCATATTCCGTACGCGACAAGCTGTGCATTTTAGAGGCGCTTGACGAGTTCGGCGTTGACTATATCGAGGCGGGCAATCCCGGATCAAATCCAAAGGATGAGGAATTCTTCCGCCGCGCACGCGAGCTTTCGCTTCATAACGCCAAGCTCTGCGCATTTGGCTCGACAAGGCACAAGGGTGTTGCCGCCGCCGAGGATAAGTCCATCGAAAGTTTGCTTCGTGCAGGCACGTCTGCAGTAAGTGTTTTCGGAAAGTCGCATTTAAGGCACGCAGAGCGCGTGCTCGGTATCACCGATACGGAAAATTTAGAGCTTATCGCTTCTACAATTGAATATCTCAAAAAGCATCTCGACGAGGTCATCTTCGACGCCGAGCATTTCTTCGACGGCTACTTGTACTCTCCCGAGCACGCCATAGCAACCGTTAAAGCGGCATTCGAGGGCGGCGCTGACTGCGTTACCCTTTGCGATACCAACGGCGGTATGCTTCCCGAGCGTATTGCCGAGCTTACAAAAAAGGTGTGCGAGCTGTTCCCGAATAGGCGCATCGGCATACATACGCACGATGACTCGGGGCTTGCGGTTGCCGCGGCGATGTCCGCTGTAAACGCCGGTGCATCTATGGTGCAAGGCACGTTCACGGGTATAGGTGAGCGCTGCGGAAACTGTGACCTCAGTGTTATTATACCAAATTTAGTGCTAAAATGCAATATGCAGTGCACAAAAAATTCAGACAGCGCCACGCCGGAGGCTTCTCTGGGCTCGCTTATGGAAACCGCACGCCGAATTTCCGATATTTCCAACGTTGCAACCCGCCCGACAAAGCCTTACACAGGCAAATCCGCATTCGCACACAAGGGCGGTATGCACATTGATGCGATCGAAAAGCTTGACGGCTCGTACGAGCATATCAACCCGAAAATCGTCGGCAACAAGCGCAGACTGCTTATATCCGAGGTGTCGGGACGCGCAAGCGTTACCGAGCTTGCAAAATCGGTGCTTCCCGAGCTTGAGCGCTCCTCGCCCGAGGCAAAGCTTATAACCGAGAAGCTCAAGGCGCTCGAGCACGAGGGCTATCAGTTCGAGGCGGCAGACGCGAGCTTCGAGCTTCTGATACGCAAGACCGTCGGCGACTATAAGCCACACTTCAACGTGGTGCTTTACAAAACGACGGACGACTTCCCCTCTACCGACGGCAAGCTTCAGTCCTCGGCTATGGTGCAGATCGAGGTGGACGGCAAGAGTGAAACCACAGCCTCTCTCGGCAACGGTCCCGTCAACGCGCTCGACCTTGCCCTGAAGCGTGCCCTCACCGTATTCTACCCAATCCTTTCCGAGGTAACGCTTACCGACTTTAAGGTTCGCGTGCTCGAGGCAAACTCCACCACCGCGGCGAAGGTTCGTGTACTCATCGAGTCCACCGACTCACGTAAGGTATGGACCACCGTCGGCGTGTCATACGACGTGATCGAGGCGTCCTTCATCGCCCTCGCAGATGCGCTTGAATACAAGCTTTTAATGAGCGACAATAAGTAACCTACAAATAAGGAACGGTACCGGCGTAAACTGTACCGTTCCTTTTATAATCTAAAAAAGTGTAACCTTCCCTACCCAAACGGTGCTTATATTGGTGAAGGCCTTTAAATACCGACGAAAGGTTGAGCCTTCGAGCGGTAATGCCGCTTATTTGCCCTTTATTCCGAGCAACGGCTCTTCCGCTGTAGATGCGGTCGACGTAACGCCGCTGATCGCCGGCTACGACGTGGGGGCGTACGACGCTGAAATGACTGTTGGCGACGGCGAGGTTTATTTTTCCGACTCTCTCACAGCTGCTATGGAGCATTACGGTGATACCGCAAACTACCGCGTACTCGTAGAGCTTTTTGACGACGGCGTTTCTGTGTCGAGCGGCGGTCTGCTTGCAATAAAAGAGAGCGAACGACTTTCCGAGCTTGGATATACTGTGGCAATGGAAACCGTTACACAGACAGAGATAGACGGCGAATACACAAGCGTGAGTGCGACATACTACTTTACCCTTCACGCCACCCACAAGCAGTTAAAGGAATTCGCAGCAAGCAATGAGCTTGGCTACTCACTTATGCTATACGGTGAATATTTCGGAGAGAGTCAAAACGATGAACTCGTGATATTCAACGGCGCGAGCACCACAGCCTGCGAGGAAATCGGGCATTGATCAATTCATAAAAAAACGGCACACCGTCACATTAATACGGTGCGCCGTCATTTTATTTACAGTGAAAAAATTTTTTGATATTTCTCCGTCTGCTCCTTTTCGGGAAGAATCGTCGGCAAGCTGTCACACATACCGAGCGCGAGATATTTAGAGCGCGCGTAGTCGTGATACGGCAGAATTTTCACCTTTACCACGTTTTTCAGCTCCGATAAAAACGCCGCGATTTTCTCAATCTGATCCCCGTTATATTCGGGAACGTACGGTATTCTGATCTCGATTTTTTTATCTTGAGAGTCTATGTATTTTATATTCTCAAGAATGATTTTATTTGAGTGACCCGTACATCTTATATGACAGTCCTCGTCATACGCCTTGATGTCGTAGAGAAAAACGTCGGTGTGCGGCATTACAGCATCTATCGCTTCCCTCTTTACGTATCCGCAGGTATCGACCGCCGTATTGATTCCGCGCTCTTCACATCTACGCAAAATTTCGGCGCAAAACTCGGGAAAAAGCAAACATTCGCCGCCCGAGAGCGTAACACCTCCGCCCGAATTTTTATAAAATTCGATATCTTCGGATAGAATGTCAACTATCTTTTCAATCTCAATATCCTCACCGTAAAGCTTCAGCGCCTCCGCAGGACACACCTGTACGCATTTACCGCACTGTACGCACTTTTCTCTGTCAAAAGTATGTATACCCTGTGTGACAGTGTGACAGTCGCACACTTTTGCACACTCGCCGCATCCGACGCACTTATGCGAGAAATATCCAAGCTCCGCTTTCGGGCTGATACCCTCGGGGTTGTGGCACCAAACGCATTTGAGTGGGCATCCCTTGAAAAACACGGTAGTGCGTATTCCGTCGCCGTCGTGGACGGCAAAGCGCTTGAATTCTAGTATTTTAGGCTTGTTCATCAGTTTTTCTCCATCAGTGCTCAATATTCTCCGCGCGAAGTATATACGCATCCTGCTCCGCTTTGTCAAGCGAATTCCAAAGAGCGTTCCAGCCCGTAACGCGAATCGAAAGATTCTTGTATCTGTCGGGGTGAGCCTGCGCATCGAGCAAGGTTTTATGGTCAAGTACGTTAAACTGAATATCCGTGCCGCCGTTCATCATATAGGTGTCGATAACCGCCTTCATTGCAACAAGACCGTCATCGCCCTCAGTTGCTGACGGATGAAGCAAAACGTCAAGGCAATATGAGTCGGTGTAGTGATAAGGATGCGCGCTGATACCCGATTTAACAAGCGCGGTAACGCCGCTTCTGTCAGCGCCCGGAGCCGGACTTCCGTTCTTGCCAAGCTCCTCGCCTGCACGCCTGCCATCCGGGGTGGCAAGCGTCTTTTTGCCGTACCAGATGAAATAATACGCCGAGTGCATACTCGTTTTATAAACGCCGCCTCGGGAGTTTGGACGGTTGTTTATCTTTATCGCGAAATAGTCTGCGATTGCAGAGGCGTATGCGTCCGCCATAGGGTCGCCGTTTCCGAATTTATGCTTTGATTTGAGGATGCGCGTACGGAGCGCCTCGTAACCTTCCCAGTTGTTTTCAAGAGCCCTGCCAAGCTCTTCAAGGGTGATAAGCTTCTCGTCATATACAAGCTCCTTAACACCCATAAGCGAGTCTACGAGGTTTGCGTATCCGCAAAACAGCATCGTAGTATTATTGAATTTTACACCGCCCTGATAAGCGTCAACGCCAAGCTTTAGTGATCTTTCGATAGTACCGGAGTAGAGCGCGGACGGGCAGATAAAATCATAATATTTTTCAAATTCGTTTACAAAGGACATCGCCTTTTCAATGAGGTATCCAAATTGCCTTAGCGTCAGCGCATAGAACTCCTCAAAGCTTTTTATCTGTGAAAGCGGTCCTGTTTTTAAGCCGATCTGCTCGTTAACAGTCTTATCAAAGCCATTTGTAAATACATACTCCAGCGCTTTGATGCCGTTGAGCGTGGACGAAGTCGTAGCAATCTCATCACCCTTGGCGCTCATATCCCAACATCCGCGGATATCGGCGTTTCTTGCCTCCTCCTCTGTCATACCGTAGGTCATCGCCGCACGCTTGAGTCCGGGCTCGCAGCAGAAAACGAAGCTTGCCTGACTGCGGCGAGTGATGTCGAGCATTTTATATACGATATCCTCGGGAGTATTCGTGTTTACCTTGAGCTGAATTTTCGGGTCGATAATTCCAAGCTCGTCGTAAACCTCAATTATATCGTAGGTAACGTCGCTTACCTTCGTTGTGCCGTCAGCGTTCGTACCGCCAAGATACATCGGCTGTCCCATTATATTTCCGATCGCCGCCCACTGCATCATAAAGTACGCAAACAGCTCGCGCAGCTCTTCCCTCGTATATCTTCCCTCCTCGATGTCCTTCTTGTAAAAAGGTAGAATGGTGGAGTCAATTCCGTGACCGAGAGTGCGGACCTGGAAAATATCAAAGTCGTCGGAAATGATAAAATAAATATATATAAACTGCAAAAGCTCATAGGTGTTTGTCGGAGCGCCGTCACGAAGCTGTTTTAAGCAGGCGGCAACCTTGGGAGCCTTTTCGTATGTTCTTGTGAGAGCGAGCTTATAGAAGCGGTCGATGATGTTGATTATCGCCGTGTACTCGATTTCGATACTCTCAAAATGCGTATCCATTTTTTCGGTCATAGTACCGTCGTCGATATGCATCTGACGGTATTTTCTCGCTCTTTCCCTGATGCCCGAAAATCCGAGTGAGATAAGACTGTCCCAGTCGGGCACGGAATGTCCCGTATCAGGCTCCGCCTGAAGAACTCCCGCTTTGTCAAAAAGCACCATTTCGCGCTTGATGTCAGCAATGATCTCTCCAAACAGCTCCTCATACCAAACGTCCTCGGTAGTCGGGCCGATAAGCCTTGCCGTACTGTAGAAACCGACAAAATAGTCGGAGGCGTTTACGTCGATTCTTGTATTGTCAAGAACGTACGCAACGGCTTTCGCCTTTGCAATCGAATGCGGCGCGTCCTTGTTTTCTTTGGCGAGTTCAACAAGACCTGCCTTTATTTCCTCATCGCTGAGGCCCGTCGACTCGTCATACGGATAGCCGTGATAATTTCTGCGGCGGTAGCCGTTAAACGGCTCGTCGACTTTGTGGAATTTATTTTCAATAGTGCTTCGGTCTTCGTAAAAGGTTTTGAACATAAGAAAATCTCCTTTACCGCATCAAATAACGTCGTTTGCATAAGTACTATGCATATTCATTGTACGTCAAGCAAAAATAAAAATCAATAACAAAGCAATACCACTTGACTTTTTCGATACAACTTTGTATAATAAATGTGTAAGCGCATCTATTGGTTCAGCTGTAGAATACAGCTTTTCGGAGGATATTATGAAATCATTTATGAGAGGCAATTTTTGTATAAAAGATATAACTTTTGCCGCGCTTGTCGAGCCGCAGACCAAGCCCGTGCATTATAGCAACCGAGCTGTGTGGGGACTCGCCTTTATTATAGACGAGGAGCTTATATATCATTTCCAAAACGGAACAGCACTCGCGCCGGAGAGAAACGAGATAATTTTTCTTCCCAAGGGCTCAACGTACCGTGCCGACGTTATTGATCCCGGTAAGATTGGCTGCTACGCCATCAATTTCACACTTGTTGACTGCGATGCAAACGATTTCAGAGTCCCATTCGTTGCAAAGGTGAAAAATCCAAAACAGACTCTTGAACGCTTCCACGACGCAGCCAGGGCCTTTTTAGTTAAAAAGGAAGACTGTATAATGACGTGTAAGGCGGCACTCTGCGGCATAATCAGCGATATTCAGAAGGAGTATCACTCATCGTATCTGCCATCTGTAAAGAAAAATCTGATCGCCGCAGAGATCAAGTTCATTCACGAAAACTACGCCTCGGATAAAATAAACGTAAACGAGCTTGCAAAAAGCGCAGGCATCAGCGAGGCGTATTTCAGACGGATATTTACTGATATTTACGGCAAAAGTCCCGTTCAGTACATAAATGAGCTGCGAATTATTCGCGCGAAGGAGCTTTTGTCATCAGGCTTCTATTCGGTTAGTGAGGTGGCAAGTATGTCCGGCTTTTTCGATGACAGCTACTTCAGCCGAACCTTTAAAAAGCATACCGGAGTTTCCCCGAACCGTTACGCAGAAAATAAATAACAAGGCATAGCAAAGCACTCCCGCTCATACGATGCGGGAGTGCTTTTATTTGTGCAAAAATCCGATATTTACAAATCAAATACCGTTATCAAGACGCTCCTTGGGATCGCGCTTGTATACGTATATATGTCCGCGCTTTTCGTACATCTCGTGATCGCTTTTTGCACGGCGAAGCACAAGGCTGTCTTTATCAGGTGGCGTAAGCTTATCATATCCAACGCCGAGCGCATCACATATAACCCTATTTACCTGCATACCGATAAGCTCGGTTGCTTCGGGGGTATAATAGTGCGATTGATCGGAATGAAGGGATTCGGGCTGATCACGAAGCAGCCCGTAAAGGTCATTGACTATGCATCCCTCCGATTTCACCACGTCAACGGCAAGCTTATTGTAAAGCTCTACGTCCTCGTTGCGGCGGTACTCAAAATCATCTATATATCCCGATTCAATAACGGGAGTTGATGTTGCGAAAATAATCTTCGCCTCTGGGAAAACATACTTTATGCGCTTTGTGATTCGAAGAACGTTATCTGCATACACATCGGGGCGTGTGAGAGGCTCATCTCCGTAAATTCGGATATTGTCCCACGCGCCCGCATTCCAGTGCACGACGTCGCAGTCATAAAGCTCGAGCATATCCGTTATTACGTGAAAATGCCTCAGAATATTGGAGGTAAACTTATCGTTGTCGTCGGTAAAGTAGACCTCGGCGAAATTCTTCATGCTCTCCTTGACGTATTTGTCGTAGCCGAGTCTTATCGAATCACCTATCAATAATACCTTTTTCATTATTTGTTCCTCCTATATTTATCACTCAAGGCTTTCCGCTCTCGTTATATACGCTTCCTGCTCCGCTTGTGACATATCGTTCCAAAGCGAATTCCAACCGGTGACTCGCACCTGAAGATTCTTATATTTTTCGGGATTTTCTTGCGCGTCACGCAGCATTTCGGTGCTGAAAATATTGAACTGTATGCTAATGCCGCCACGCTCCATATAGGATTCAATCAGCGCGCGCATCGCCTCAAGTCCTTCTTCTCCCGAAACGGCAGACGGATGAAGCATAACGTCAAGCACAAGCGCCTCGGAGAACATCCAGAGCTGAAGCTTCAACGCGGAATTGATAAATCCCGTAACACCGCCTGTTTCTGTTCCGACGACGGGCTGGATGTTTTTTGAAAGCTCCTCACCCATTTTTCTGCCGTCGGGAGTCGCCCCTGTGCGCTTGCCCTGGGCCATATAATCGAGGGTTGATGCAACTCCCACCTTGTAAACGCCGCCGCGGCTGTTTTTTCTGCCGCTGGTATAGGTGCAAAAGCTATTGAAAATAGCGGCAGCATATTGGTCGGCAACCTCGTCACCGCGTCCGTATTTGTGTTTGCAGCCCTTTGCCATACGGCGAAGCGGCTCGTAGCCCTCCCAGTTGCAGTTAAGTGCCTCGCGAAGCTCTGCCGCGGTAGCGAGTTTCTTATCGTAAACAAGCTCCTTGACTGCCAAAACAGAGTCAACCGCGCTCGCGAAGGAGCACAGCATAATCGCCGAATTTGTGTACTTGACGCCAAAGGAGTATCCGTCAAGCATTTTTTCCATACTTCTCTCGTTTGTACCCGAAATCATTACGGCGGGATTTACCTTATCAAGCAGCGCCTCCTGCACAAGAGATACAGAAATTGAGGTATCAACAATATGGCGAAGCTGTTTTGTAAACGCCTCGTAAAACTCATCGAAGCCCGTGAAGCTTGTAAAATCGCCCGTTTCAAGACCAAGGCGTTTGCCGGTCACGCGGTCAAAGCCATTGGTAATCGTGTAAACTACCGCCTTTGCGGCGTTTGCAAGCGCGGAGATCAAAGATGCCTCGTTGCCTCTTATATGCATTTCGTTGCAGCCGCTGATATCAGCGTCAAGTGCTTCCTCATAGGTCGCACCGTAAGTACCCATAAGCGACTTGACCATTCCGGGCTGACAGCAGAACACAAAGCTTGACTTTCCGCTTCTGATGATCGACAGTACCCTCTCGATAAATTCGGGAGGCGTATTGGTGTTTATCTTGACCTGTATCTTCGGATTGAAAATATCAAGTGCCTCATAAACCTCAAGTATATCGTAGGTAAGGTCGCTCACGCGGCTCGTGCCGTCGGGCTCCGTACCTCCGATGTAAAACGGATGACCGTTCGGGTGCCCGATTGAGGTAAACTGAAACATAAAATACGCGAGAAGGACCTTGATTTCATCCCTTGTGAACGTCCCCGATTCAATGTCGTTTTTGTAGAACGGGTAAAGCGTTCTGTCAAGTCCGTTTCCGAGAGAACGCGCCTGAAAGCCCTCGATGCCCTCTGAAAACAGGAAGATTAAGTACATAAGCTCAAGCGCATCAAGCGTGTTTTGAGGCGCACCGTTGCAAAGACGCTCAAGCGAATCGGCAACGAGCACCGCGCGCTCACCCTCTAGCGCGCGTGCTGACGCACTAAGCCTTTTAATAAAGCGAATCATCGCGCCGAATTCAATATCTATAGAGTCAAAAAAAGCTTTTTGTTCATCATTCAGCGGCGCTTTTGCCTCATTCTCTCGTCTGTATTTGCGCGCGTTTTCGATGATACCCGGAATACCGTACTCCATTATGTAAAGCCAATTCGGCACAAAATGGCTGGTGTCAAGCCAGATACTTGAGGTGCCCGATTTTTCGAAATCGTTTCTTATCTGCTCGCCCTCGGCGTTGCTCGCAATAAGCTCGTCATACCACTTTGCCGCCAGAGAATGCCAAAGAGAATCCGTATAAATCTCGGCGCACGGAAAATAGTCGTGTGGATTATACTCTGCCCTGGCGTTATCAAGCACAATTTCAAAGCCCTTCGCCTTTACAAGCGAATGCGGTAATTCTCTCGTATCTTCGTAAAGTCCTTCGAGCATAGACTTAATCTCCTCGGGAGCGCGTCCGGTTTCGGGCGCGCAGCGATAGCCCATACAAGCAAATCTGTTGTACGGCTTGAAGCTTCCATCGAGAAGATGATATTTGACCTCAATAAATTCTTTATCAGCTTTAGAGATAAATTCCATAGTTACCTCCACAATAAATCAGTTTTTATCTTTTCTTGATGTTATTACAGAATAAGCGAGCGCGGTAAAAATCACTATAAAAATTCCAATAAATCCGACGAGCCCCGGCGTTTCGCCTAAAAAGATGAACACGAGCAGCGGATTCATAACCGGCTCTATATACGAGATGATCGCCGCCTTCGTCGGATCTGCTTTTTTCATAAATGCCACCGAGAAAAGCACGTATCCAAGTCCTACGGAAAGCCCCATAAGCACCGTAGATACGATGTTTTTGGCGTCGAACACGGGTATTCCCTCAAAAAGCCCCATAGGTATCAGAAGAATGCAAAACAGATTACCAAGATACGTATATCCGAGAGTATCACAGTCAGTACTGCCGCCCAATATATATACCGTCGCTAACGTGACGGCGGAAACAAGCGAAAGCGCGTTGCCGAGCATTTCGCCGCCGCCAAGCTCGCCAAAGCAGCAAAGCACAACACCGACAAGCATCAGAATAACGCACGCGATGTCAGCCTTTTTCGGCGTCTGCTTTTTGTACACCGCGCAGTAAAGAATTACAAATACGGGCATAGTGTACTGCAAGACCACGGCGTTTGCCGCGCTTGTCATTTTCGTCGCACTTATAAAGAGGAGTGCGGTCAAAGCCACCGCCGCGGCGGCAATATAGTTTTTTGCACCGCGCGGCACTCTGAAATCTTTTCTGTATAGCCCTATCACCGCGGCGGCTACTATCCCTCTGAATCCAACGAGCGTCAGTGAATTCCAATCGTTCCATTTGCCGAGAACTCCCTGCGTGCTCCATAAAACCGCAGTAAGCATCAGTAGCACAAGCGGACTTATCTGCAGAGCTTTTTTCATAAATTTATGGCAAATCCTTTCTATCAGACTTTTCTCATCTCAAAGCAGTGCTGAGCTATTCAAAATGTTCACTGCCGCAATTTTTCGGAGAGCAGCCGAAATGCCTCTTGAACGCCTTGCTGAACGCATACACGGATGAATAATTAAGCATCTCCGCGATTTCCCTGACCTTCAGCTTTTTTTCGAGCACCAAAAGCCTCGCCATCTCAAACTTTTTGTTCTGGTAATAGTCAAGAAGCGTGTTTGACGTAACCTTCTTGAACACCGTGGAGAGGTACCCGTAGCTGTACCCCATACCCCCGGCAAGCTCCTCAAGATTTTTTATGGAGTATATATGGGTATCTATGTGATTCATAAGGCGATAGCACAGTGCCTCGGCGTTTGTAACATGCTCAAAGCCTGCGTTCATATTCTCTTGCTTGAAGTTTCTTATAACGTAAATTACTATCTGCTCTAAAATGCAGGCGATTACATCGTTTGAGAAAAAGTTTTCGTATTTAAGCTCTGTGATAGCGTTGCTAACGAGTGTTGATATTTTTCCATCTCGAAACACTCGTGAATTGGCAGAGTTAAATTCGATTATAAGCTTTTCAAGCTCGGCAGAAAGCGCTTCGTTCTCCGTGCTAAAGGAGCAGAAATCGTATTTAAGCGGCCGCTTTGCGTCGGACTCTATCTTATGGCTGTCGCACGGAAAAGAAAGATAAATATCACCTCTCTCAACCTGCGTTGGGATATTATTGGTGGTGACTATCCCTGCGCCGTCGGTAACGATAGTCAGCTCAAAAAAATTCCCCTGCACGTGAGTGTCGATTACCGTATTGCTTTTCGAGTAAAGCCTGCCTATTTGATAAAGTGCCGTACTACCGAACTTTAACGGCGAATAAATATGACCTATATTAACGTGATACTGTACCTCAGGATTACTCTTTGAATGCTCACTTTTCCCCTTCATTGTACCACCTCTTCACCCATTCTGACTTTAAGTCCATTATAACAAGACAGCGACGGCTTGTCAATAGCGTTTTACGGCAATATAAAAAAATGACAACAAAAAGCCAAAATACTAACATTTACATACAGCGCACCTTAAGGTACAATTAAATTGTGGCAAAACAACACTTCTTGCGCTATAGCTTGAACGGCTATAGTAACTTATTTAATTGATGGAAAGGGTTTTATTATGAAAAATACTGTAATTGCCGTTATCGGTTGCGGACGAATAGCGAATGACGCTCACTTCCCCGCCTTTGAAAAGATGGACAACGTACGCATCAAATACGCTTGCGACTTAATAGAGGAAAAGGCAGAGGAAGCAAAAAAGAAATTCCCGTTCATTGAAACCGTAATCACCGATTACAAAGTCGCGCTTGCGGATGAAGAGGTTGAGGCCGTATACGTTCTCACCCCCAACTACTCTCACTACACCATAACTATGGATGCGCTTCGTGCAGGCAAGCACGTTTTCTGCGAAAAGCCCATCACTGTAAACTATGAGCTTTCCTGCGAAATGGCTGAAGAGGCCAAAAAGCAGGGGAAGATACTCAACATCGGTGTTTGCAACCGCTACAATAAGTCGATCGAAATGCTTGAAGAAATGTACCGCGAGGGAAAGTTTGGTAAGCTGTACCACGTTTACTGCTCCTTCAGAAGCTTCCGTTCCATCCCCGGACTCGGCGGCGCGTTTACCACGAAATCGCAATCCGGCGGCGGCGTTCTCATTGACTGGGGTGTCCATTTCCTCGATCTCATACTCTACGTAATGGGCGGCGCAAAAATCGAAACCGTAACCTGCGACGCTTACTCTGAAATTGCAAAGGATATGAAGGAGTATAAGTATACGTATATGTGGGCAGAAGATACGTCGGACGTTGAAAACGGAACCAACGACGTGGACGATTTTATTACGGGACACATCAGAACCGACAAGGCAAGCATTTCCTTCAACGGTGCTTGGGCTCAAAATATCGCCAAAAACGAAATGTTTATTGACTTTATGGGCGACAAGGGCGGCGCAAGGCTTACGTATCGCGGCAAATTTGAATTTTACGATGGAACGACGCTTGAAACCGTTTGTCCCGAATACGATATCCCCGATATGTATTACTGCGAGAGCGTAGGGTTTATCGAATCCGTAAACAGCGGCATAAAGAACAGAAGCAACATCGAAAACATTCTTGAGAGCGCAAAGCTTCTCGATATGCTTTACGCGTCCTCCGATGCCAAGAAGGAGATTTGCTTAAAATGAAAAAAATAGGATTTGTTGATTATTACATAAGCGAGTGGCACGCAAACAACTACCCTGCGTGGATCGACGCGGCAGGCAGTGACTATAAGGTGACTCACGTGTGGGCGGAGCTTGACACCTCACCGCTGGACGGAGTTACGACCGACAAATGGTGTGCTGATTACGGCACTAAAAAATGTGCAACCATAGATGAGCTTTGCACGGAATGCGACGCTATCATTATTCTTGCACCAAGCAATCCCGAAAAGCACTTACCGTACGCGAAAGAGGTTTTTAAATACGGCAAGCCAACGTATATCGACAAGGCCTTCGCGCCCGATCTTGACGAGGCAAAGGAGATTTTTGCTCTTGCAGAAAAATACAGCGTGCCGTTCTTCAGCACATCTGCACTCAGGTATGCTGACGAGCTTGCAAGCTTTACCGACAGCAAAAATACAATAATAACTGGTTGCGGCGGAAATTTTCCCGAATACTGTATACATATGATAGAAATGGCTGTAAAGATACTCGGCGAGAGCATCACCGACACGAGCGTAGTTTGCCAAGGCAATCACCGTTTTTGCCATCTTTCCACCGCAAGCGGAAAGCAGGCTACGCTCGTATATGCACCGAAGCTTCCCTATTCAATTTCGGGCGAGGACGCTGACGGCAAGCCAATATATAAAGGCGTAAGCTCGGAATTCTTCCAGAATCTTCTGTGTGACATTGTAAGATTTTTCGATGAAAAGACCGTTTCGTTTGACATCACGCAAACTCTCGAGGTTATCAGAATACGTGAAGAGCTCCTGTCAAAATAATGGAGGCATTTATGAAATTAGGTGTAATTACAGACTGCTTTAAGGAAGGCGTTGACCGAGGCATTGAGCGTGCCGCAGAGCTTGGCTTTAGTGGAGTTCAAATATACGCAACCGAAGGCATTTTTTCCGCTGACGAGCTTAACAAGGCGGCGCGCGCCAAATATAAAAAGCTACTTTCAAGTAATGGACTTGAGATCAGCGCAATATGCGGAGATATGGGAGGTTACGGCTATCAGATCGCGGCAGACAATCCGCTCAGGATTGAAAAAACAAAGCGCATCATTGATTTGGCCGAGGATTTCGAAACCGCTGTTATCACCACTCATATCGGTGTCATTCCCGATGATAAAAGCGAGGAACGCTACGCCGTTATGCTTGAAGCGCTTGGTGTCTGCGGACTTTACGCAAAAAGCCGTGGCGTAACGCTTGCCATTGAAACCGGTCCCGAGAGGGCGAAAACACTTTGCGCATTCATAGAGGACACCGCAGGCGGAGTCGGCGTAAATCTCGATCCCGCAAATTTCGTTATGGTTACAGGTGAAGATCCCGTTGAGGCTGTTGAAATTCTTGCACCTTACATCGTTCATACCCATATAAAGGACGGCAAAATGCTTGTTTGCACCGATCCCAAAATAATTTACGACAGCTTTGCAGTTGGCGGTATTGAGGGGCTCAATGCTGCGGATTACTTCAAGGAGGTCGCAGTCGGCACGGGCGACGTTGACTTCCCCGCTTACCTCGCCGCTTTGAAGCGTATTGGCTACGACGGATATCTCACCATTGAGCGTGAGGCGGGCGCAGACAGACTGAAGGATATTGCCGGTGCAAAGGCGTTCATAGAGGGCGTTTTAAGGAATATATAATCTGCCGCTTTACATGCGCAGTTGATTGCTCCGTAATTACAGGTGATTTGTCACTTGACTTTCAAGTTTAAAAGGTGTAAACTGTCTTTAACGTATCAGAAGCATCAATTTCTGTGGAGGAATATATGACCACTATCACACTCGCCAAGATCGGCAATAACAAAACGTTAAACTATGCAATCGACGAACTTGCTCGCTGTCTGAAAGCGATCGACGGACGGTTGCTTATTGACCAGCGCACGTACGGTGAGTACGATCCGTCAATTACCAACGTGCTATGGGTTGGACGCGCTGACCGAATTGCGTATTCACGCTTTGACGACGAAATTTTGATTGACGTAAAGGACGGCGCTGGTATTATCACGGGCGCAAACGAACGAGCTGTGCTTATCGCGGCTTACCGATTCCTCCGTGCGCTCGGTTGCGCGTGGGTGCGCCCGGGCGCTGACGGCGAAATTATTCCAAAAAAGCCGCTCGGTGTTGAAGACTTTACTGTAAGCATACACGAATCTCCGTCGTACAGACACCGCGGTATCGTTGTCGAGGGCGCGCTTAACTACGAGCACATTTTCAATATGGTTGAGTGGATGCCGCGCGTCGGACTCAACGAATACTACGTTCAGTTCTTTACGCCGTTCCCCTTCTTTAATCGTTGGTACTCTCATGAGCATAATCCGTTTCTCTCTCCCGAGCCGATCGCCCTTGAAGATGCGCACCGTATAAAGGCGCGCTTTGACGAGGAGATCATAAAGCGCGGACTGCTCTATTTCGCAGTAGGTCACGGCTTTACCGCACTCGCGTTTGGCCTTGACGCGTCATTTGATGATGAAAATTCTCCCCTTCTCACGCCTGAACTTCGACAATGCTTTGCAATGATCGACGGCAAGCGCAAATTCAGAGGAGGAATCAATTCGACTCAGCTTTGCTACTCAAATCCAAAGGTGAAACGCCTGATGGCACAGGCCGTTGTAAAATACTGCAAGGAAAATCCGTATATCGACGTGCTTTGCATTTCCCTTGCGGACGGAGTTAACAACTTCTGCGAATGCGACGAGTGCACCAAGTTGCGCCCGTCCGATTGGTACGTGGAGATTCTCAACGAGATGGATAGGCAGCTCACCGAGGCGGGTCTTGACGTAATTCTTCAGTATGAGGCATACGTTGACCTTATGTGGGCGCCTATAAAGGCCCGCCTTAACAATCCCGAGCGCTTTATCTTCCAATTCGCGCCCATAACTCGCACGTATTCCGCGGCATTCGTTGATACGCCAATGGAAGAAAATGTCCAAATACCGCCGTTTGTAACAAATAAAGTCAAGCTTCCGCGCGAGCTTGGGCTCAATATGGCGCTTCTTGACGAATGGCGCGAGCTTGTAAAATGCGAATCCCAGATATTCGACTACCATCTTATGTGGGATCACTTCCTTGACCCCGGCTACACATCCTGCGCGAAAACACTCCACCGCGACGTGACTACGCTCGATCAGCTTGGATTTGCGGGATACCTCAGCTGTCAGGAAATGCGTCAAGCTCTCCCAACCGCGCTTCCGATGTATGCTATGGCTCGCGGACTTTGGGACAAGAATTCGCGATTTGAGGACATCTCGCGCGAATACTATGCCGATATGTTCGGCGAAAACGGCCCTGCTGTTGAAGCGTACCTTGCGAAAATTTCGGAGCTGTTTGACGCGAAGTTTATGCGTAACGAAAATCCTGCGGCACTCAAAACAGCGACTGCGCGTATGGACGCAGTTGACGCGCTCGTGGATGAGTTCAAGTCAACGCATATCGACGCGAAAAAGGATAGCAATGCTTCGTGGAAATACCTTTGGTATCACGCGGACATTTGCAAGATGTACGCCGAGCTTATCCGTCGCTATTCACTCGGAGATGAGTTGAAGATCAAAGAACAGACCAAAGCGTTTACCGAGTTCCACTTTTCGCTCGAGCCCGAGATACACACAGTGTTTGACAACTGCCTCTTTGACGAGGTGTATCAGCGTTGGATAAAGCGTGTGTACTCGAATAGAGCCACCGACGCGGTGGATCTGTAAAATGCTGACAATATGCTTGCGAAATTGCGAAAAAATCCGTTTCTCTTTTCTCACGAGTATAACAAACAAATTGCAGTATGAAAGGTGGGTTTTGCTGTGCAAAAGCCACACATATATTTGGAGATTAAAATGGAAAACATCTTTGACTATGCTATATTTATAAAGCCCGACGTAAAGTTCGAGCGCGAATATTCTCTGCGAGATTATTCACCGCTCTTTAGAAAAAAGGCAGTGCTTGATAAGACAGAGAACGCAAAGCTTTACGTCTGCGGCCTTGGAATCGCGTACTACTATATAAACGGCGAAAAGGTTTCGGAGGATCTGTTTACCGCCCCCGTCAGCGACTACAGAAAAACTCTGTGGTACAACGTGTACGACGTTTCACACCTTTTAAGAAAAGGTGAAAATATTTTTGCGGTCAACTGCGGAAACGGATTCTATAACGAGAGCCTTCCGTTTGGTTGGGGGCACGATCAGTGTCAGCACCGCGATTTGCCGAAATTCATCCTTCGCCTTGAGATAGACGGCGAAACGGTGCTCGTTTCCGACAATAGCTGGAAGTGTAAGCCCGAGAGCGCAACTATATTCAATCAGTTCCGAAGCGGTGAGTATTTCGACGCAAATCTCTATGAGGAGAATTGGAACACGGCGGAGTATGACGATTCCGAGTGGAAAAGCGCCAAGCGCGACTCGATGTATCCTATGGGCGTGTTTCGCGAGTGTCCTTGCGAGGCTGTTCGTGAGTTTGAAAGATATTATCCTGTTTCGGTTCACAAAACGGGCGAAAACAAGTACGTTTTCGATCTCGGACAGAATATAGCAGGCTACGAAAATATCACCGTTACGGGAAACAAGGGCGATGAGCTGATCATCCGTCACGCCGAGGACGTTTACGAGGATTTCTCGCTCAACTACAACAATTGCGCTCCCAAGACTATAGATGTACCGTACTTGGTTGACAGATTTATCTGCTCTGGCAAAAGGATAAATTGGTCGCCCAAGTTCACCTACCACGGCTTCAGATACCTTGAGGTCGAGGGAATCCGTGATATCGACGATTTCGAGATCTGCGGCGTTTTCGTTCATCAGGCGATAAAGCAAAAAACTACGTTTGAATGCTCGAACGAGGCATTCAATAAGCTCTTTAAAATGGGCGTTATGGCGTCCTACTCCAATTTCATCAACACCATCACAGACTGCCCAACACGTGAAAAAATAGGCTGGACTAACGACGTGGCATCGTCGACGGAGCAGTTTTTGACTACGTTTGATATGCTCGATTTCATGAAGAAATACGTTCAGGATATCTACGATGCCGTTTTTTCCGACGGATCGATGCTCTCGCTCGTACCGTCGCTCGGATGGACGCTCGATTGGTTTGGCGACGGCCCGGTGTGTGATGCGGTGCTGTTTGAGGTACCGTACCGCCTGTATCTGCATACGGGCAAAGCGGAACATCTTATCTCAGCGCTCCCTTACTTTAAAAGGTATCTCGCCTACATAAGACGCAGAAAGAACGCAGACGGATTACTTGATTTCGGACTCCGCGATTGGACGCCGCCCGGAGATAAGTACGTTTTCGACAGAATGATTACCAACGCCGCGCTTGAGTATATGTTCTACAGAATTACCGAGCTTGCAGCACGCGTAGCAGGCGACGGCGATAGTGAGGAATACTACAAAGCGCTCGCCGAGGAGCAAAAGCGTTTTACAATCAAGACATATATTGATGAAAACGGCAGATGTAAGGTACACAATCAGGCGCCCGTGGCTATGTTCATCTACCACGGAATTTACGACGAGCTTGAGCCGCTGAAATTACAGCTCAAGGAGCTGGTCGAGGAAAAGGATTTCCACCATACCTGCGGTATGCTTTGTCTTCGCAGACTCTATTACGCGCTCGATATTTGCGGTCTTTCTGACTACGCCTACAAGATCATCAACGTTGACGGCTATCCCGGATACAAATATTGGATCGAGTGTGGCGCGACCACGCTTTGCGAATATTGGGAAAATACGGAGTCGAAAAACCATCATATGTTCTCCGATTTTATGTCGTGGCTTGTCAAGCGACTTGGCGGAATTGCGCTCGACGAAGCGAAGATCGGCAGTCTTGAATACGTGCTTGATCCTGTATTTATCGACGACATAAGCTTTGTTAAGTGTAATTCTGACGGAATCGACGTCGAGTGGCATCGCGAGGGCGACAAGGTAATTTTGAACGTGAAAATAGACACGGACAACAATGTGCGCTACAAAGAGCAGTACCTCTGCCGCGGCGAGCACAGATTTGTGATTTGATAAGACAAAAAGCAACCACCCAAGTGAGGTGGTTGCTTTTTGCTATTATCCGTTTCATCAAGAGCGTCAACTACCTGAGTCAGTGCCGCCCCGAGGCTATATCCTTTAACTATCCCCGCTTCAATAAGCCAAGGACGCACCTTGTCGTAGTAGTAGCCTTTTCATAGCCTTAACTCATTAAATATACAAATTCGGTGTGTATATAATACATATACACACCGAATTTGTACTATTGGATAGACAGAAAGTCAATGTCTTTATTTTATCACATTTTAAGTTATAATGTCTTTATTTAATATCAACATTTTTGACCGCTATTTTTTGATTCGGATATCTGATTTGACGATATTAGTGACTTGGTCTCATCGCTTTTTGCTTCAATCAGAAGCTCGCGGAAGGATACCTTCGCACACTCGCGAAGCTTTGCGAGCGTTTCTGAAATATATGCTCGGGATTCCTCGTCCATTGAATTGTAATTCTTGATTATAGCACGTGTGTTTTTGCCGTCGAAAAGATCACCGAGCTCCTCAACGCCGACGTTTGAAAATACGGACCAGACGGTATCAATAAATCTTTTGCGCTCGCTTGGCTGAAGGCTGCCGATCCATTCGTTGAGTGCAAGCTCTGCAATCTGTGTGGTTCCGTCACGCTGTGCGTCTGTTATAAAGCCGCCGCCCATTATCTCCCAATTGTACGGAATATGCTGTGCAAATCCGCGCGAACGGCTTTCTATAACCGAAAATTTGCCTGTGCGCGACAGTACCGCACCAACGATCGACGCGCTTGGCATATAGGTGGTAATTTTGTCCTTTATGCGCGCATACTCGTCCGAATTCATAACGTGCTCGCAGAATCCCGGACCGTCAAGGCTCGTGACGTTTACGATGCGCGCAGATACACGCTCGGGTACAAATGCCGACGCGTAAACCGCGAGGTTTCCGCCCTTCGAGTGTCCCGTAACGAAAATATCTCCGTCGTGTATTTCGGCTATTTTCGCAAGATACTCCACAGCGCTCCTTTGCGCAGGCAGCTCATCGCAGTACGTCAGATTGAAATCTTCCTTCCAACCGACGAGCGACCAATCCGTACCGCGAAAGATGACCACCGCAGAGCCGTCTGGCAAAAATGCCGTCATCGCGGCAAACTGCTCCTCACGCCGTTTTGAATAGCGCGACTCACAGTAACCGATATTCACCTCACAAAATCGCGGTGATTTTATAAGCTCGCGCATCAGCTTTTCGTCCTTTTTGTGATGAAGAAGCGTGTGAGACGAGCCGCTGTCCGAAATTACGGTCTGGCGCCTCAACGCCCTCTGGCAAAGCTCGCCGAGAGGCTCTGTGTCAACTGCTCCAAGGTCAATATATGCAAGCTCGGCGAGGATCAGTCTGTCCGCGTCACAAAGCGGAACTGCCGTGAAAGAAATATCTCCGCGCCACTTAAGATAATCGAAAATTCCTGCCATATTGCCTCCATTATATAATGCTTATATGTATCGCTTTATCCAATCACATATGAGCTCTGCCAGATGCGGCAGCGTGTCGTTATCAAGTCCGATGGAAAGTCCATGCGGACCGTGTGGATAAATATGCATCTCAAACGGAACACCGTTGTCACGCAGCCGCTCGCCGAATACAAGCGAATTTTTGACGTTAACGCACGCGTCGTCCGACGTGTGCCAGATGAACGCAGGCGGAGTGTCAGGACTGACTCGGTTTTCAAGCGACAGATACGCTCGCATCTCATCGCTTACATCATCGCCGCAAAGATTTTTGGGTGAGCCAGGGTGACCGTAATCCTCAAACATGTGTATAACGGGATAGCAAAGCACCATTCCGTTTACCTTCGCGCTCTCGCGGTCAATCTCGTCCGCGCCCTCTCGGTCCTTTGTAAAGTCCTCGAGTACACCGCAGCACGCCGCAAGGTGTCCGCCTGCGGAGAAGCCCATAACGATGATTTTATCCGGATCAACATTCCACGCCTTGGCATTTTTGCGGATATGCTTGATAGCTCTCTGTGCATCAGCCTGAGGTGCGGGATATTTATTAGGCTTCACGCGGTAGTCAAGCACGAACGTGTTGAAGCCCTTGGCGTTAAAATACTCCGCCATAGGATCGCCCTCATACGGCGCTCTGCACCAATATCCGCCGCCCGGTATCGCAAGCACCGTCGTCGTAGGCTTGTCGGTCTTTGCAAGATAGCCGCGCATCGCGTTCGGCATATCAGCATCAGGCATTACGTAAGGAATATTTCCCTCATCCCAAAGCTTTATTTCAAAATCATGCATTTTATTCTTCTCCAAATCTTATCTGCATCTTGTCAACGTCGTATTCCTCGAGAAGCACGGACGCCGCAGGAATCTTGATCTTGTTGTATTTGGAAGCGTTTGCAATCTTGTCAGCGTAGTTCGCGGTAACCGAAACGACCTTCTGACCGCGCTTCATCTGCATAAGCTGTACGCCTACGGAGCTACGTGTGGTCTTTTGCGGCACTAGAGTCGTCTTAATGGCAATAGCGCGGTGAGCGTTGTTTGCGATAAGCACCTCGGTGGGAGCGGTGAGGAACACGGCGCCTGCAAGCGGCACGCTCTCGCAGTACGCGGAAGTAAGCTTCTTGCGGTTCGTTTTTGTCTGATAAGCGGACAGCGGTACACGGACGCCCTTGCCGTTTTCAAAGACGAAGAGCATCTCATAATCGTCCTTGTATTCGGTAACAACAGCCATAGCCGCCACCTTTTCGCTCTCGTCGAAGCCAAGCTTCGCAGGAATGTAGTCGCCGAGCTGGGACGCCTTTACGTTGTCGAAATCGTCCACCTTCGCCTTATAGCACTGCGCCTTGTCGGAGAAGAACAGAAGCTCCGCTATATTTTCGGTGTCCTGCTCGTAAACGATAATATCGCCATCCTTGAGCTTTTGCTCGTCGCTTCCGCGAAGAGACTGCGGAGTTATCTTCTTGAAATAACCGTCGCGCGTAAGATATACGCGTACGTTATAGTTTTCAACCTCACTCTCAGGCTCGTAGACCTCGATCTCGTCGGGATAAATAAGTTGAGTTTTTCTCGGCATACCGTACTTTTTCTTGACCTCGCGAAGCTCGTTTGCGATATGCTCGCGAACCTTGATATCGTCGCCGATCTTTGCCTCAAGCTCTGCAATCTCCGCCTGAAGGGATTCGATCTCCTTGATACGGTTGATGATATACTCGCGGTTTAAATAACGAAGCTTGATCTCCGCGATGTACTCCGCCTGAATTTCGTCAATGTCGAAGCCCTCCATTAAGTTCGGCACAACGTCCGCATCCTTTTCGGTTTCACGAACGATCTTTATTGCCTTGTCAATGTCAAGCAGTATCTTTCCAAGACCGAGCAAGAGGTGAAGCTTATCCTGCTTTTTCTTAAGCTCGAACGACAGCTCGCGGCGCACGCAGGTCATACGGAACTTTATCCATTCCTTCAGTATCTCAATAACGCCGATCTGACGAGGTGTGCCGTCGATAAGCACGTTGAAGTTGCAATTGAAGTTGTCCTCAAGGGTCGTCATCTTGAAGAGCTTGGTCATAAGCTTGTCAGGATCAACACCGCGGCGAAGGTCGATAGTCAGCTTGAAGCCCGACAGGTCGATCTCATCGCGGAAGTCTGTAATTTCCTTGAGCTTGCCCTCTTTTACGAGGTCGGTAATGCGGTTCATAATAAGCTCGATCGACGTCGAGTACGGAATCTGCGTGATGTCGATGCAGTTGTCCTTCTTGTCATAGCTGTAGCGCGAGCGAAGTGTGACAGCGCCGCGTCCCGTAAGCATTACCTCGCGCATCTTATCGCGGTCGTAGATAAGATATGCGCCGCCCGGGAAATCGGGAGCTTTGATTATATCGAGCATCTTGTCAACCGGTGTTTCGGGACGGCGAAGAAGCTGTATAGCACCGTCGCACACCTCCGAAAGGTTAAACGAGCAGATATTACTTGTCATACCGACGGCTATACCGAGGTTGGGCGTTACGAGAACGTTCGGGAAGGTCGTAGGAAGTAATTCCGGCTCCTTCATCGTAGCATCGTAGTTGTCGACCATATCAACGGCATCCTTGTCGATGCCGCGGAAAAGCTCGGCACAGAACGGATCGAGCTTGACCTCCGTATAACGCGATGCGGCGTACGCCATATCGCGGCTGTACTGCTTACCGAACGAGCCCTTCGAGTCAACGAACGGGTGGAGCAGCGCCTCGTGTCCCTTGGTAAGACGTACCATCGTTTCGTAGATCGCCGCATCACCGTGGGGATTTAATTTCATCGTCTGACCGACGACGTTCGCGCTCTTTGTACGCGAGCCTGTCAGAAGCCCCATTTTATACATAGTATAAAGGAGCTTTCTGTGCGAAGGCTTAAGACCGTCTATCTCGGGGATAGCGCGGTCGCGTATGACGTACATAGCGTACGGCATAAAATTCGTTCGTATTGTATCGGTTATCGCCTGATCGGTTATTTCTGCGGTTATTCCGCTTGTGGTGCGCTCAACTTCTTTTGTTTTACGTGCCATTTTCTTCTCCGTTTCATAGGTGATTTTATATTTCTTAAAGAGTTACAATGCTGTGCCCTGCGGCTTTTATCATACGGTTGTAAAGCGCAAGACCGATTCCCTTTTTATCGGGAAGCCTTGCAAAGAACACCTCGCACCCATATGAGTCAACCTCGCGAAGCTTCGCGAAAAGGCTGTGCGCCTCCGCCTCGGGAGTGTGCTCGCCGATTGATACGAGTGTCGCATCAACGTCGGCAAATTTGAGCAGTTCGTCCTCAAAGAGTAAAACGCCGACCTTCTTTTGATTCGCAATCTCTGAAATGTAATCCTTCATCGCCGCGACGGTGCCGTCAAGCAGCACAACACTTGTGTCGGGCGCGTAGTGGCGGTACTTCATTCCGGGAGCAAGCGGTCGCTCGCCCTCGTTTAGCTTTCCGACGATCGACTTATCGAGCGTTACGTCGCCGATAAGCGAAAGCATTTCAAGCGTTACACCGCCAGGTCGCAGTAGCGTCATTGCGCCGTCGTCTATCTTGACGATCGTCGACTCAACGCCGATATCGCACGAGCCGCCACAGATGATCATATCCGCTCTGCCGTCCATATCCTCGATAACGTGCTCGGGCATTGTCGGACTCGG
>JAZQZL010000087.1:0-11089 GCA_045634005.1 Candidatus Flemingiibacterium sp. | reverse complement strand
CACGAAACAACCATTATCAACGCCAGAATCAAACTAAAAACTCTGATTTTCATAGAATCAACTCCTTTGGAAATATTTTACCACAAATAAAGGCTGTTGTAAATAATTATTTATCAATAAACCTATACAACGAAAAAAGCCGCTAAAAAGCGGCTTTTACAGTTTCTAAATTCAAATAGCCAAAAATCAGACTCACTCAAATTACAGTGCCGCGGTCTGATTTTCGGTCAGAAAATAACACCTGAGCAATATATTCCGGGTAAATTCAATAATAAGCTTTAAGTATTTATTATTCCTGTTCTTCCTTCATTGCTGCGAAACAGTCGCTGCAATATACAGGTCTGTCACTTGTGGGCTGGAAAGGAACCTTTGCTTCCTTACCGCATCTTGCACAGGTGGTAGTAAAGAGCTCTCTCTGGGGCTTTCCTGCGTTCTTCTTAGCATCGCGGCAAGCCTTGCATCTCTGGGGCTTATTCTGGAAGCCCTTCTCAGCGTAGAATTCCTGCTCGCCAGCAGTGAATACGAACTCTTCGCCGCATTCCTTACATACCAATGTCTCGTCCTGATACATTTGAAAATACCTCGCTTGTGTAGAAAAAGTTAATAAAGTGTTTCAAATTAACCATTTGTATTTGAACACTATAAATATTATACCACTTTTTTGGATGTTGTCAATAGTTTTTTCAAAAGAAATAGTCAGTATTATTGCACCTTGTTTATTGTGTATAGTTTAAAATTCGACTTTTTGGGCATTATGACAAGCGATTGTGCATTTTTTAACATTTTTCGGCGATATTTTGCACTACTGAAGATCGAAAATTTCGTAACATATGCACAACAAAGTATCCAAACGGTTAATTTATGAGGTAATTTATATCGCCGCTGAGTATTGAAATCACACCTCTGTACGCGACCTCGGGATGTTCGTTGAAATTCGCCACCATTTTGTAGAGAAGATCCTCATTTTCGACAACGAGATTTATTTCAAGCGCAGGCTCGAAATTCTCGATTATCTCACAGTGCAGATCAAATTTACCGTCCTCGCGGCGCGCGTGCGTACACTTGACGTCGGCTCCGCGCTGCTTAAAGGACAGCAACCGCATCGCACTCTTCAGGCTTTTTTCCTTTATCACGCCAAGCAGATTGCTCTGAAGCTGTTCGACAACGACTATTCCGTTTTCGGTTATTCTGAAATGCTCGTTCTTATTCTCCGGTCTGCCGTTTTCGCCAACGCCCGCTTCACTGCTCCCGTCGCCGACACGTATCATTTCAATTGTTTCGGTATCAAGAAGCTCGGCGAAGCACTCCGCAAAATCAAAATAGCTCACGAATTCGTCCTGAACGACTATATCGCTGATAGTATTGAAATCAAGCGGATAGTTGAGGTTTTTCAACAGATACAGAATGAATATTTTTATATCGTTTTTTTCTTTAAGCGGTGCCTGCATACAGTCCTCCACTTTGTGTATTTTGGGGCGAAAATGGGCAAACGCCTTATGGCATCTGCCCATTTTTCAATTACTTTTCTATCGGGAATTATTCGGCTGTTTCGAGATAATCTCTCCAGTTTTTCATCTTGAGGTCAGTGAAATCTCTGTAGCCCATATAGTAGTCGCCGATCTTCGAGAGAACCTTGCCGTTGTAAACGTATGCGTCCTTGTTGAAGAAGAGCGGGATTATCGGCATATCCTCCATAAGGAGTGCCTCTGCATCGTGCAGATAAACGGAGCTTGCCGCTCTGTCCTTCTCTGCGAATGCAGACTCGATAAGCGCGTTATATTCCTCGCTGTCGTAGCCCTTGATATAAGGAACTGCATCGTAATTGTCGTTCTGGATATCGATACCGTTACCGGAGAACAGCGGTGCGAATACCGCAAGCGCACTGAAGGAATCGGTGGAAAGCGCCTGATAGTCTACGGTGATAGCGTCGTAGCTCTGGCTTGTGTACGCCTTCATGTAGTCCTCGTAGTCAAGTGCCTTGACGGTAACGTTGAATCCAAGCTCTGCCCAAACGCCCTTGAGGTATTCTGCAACTGCAAGCTCAAGCTCGTTGTCGCGGCAGGTAAGGGTGAACTTGCCGGTCTTGCTGACAAGCGCCTTTGCGCCGTCCATATCAGCGCTTGTAGAAATAAGCGCGCCGCCGTTAGCTCTGAAGCTGTCGCCAACCTTCTTGTCGTATACAGCGGGAGCGATAAGACCGGTAGCTGCCTCTGCGTAGGTAACTATGTCAACGAGCGCGTTTCTGTCGATAGCCATCGAAAGAGCGCGTCTGTTTTCAGCGGACTTGAATACAGTCTTGGTGGTGTTAAGAACTACGCTGTGGGTGGAAAGGAGATCGGAAACGTTCGCCTTCTTTTCATAGTCAGCGCGCTTGGAAAGCGCGATCTCGCCAAGATAGAAGATCTCGCCGTTTTCGTACATAGCGGTATTCTCTTCAACGTCAGCGTCGAAATTAACTATAAGTCTGTACGGAAGAACGTACTTATCAAGTGCATCGTCCTCAATGTCGCGGCGGTAGTACACGTTACGTTCAAGCATAAGGCGTTCGCCGGCAACAAGCTCTCTGACGGTGAACGGACCGTTAGAGCACATAGTAGTGGTAGAGGTTCCGAAGTTTTCGTATCTTTCAACGATGTCCTCGCGAAGGGGAACGAGCGCGGGAGATGCGAGATTTTCAAGGAAGCAGTCGTAGTCGATCTTGCCCTCGAACTGGATTTCGATCACGTCAGTATCAACTGCCGCAATTCCAAGGTCGTCGATGGAGTTGTCGCCCATCTTAACGTCGCGTGCATTCTTTATGTCAAAAAGAAGTGCTGCTGCTGCGCAGGAGAACTCGGGATCGAGTATACGCTTCCACGCGTATACGATGTCGTCAGCGGATACGATACGGCCATCGCTCCAAGTGGTATTCTTGATAGTGATCTCCATACGGTATTCGTTCTTTTCTGCGTTTTCGAAGATCTCATAGCTCTTCATAAGTGCCTTTTCGACCTTGCCGTTCTCACCGATTCTGGTAAGGCCCTCGTAAACAAGACCGAGCACCTTTGCCGCTCCGTCGTCAACGTATGCAAGAGCAGGGTCGAAATCGGTTATCTCACTACCGATGTAAACGTTGATTACAGCGCCCTTTTCATCGTCCTTGAGCGTAGAGCCGCAGCCCGCAAGAAGCGTTACGCAAATTGCCGCTAAAACCAACATGGAAACGAGTTTCTTCATAATTTTTATGGTTCCTCCCTCGAGTTAAAACCTGCTGTACGCAGGATAATGCTTTACTAATAAATCGCACAAAAAGCCGCAAAGACTCACCGCGATGAACGCCGAAAACGGTACTTTATCGCGGCCATAGGCACAATATATCAGAATATTACTTATATTATACCATTAATTCCCCGAATAATCAATGACTAAATTGCAAAATCTTTAAAGTTTTACACTATTGCACAATACCCAGCTCACATTTTTGTGGTATTTGTATGACCTTTCTACACTGCTCACATTTTAGTATCACAAGACGCTTATTGCTTTGTGTAGTTTGAATAACGTTTGGCGGAAATTTCGTGGTGGTGAATAATCAAAAATCTACGGCAAATAATACTTATATATTACCAACTTAACGGGAGCGTAATTATGGATAGAAACAAGCGCACGGACCTTGCCGCAGAGCTTGATATTACGGAGTGCGAGGGGATTTACGAAAGCGTTGAGAAGCACGGTATCATCGGCGTTTCAACAGTCGAAATAGTGAGCGAAGGCGCCGCGGAGCGTCTTGGTAAGCCACGCGGAAAATATATCACCGTTGACGTCGGACGGGTGTGGCTGACCGGCGACGAGGAGCTTGAGAGAGCGGCAGGTGTCATAGCCGACAAGCTCACTCTGCTTGCGCGTGAGCTTTGCGGAGGTATGCCCAAAAGCGTGCTCATCGCAGGACTTGGAAACCGTCACATCACCGCTGACGCACTCGGAGATGAGGCAGTAGGGCTAATAACCGTAACGAGGCATCTGAAAGGGCTTAACGCCAAGCTTTTCAGCCTTCTCGGCGGACGCGAGATAGCCGCTGTAGCGCCGGGTGTTCTCGGGCAGACGGGAATTGAGGTGGCGGAGCTTGTTCGAGGCGTTTGCGATGAGATATCCCCCGAGCTTGTCGTTGCAATTGACTCGCTTTGCGCCCGATCGACCGAACGCCTTGCAACTACGGTTCAGCTCGGCTCGTCGGGCATCACGCCCGGCTCCGGTATCGGCAATCACCGCCGCGGTGTAACAAAGGAAGTACTCGGCGTACCCGTTATTGCGTTCGGTGTGCCGACTGTCGTCGACTCGTCAACGCTCGTTTTTGACGTACTTGATGCGGCAGGAATAAGCGAGCCCGATGAGCGGCTTGTCAAGGTTCTCGAAAATCGGCGCGGTTTTTTCGTGACACCTAAGGAAACCGACGTTATTGTGCGCGAGCTTGCACGCCTGTGCGCACGTGCGCTGACGCTCGCATTCGGCGGAATGTAGCATAAGCGCATTGGCTGGCGCATATAATTTGGCATAGACAAGCCCAAGAAAAAGGACGGAACAACTATGCAAAGCCAAATAACAAGCACGCAAAAAGAAGGCCCGCTATCAGCACTTTTTGATGTGTCGAGCGCAGCACTCGGCGCATTTCTCCTAACGCTCGTGCTAACTTACTCACTCATAAGCGCCGTCGCAGAATGGTCGGTCACAGAAACCGCGCGTATATGCTTCCGCTTTCCCGAAAAGCCAAGCGTACCGAGCCGTGACGACGCAGTGCAGCTAATGCTCTCGGCGACTTTCTTCGGCAGCGATGCCCTTTATTTTGACGAGGGCGAGGAAAACACGGGCATAACCGAGCCGTACACTGATACGTCAGACAAAACGCCCGACTCCCCGCAGACACCGATCGGCGAGCCGTCGAGCGCACTCGAAAACGTCATCTACGATTTTGACCGCTCACGTGTACCCGCAGGACAGACCGCGATAGTCCCCTTCGATCTCACGTACGGTGCCGCGAAGGGCGAGATACTCTTCACGAACACAACGGCGTACCAAATAACCGTAGAGGAAGCGCTCGCCGCAGAGTATCCGATACTCACCGACCTCGATACACACTCCGAAGACGAGCCGCTCGTACTCATAATCCACACGCACGGCACAGAGTCCTACTCGCCGCACGGCGCACTTTACACTTCCCCGTCGGCGCTCCAGCGAAGCTCTGACACGGCGCAGAATATGATAGCCGTCGGTGCAGTAATGGCAGATCTTCTTAACGGGGCAGGCATACCCACGCTACACGTTGAAACGATGCACGACATAAGCTCCTACACTCGCTCGTACGACCTTGCAGCGGATACGGTGCAGAAATGCCTCGCCGAGTATCCGTCGATAAAGTACGTCTTCGACGTGCACCGTGACGCCATCACGCGTGCCAACGGCGACCTTATCCGTCCCGTAACCGTTATAAACGGCGAGGTAGCGGCGCAGATAATGCTGCTTGTCGGAACAGACGAAATGGGTGCCGACCACGCAGAATGGCGCGACAATTTAGCCGTCGCGGTACAGCTCCAGCAAAGGCTTACCGAAAGCTACGCGCGCTTTGCAAGACCGATAAACGTTCGCGGCGCATCGTTCAACGAGCAGTTTACGAAAGGCTCGCTGCTAATCGAGATCGGCTCGGCGGCAAACTCGCTCAGGGAAGCCAAAACCGCCGCAAAATATCTTACATATTCGATAATCGATATGATAAAGGATTTCGAGGTAAAATAAAAATCGCTCACCGCCAAAAGCGGTGGGCTTTTTCATTATATTACGTCGTCCATAACTGCGCCGAGATCAGCGTAGATGAAGTCGGGACGGTCAGCCTCGTCCGCCGCGTTTACGTCCTCCATCGTCGCTTCACCCGAAAGCACGAGTGTTGCGGTAACTCCGTGGCGCTTGCCAAGCGCGATGTCCGTGTAAAGACGGTCGCCGAAGATCGCCATTTCTTCACGCGCGATACCCGTTATTTCGCTTATCATATCTATCGTAGTCGCGTAGGGCTTACCGAGATAGGTCGGGGTAACACCCGTAGATGCACTGACAAGGGCCGCTATAGCGCCGCTGTCGGGTATAAATCCCGTTTCGGTCGGGCAGTTGAAGTCGGGATGAGTGCAAAGATACTCCGCACCGCCGAAGATGTAACGGCACGCCGCCTCTATCTTTTTATAGGTCAGCGTCGTATCAAAGCTTGTAACTACAACGTCCGCGCGCTCCCCGTCCTCGCCAATGAGCTTCACTCCTGCCTCGCGGAACTGCTCCTCAAGCTCGGGAGTACCGACGAGGTACACACTCTTACCTGCTCTGTGACGGAGTAAGAACTGTGCGGTAACGTCGCCCGCGGTGAGGATCTCACTCCTGTCGGGCGAGAATCCGAGCCTTGTGAGCTTGTCAAGGTAGAACTTCGGATTGTGAGAGGCGTTGTTCGTGAAAAACATTACGCGCTTGCCGCTGCCGCGAAGGTGGTTTATAAACTTGACCGCGCACGGAAAGACCATTCCGCCAAGGTATATAGTGCCATCCTGGTCGAATATATAAAGCTTTTTAGATGCAATTATCTCGTTCATTTCTTAAGCGCCGCTCCTATTACAGTTCCGAATTGTGCATTATGAGGTATCATAAAGTTGAGGTCGAACATCGCATTGAGTCCTGCGAAGATCGGCTGTGCCTGTGCGAGAGTCGTTAAGTTGCCTGTCAGCACAATGTCGCGAAGTCCGTAGGATTTCGCCGCGAAACGCGCAACCATTGCAATTGTTTCAAATACCATATTTACAATACCGAGCGCAACGTCAGCCTTTGAAGCGATCTCGCTCACGTTACCGAAATTGGATGCCGTCAGCATATCGGGTGCGCCTGGGAGCATCGCCTTGTCAACGATATGGCGGATGCGCCAGTCGATGTTGTTGAGGTCGCCCTCTGCCGCAAGCTCCTCGATGTGTGTGATATCAGAAAGTCCGAGCATCTGCTTTGAAAGTCCGACAAGCGTACCGCCGCCGACACCCGTACCGCCGAGATACTCCATCGGCTCACCGCGACGCGCGTGAATAAGCGCGGTACCCGTGCCAAGGCTTACAACGATCGCTTCGTCAAGTCCCGAAAGATAAAGTCCGCCAAGACCGATGCAGTCGAATTCGGGAACGGTCACGCAGTCAAGGCCGTATATCGGCTTATTAAGCTTGCTCGCTCCAACGCCCGTAACCTTTACTATATCTATATCAGAAAGCTCAATGCCGTTCTTGTCCGTGAATTTACCGAACGCACCGTAAAGCGCGGTGATGGGGTCAGTTGCTCGAACGAAGATGGGCTCAATGAGCTTGTCTGCACCGTTAGCCTTGTCAAAGCCGACGATCTTCGTCGTACTTCCGCCAACGTCTATTCCTATAACAACACTCATAATTTACCTCCATAGGTATTTCTACAATAATTATACACTCTTTCTACCTATTATTCAAGTGTCAGTTTTACTAAAAATCAACGTCAAAGCTGTTTGATGCAGTGAAAATGCGTTTTTGCGCTCAAGCTTATTGACAATACTGTAATATAATGGTATAATGTATATACAAGCAATATAGTATAGAAAGCAGAGTGAAACTTAATATGTTTGAAATACACTCTATACTTATCGCCATAGCGCTATTTATAGGAGTATTTACAGCACTTAAGATTTGGCGTGTTTTTACGGATAGGTCATTTCAAGGTGTAATAACAAAAATCCGACATAAAGAAACATTAGTTTCCCCAAAAGGTGATTTGCGTCCTACGGCAACAGAAACAAGATATCATGTTTACCTAACAGTTTTGCTTGAAAACGGCAAAACCGTAAACAAACACGTTGAACACACCGAGCCGTTTCATGATGATTTATGGTATCGAATCGGCGATCACGTTATATATCACCGTGGTACAAAATTTCCACTCGTAGAAAACGGTCGCACAATATGTGCATATTGCGGTCATCAGCCAATATCCGATGAAAGCAAATGCTCCAATTGCGGACGCATCTTCGCGGTTATATCGAGTGCCGAGCTTCAAGGCTAAAATTATGGTATAATTTAAACGCAAAAGCTCCATCGCATATGGAGCGTGTTCTTAAGGACAGTTTTCACAGAATACGCTTCCTATAGACAGAAAAGAGACAGAGAATGTTTTTGCGTTCTCTGCCTTTTTTCTTGGCAAGTGCTCAAAAAAGCTAATGGACAAAACCTTAAATTTATGATATAATTTACTAAACAGTTTTAATATAGCAAACATTTGAAATTCAAGTGAAGCTTTAGTTTCGATACACGAATAACAACTGGAAAAAGACTATGTTGTGTTATATAATGTTCTCAACGGTACCGGAATTTTATTATCAAGGAGAAAAATATGTCAATAGGATCAACTATTAAAAAATTGCGACACGAGCACGATATGACACAAGAACAACTTGCCGAACTTTTACATATGACATCAGCCGCTATTTCAGCTTGGGAATGTGACAGAAACTCGCCCGACATTAGCCAAATTCCGCTTTTATCTCACATATTTGGCGTATCAGCAGATGTTCTGCTCGGAATTGACTTGTCCGTGCAAGAAGAAAAAATTGAAAGTATTATCGTAGAAGCCGAAAAGTGTAGCGGAAAGGAATCGGTAAATATTTATCGACTTGCTCTTGCCGAATATCCTGCATCTTATACGCTTATGTTGAACCTTGCTCGTTCTCTTGACTATGCAGGAGAACCGGAAACATATAATAGTCGCCTGAAGGAAAGAATCGCACTGTATGAGCGAATTCGCGAAGGAACGAAAGACGCATATACTAAAAACTGCGCTGAAGGTTGGTTGTGTCGCATATACTTAAATCAAGGGCAGCGTGATAAAGCGATGAAAATTGCAGAAAGTGTTCCGAATTTTATGTTTTCTTACAACGACTTTGAACTTATGTTGGCGCAGGGAAAAGAAAAAATATATAATATGCATCACAGCATTGAGGGGAACTTTGCTTCTCTTTGTGATGATATTTGTTTTATGACCACGATCGAGGTTGATAGAAAACCATTTTTTACGCACGAACAAGCGATTTCCATGCTTGAGAAGATACCGAGATTGTATGAGGTTTTCTACGAGAACAAAGATTATCTTGACGATGGTGTGATGGTTGTCTTGGCATACACACGCATGGCAGAGCATTACGCAGAGTTAAAAGATGCAACTAATGCTATATGTTGTATTGAGTCCGCCTTGGAAAACGCAAGAAAGGTAGATGCATACTATGAGGGATTGAACAATGGTCCTTATGGAATAACCGATATATGGGATTATCCTCAAATCCCGAAAGAAAAAAGACACTCCTCCATTCTTGCAAATCCTGATTTTGATTATCCAACCTGCACAATATGGATTGACAAAGATGGAGAGAGTCAAGTTCAGCGTTGCATAAAAGATATTTCACATACGAGATTTGATTTCATTAGAGATGAAATTAAAAAAATTATAAAATAAATTGAAACAATTCACCGCCGAGAGTAACCGTTATGTCGCTCTCGGCGGTATCTTGTTTTATTTCGCACAGCCGCCACAGGTGGTGAGTAAGTGCGCATTTGCAGGCAAACAAAAAGCCTCCCTTGGGTAACGGGAGGTGGGACGGCGTGCGCCGTCACGGAGGCATTGTAAAAATAAAAATTACGCAAAAACAATCCCTCAGTCAACTTCGTTGACAGCTCCCTTTACACAAGGGAGCCTCTGGTTGTAGTCGCTCGTCTTTCTGCCTTATGGTTGCAAAAACTGTCCTTTAGAACCCGAAGCTTACGCGATGGAGTTTTTTGTTTGGGAGATTACTTAGTCTCTTCCTTCTTAACAATCTCAGTCTTGGTGAGCTTGATAAGAGCCATCTCAGCAGCGTCGCCGCGACGCGGACGAAGATGGGCTCAATGAGCTTGTCTGCACCGTCAGCCTTGTCAAAGCCGACGATCTTCGTCGTGCTTCCGCCAACGTCTATTCCTATAACAACACTCATAATTTTACCTCCATAGGTATTTCTACAATAATTATACACTCTTTCTACCTATTATTCAAGTGTCACTTTCACTAAAAAACACGGCATTCACTCGCCTTTAGCCGTTTTTGAGGGCGACACGCCGAAATATTTGACGTACGCGCGGTAAAACGTGGAGTAGTTTGAAAAGCCGTACTCCGAGCATACCTCCTCCGCACCCTTACCGCTTTGCAAAGCAAGATGCGCACCGTTCATACGCTTTTGCAAAATATACTTCTTTATGCTGATGCCGTAATCCTCCCGAAAAACGTGCGAGAGTTGTGACACGGAAAAATGCAGCTGCTCTGAAAGCATATTAAGGTCGATGTCCTCCTTGTAGCGCTCGTTTATAAGACTCATCAGCGAAAGTGACGTCGGGCGGAGTGCACCCGGCTGAACCTCGCTTATTTCGTGATTTTTTATGAGGAAGATAACGTCCGTTCCGACACCCTTCAGAATGTGTGCAAAATCACCCTCGTCAAGCGTGTGTGCACACTGCGCGAGATATTTAAAGTTCGTGACGATTCGGTGGTCTGCAGGAAGCGTAAGAATTGATTTTCCCGACAGCGCCGCCTCAAGCACGCTCTCACCCAAAAATTCAGGATACACGCAAATTACGCACCGTTCATAAAGCGACATATCGCCAAGAGTAATATATTGGTGATACTCTCCCGGAGGTATTATCACAAGCATATTCTCCTTGAGCTCGAGGCGCGTGTCGTCGTTTATAAACTCGCACCGTCCGCCGAGAAAAAGATATATCTCATAAAAATCGTGGAACACTCTGCCATATATGTCGACTTTACCAACAGCATATTTAAAGTTTATACCTTCGCTATCGCGGTATAATATTTCTCCTGTACTCACAGCATCACCCCTTATAATATAATACCATACAACTGCAAAAAACGCAAGGTTTTTAGTGTGATTTGCAATTCACATTTAATTATCTGCATATTATAATAGTTTTGTAATAATAAATTAAGGAGATGTTTTTATGGCAAACAAATTTCGCGAGGCCTTAAATTCAGGCAGACGTCT
>JAZQZL010000086.1:0-2132 GCA_045634005.1 Candidatus Flemingiibacterium sp. | reverse complement strand
CATTTTTTTACCACGGCTGTACCGTTGCGGATATATCCGCAACACTCTTGATGCCGTTCTCTTCCATATATTTTGCGATACCGTCGATGATCTCAAGCGGCAGATAGGGGTTCGCGAACATCGCTGTACCCACGCCAACTGCGTCCGCGCCGGCAATCAGCATCTCGATCGCATCATTAGCACTTGCGATACCGCCCATACCGAGTATCGGAAGGCTTACCGCATTACGAACCTGCCATACCATACGCACAGCTACCGGGAACACCGCAGGACCGGAAAGTCCGCCTACGTTGTTGTGGAGTATCGGGCGCTTCGTTTTAATGTCGATGCGCATACCGAGAAGCGTGTTGATAAGCGCAAGAGCGTTCGCGCCGCCCGCTTCAGCCGCACGCGCCATCTCGGTGATGTCGGTAACGTTCGGCGAAAGCTTTACGATGATCGGCTTCTTCGAATATTTCTTAACCTCGGAGGTAATCTCGAAAACAGTCTTCGAATTTGTACCGAATGCAACGCCGCCTTCCTTAACGTTCGGGCAAGAGATATTCATCTCGATAAGGTCAACGTCCGTGTCGGAAAGTCGCTCCGCTACCTTGCAGTAGTCAGCAATGGTCGATCCGCTTATGTTAGCAATAACAGTAGCGCCCTCCTTCTTGAGTCTGGGAAGCTCGTCGCCGATAAGAACGTCAAGACCGGGGTTCTGCAAGCCGATAGAGTTGAGAATGCCCGCGGGAGTTTCCGCAATACGCGGAGGAGGATTGCCAAGGCGCGGTGCAAGCGTTGTTCCCTTGCACGCGATCGCGCCGAGCTCGGATGCCTTATAGTAGGGCGCGTACTCCTCGCCAAATCCGCAAGCGCCGCTTACGGTAACAACGGGATTCTTAAGCGTTACGCCCGCGAAATTAACGGATAAATCTATATTTTTCATTTCCAGATAATCTCCTTTGAATCAAATACGGGACCGTCAACGCAGACTCTCTTGTACTTCTCGCCGACAACGCCCTCGTTCGACTTGAACGTGGTCTTGCACACGCAAGCAAGGCACGCGCCAACGCCACATCCCATACGCTCCTCCATCGAAACCTCACAGCGCACGCCTGCCTCCTCGCAAAGCGCCGCAACAGCCGCCATCATACCGCGCGGACCGCAAACGTATACAACGTCCACAGATTTAGCTTCAAGTGCGTCGCGTACAAGCTCGGTTACAAATCCACAGCGTCCGCTCGAGCCGTCATCAGTGATGACCGAGGTCGAGATTCCGTTATTTTCAAAAAGATCGAGAGAGTTGATAAGCGAAGCGTTTCTGAATCCAAATGCCGCCTTCGCGTTGCCGCTTGCCTTACCGACGGAGAGAAGCGGATAAATACCGATACCGCCGCCAACAAGCAGTGCGCGCTCGCCTTCCTTTATAGTAAATCCGTTACCGAGCGGTCCGAGAAGGCTGACGCAGTCGCCCTCGCGACGAGCCGCCATCCACTCTGTACCCTTACCGCGAACCTCGTAGCAGAGGCGAACGCAGTCGCCCACGCACTCGCATATCGAGATAGGGCGGCGAAGCGTAGTACCCTCACCGCAGAGGATATGTACGATCTGACCGGGAGTTGCCGCGCGAGCGATCTCGGGCGCTTCGATAAGCATATCGTAAAGCGGCGCCGCGTCGCAAATACGGCAGTTAGAGATAATTTTTCCGTTATCCTTTAATGTTTGCATTGTTTTATCCTTTCGCAAGTAGTTTAGAAAGAAAATTAATCTATGCGTCGGGGGGAGCAAGCCCCTCCCCTACCAATTGGCGCACAGCGAAACGTCTGCGCGCACCCACTCGCGCAAAAATGTCGCAAGACGATGGGTACCCACAAGCCGGTTGCCGGGGTGTGAGGCCCGGCTACCGAGAGCGCTAAATTCAGTCTTTAATTTCACAAACCAAATGTGAGCGTAGCGTAGAGTAAAGCTTTTGCGGAGCTTTTCTCGAAAAGCGACCGTTCCCCTCGTTACCCTTACAGCACCGAGTTAATATCATCGCGCATAGCGATAACCGCGTCGCGAGTGCAAGCCTTGAAGTTTGTTCCGTCGTCGCCTGCCTTCTTGTATGCGCACATAAGCGCGCGAGAGGAGTTGACGATAGCGCCCGACTTGTT
>JAZQZL010000085.1:0-11420 GCA_045634005.1 Candidatus Flemingiibacterium sp. | reverse complement strand
CGGCTATACCGTTTCCGATTCCATCCGCACCCAGATGCAGGATCTTTTCTGGGGTGGCTTCTGCAACGAAGAAGAAACCGAAAAGACTATCGGCGAATACTACAAGACCGGCTACCTCATCGATACCCACACCGCTGTTGCTGCCAATGTTCTGGCACAGTACCGCGCTGAAACCGGCGATGACGCTGTGACCGTATTCGTTTCCACCGCAAGCCCCTATAAGTTCGCGGCAGACGTTTACAAGTCCATCACCGACAAGGCACCGAGCGATGAGCTTCTAGCTCTCGACGAGCTTAAGGCACTTACCGGTACCGAGATCCCCTATCCGCTTTGCGGCATCGGCGAGCGCAAGGTTCGCTTCGACACCGTTATCGAAAAGGGGAATATGCCTGCAGAGGTTTTAGGCACCCTCGGTATCAAGGCGTAACTTAACACAAAATTCAGCGTAGAGCGCGGAAAGGTCAGGAGGCTTAAAATGTTATACGTTTTATCCGACACACATTTATCAATAAGCGATAACAAGCCGATGGACGTTTTCGGCGCGCGCTGGACGGGATATACCGAAAAGCTTCGTACACGCTGGAACAAGCTTGTCACACCCGAGGACACCGTGGTTATTGCAGGCGACATCTCGTGGGCGATGAGCCATACGGGTGCGCTTGAGGATTTAAAATTCCTCGACAGCCTTAACGGGCAGAAGATAATCGGCCGAGGTAATCACGACTATTGGTGGACCTCTCTTACGAAGCTTAACGCGTTTTGCGAGGAGAACGGCCTCACAACGCTTCGCTTCCTTTACAACAACGCGTACGCGGTTGAGGATTTCATAGTGTGCGGCTCGCGCGGCTGGTACATCGACGAAACAAACAGAAAAATGCCGCAGGAGGCAGACTACAAAAAGATAGTCGCGCGCGAGGCGATACGCCTTGAGATAAGCCTTAACGAGGCGGTAAAGCTTCAGGTGGCAAAGGAGAGCGAGGACGGCTTAAAGCGAGAGATACTCGTATTTCTTCATTTTCCGGCGGACTTTCGCGGATACGTTTGTGAGGAGATAGTTGAGGTTATGAAGCGCTTTGACATCAAGCGATGCTACTACGGACACATCCACGGAGTGTACGACGTGCCGCGCACAGAGGTGTCAAACGGTATAAAATATACTCTTACGTCGGCGGATTTCCTCGACTTTTCGCCGCTTCCCATACAGAGAGAGGCAGATTTTTAATAAAATTTTGAAAATGCCTTGACTTTACGAAAAAATATAGTATAATATTATATGGAAAATTAAAATGGTCGCAGAATGTGTAAAGAGCAATTTGATGTTGCCGACACGTGCGGCAATATCATTTGGAGGATAAAAACCATGAGCTTAAAGAATGTAAACAAACCCGAAAAGAACGTAGTTGAGATTGAGTTCACTGCTGACAAGGAAACCTTTGACGCAGCAGTTGACAAGGCGTTCAAGAAGAACGTTAAGAACATCAACATCCCCGGCTTCCGCAAGGGCAAGGCTCCCCGTCACATCATCGAAAAGATGTACGGCAAGGGCGTGTTCTACGATGAGGCACTTAACGAGATCGTTGGCCCCGCTTACGAGGAGGCTATCAAGGATCAGAATTTCGAGATCGTAAGCCAGCCTGAGTTTGACGTTGTTTCCATCGAGGACGGCGTTACCTTCAAGGCAAAGTTCTACGTAAAGCCTGAGGTTGCTATCGCAGATTATCTCGGCATCCCCGTAACCAAGACCGTTCGTGAGGCTTCTGAGGCTGACGTTGACGCAGAGATCGAGCAGGTTCGTGCTCGCAACTCCCGTCAGATCGACGTTACCGACCGTGCAGCAAAGGACGGCGACCTCACCGTTATCGACTTCGAGGGCTTCGTTGACGGCGTAGCATTCGAGGGCGGCAAGGGCGAGAAGCATCACCTCACTCTCGGCTCCGGCTCCTTCATCCCCGGATTCGAGGAGCAGATCGTTGGCAAGAACATCGGCGAGGAGTTCGACGTAAACGTAACCTTCCCCACCGAGTATCATGCAGAAAACCTCGCTGGCAAGGCTGCAACCTTTAAGTGCAAGCTCCACGAGATTAAGTTTAACGAGCTGCCCGAGCTTGACGACGAGTTCGCAAAGGACGTTTCCGAGTTCGACACTCTTGCAGAGTATAAGGCAGACGTTAAGGCAAAGATTCAGGACAGATACAACAAGGCAGCAGACGGCGAGATCGAGGATCAGCTCATCACCGCTCTTATCGAGAAGCTTGATGCTGAGATTCCTCAGCCTATGTTTGATGCTGAAGCAGAGAACTTCGTTCGTGACTTCGACAGCAGACTTCGTATGCAGGGTCTTGACCTTAAGACCTACTTCCAGTACACCGGTCTCACCCTTGATGCGCTCCGTGAGCAGATGGCTCCCCAGGCAGAGCGTCAGGTAAAGACCAGACTCGCTCTTGAGAAGATCGTTGAGCTTGAGAAGATCGTTCCCACCGAGGACGAGATCAATGCGGAGTTCGAGGGTATGGCAAAGGCATACAATATGGAACTCGACAAGATCAAGGAAATGATCGATCCTGCTATGGTTACCGCTGATGTAGCTGTTAAGAAGGCAGTTGATCTCGTTAAGGAAAAGGCAACCGTTACCGAAAAGGCATACGAGGAGCCCAAGGCTGAATAATTTCGCCTACAATGTATAATAATCAACGGGCGGCCTATGGTCGCCCGTGTGGTTCTTAAATAGGAAAAAACATTTTTCGAGCATTTTTGTAAATGGAGGTCAATATGGCACTTGTACCAATGGTCGTTGAGCAGACCGTTCGCGGCGAACGCTCTTACGATATCTATTCCCGTCTTTTAAACGACCGCATCATATTCTTGTCCGATGAGGTCAACGATGCTACCGCTTCTCTTGTTGTGGCACAGCTTCTTTTCCTTGAAGCGCAGGATCCCGACAAGGATATCAGCCTTTACATCAACAGCCCCGGCGGCTCTATCTCCGCAGGTATGGCTATCTACGACACGATGAACTTCATCAAATGCGACGTGTCGACTATCTGTATCGGTATGGCGGCGAGTATGGGCGCATTTTTACTCGCGGCAGGCGCGAAGGGTAAGCGTTTCGCGCTTCCTAACAGCGAAATTATGATCCACCAGCCGCTTCTCGGCGGACTTCAGGGTCAGGCATCCGATATTAAGATCCACGCTGACCATATCATCCGCATCCGCGAGAGAATGAACACTATCCTCGCAGAGCGCACCGGTCAGACTGTAAAGCAGATCGAAAAGGACACCAACCGCGATAACTTCCTTACCGCCGATGAGGCTTGCAAGTACGGCCTTATCGATAAGGTGATCGAAAAGAGAGAAAATTAAAGATGTCAAAAGAGAACAATTCCGAAAACAAGCTTCATCGCTGTTCGTTCTGCGGCAGAGATGAAACACAGGTCGTTTATATGATTCCCGCTCCGACGGGCGCTATGATATGCGACTCCTGCATTGACGCGTGCAATCAGATAATATCCGATCACGAGGATGCGATGCTGGAAGATTTAGGCGAGCTTTCGCTTGGAACGCTTCCGAAGCCTGCCGAGATAAAGGCGATGCTCGACGAGTACGTTATCGGTCAGGACGCGGCGAAGAAGGTGCTGTCCGTAGCGGTATACAACCACTACAAGCGCATACTTAATGCGCCTAAGCCGCAAAGACTGGGCAGAAAGGGTGAGGACGAAAAGCCCACTGACGACGTTGAGATACAAAAGAGCAACGTGCTCCTTCTCGGCTCGACGGGTGTTGGTAAGACTTATCTCGCACAGACGCTTGCAAAGGCGCTCAAGGTGCCGTTTGCCATCGCAGACGCTACCACGCTTACCGAAGCGGGCTACGTCGGCGAGGACGTCGAGAATATTCTGCTTCGTCTTATTCAGGCGGCGGATTACGACGTTGAGCGTGCCGAGCACGGTATCATTTACATCGACGAGATAGATAAGATCTCGCGTAAGAGCGAAAACCGCTCGATCACGCGTGACGTTTCGGGCGAGGGCGTACAGCAGGCGCTGCTTAAGATACTCGAGGGTACCGTTTCCAACGTACCTCCGCAGGGCGGACGCAAGCATCCGAATCAGGAGTTCATCCAGATAAACACTGCTAACATTCTCTTCATATGCGGCGGTGCATTTGACAAGCTCGAGGACCTTATCGCAGAGCGCAAGGGAAGCCAGATGGTCGGCTTCACGAGCGACATCAAGAAGAACGACGAAAAGCTGAAGGCGGGTATTTTCAAGGACGTTACGCCGCACGATATTGTCAAGTACGGACTTATTCCCGAGCTTGTGGGACGTATTCCCGTTATCGTGTCGCTTGACAGCCTTGACGAAGCTGCACTCGTACGTATCCTCACCGAGCCGAAGAACGCGCTTGTAAAGCAGTATCAGAAGCTCGTCGGTATGGACGGCGCAGAGCTTGTATTCGAGGACGATGCCGTTAAGGCAATCGCAAAGCTCGCAATCGAGCGTAACACCGGTGCGCGCGGACTTCGTGCCATCATTGAGGAGATAATGACCGACGTTATGTACGACGTTCCCTCAAGAGAGGACGTAAAGCGTGTCGTTATCACCGCGGATGCGGTGAGTAAAAAGTGCGCGGCACAGTATGTGACGGAATAATCTACGCAAAAATCGGCAGGGATACGTTCTTCTGCCGATTTTGTGATATTTATGGGGAAATGTTATGGAGTTTAATGAAAAGCTGCAGGAGCTTCGAAAGGGCAAGGGACTCACACAGGAGGAGCTTGCGAAGGAGCTGTATGTGTCGCGCACGGCTATCTCAAAGTGGGAGTCGGGCAGGGGATACCCGAGCATAGACTCACTTAAAGAGATCGCGCGATTTTTCAAAGTTACCGTAGACGAGCTTCTGTCGAGCGGGGAGGTGCTTACTATAGCCGAAGGCGAAACCAAGCGAAAGCAGGTGCATATCCGCGATCTGCTATTTGGACTTCTCGATTTAAGCGTAGCGCTTTTGTTTTTTCTGCCGATATTCGGTCAGAGTGTCGGCGGTGCTATCGAAGAAGTGGCGCTTGTGTCGCTGAGTGCGATCGCTGTTTGGCTTAAGAGTGCATATTTTGCCGTTGTATCGGCGAGTGCTGTTTGTGGAGTGTTAACGCTTGCTTTGCAAAATTGCGGCGCGCGGATATGGGTTAAATACAAAGGTGAGGTGTCGCTGACACTTGGCGCACTCGGAGTGCTCCTGTTTACAGTCAGCCGTCAACCGTATGCGGCGACGCTTTTATTCGCGTTTTTGATAATAAAGGTTCTCGCGTACATAAAATGCCGATGACACGAAGCGTGTCACACGTGTGAGGGAGCGTTTCTTGATATTTTTGCAGTCCTAACGTATAATTTGCTTGTAAATACAAACAAATTCGGAGGACAAAATGAAAAAGGAAACGAAAATCGCTTTTATCACCTCGTCGGCATTTCTCGTCGCATTTGCGCTTTGGACAGTAGCGCTCGTATATATCGACGTGCAGTCTATCGGACCGCGCGAATCGTCGGTGGGATTTGCGACACTGAACGGAGCATTTCACAGCTTTACAGGCGTGCATATGTGGCTGTATACCGTTACCGATTGGCTCGGACTTGTGCCGGTTGCATTGGGACTTGGCTTTGCGATCCTTGGGCTTATACAGCTTATATGTCGGCGCAGCCTTCTCAAGGTTGATTACAGCATACTTGTGCTCGGCGGATTTTACGTCGCTGTTATAGTCGCGTACGCGACGTTTGAAGCGGTAGTAGTGAACTACCGTCCCGTGTTGATAAACGGCTATCTTGAAGCATCTTATCCGTCGTCGACTACTATGCTTGTGACGTGTGTGATGCCGACTGCGGCTATGCAGCTCGGAGAACGCATAAAAAGCCGCACACTCAAGCAATGTGTGCTTGCGCTCATCTATGTGTTTACCGCATTTATGGTCATCGGGCGGCTCGTTTCGGGTGTACATTGGCTCACTGACATTGTCGGCGGTGCACTTTTGAGCGTCGGGCTTGTGGCGGCATACTATGCTGTGCGCAACTTGAAAAATAAAAATTAGAGGCGGGTTTAAAACCGCCTCGATTGTTTTATTCAGCCTTTGCCGCTTCAGCGATGATCTTCTGTGCGACGTTTGCGGGAACCTCCTCGTAACGCTCAAAGTAGAACGTGAACGAGCCGCGGCCCTGTGTGGTTGCACGAAGTGCGATCGGGTAATCCATCATTTCAGCCTTCGGAACCTCTGCCTGAACGGTGGTGTAGCCCTTCTTGCCGGGAGTAGCTTCCATACCGAGCACGCGTCCGCGACGCTTGTTGAGGTCGCCTATAACGTCACCCACCATATTGTCGGGAACGATACAGTTGAGCGCGCCAACCGGCTCGAGAAGCACGGGATTTGCCTTCGGCAGACCGTCCTTGTATGCAAGGCTTGCCGCCATCTTGAAGGACATTTCCGACGAGTCAACGTCGTGATACGAGCCGTCGTAGAGGTCTGCGTGGAGTCCGACTACGGGATATCCCGCGAGAACACCTTTCTGCATAGCCTCGGTAAGTCCCTTTTCAACTGCAGGGAAGAAGCCCTTCGGAACTGCACCGCCGACTACGCTCTCGGTGAACGTAAGTCCATCGCCGTCGCTGGGGGCGAACTTGATCTTAACGTGACCGTACTGACCGTGACCGCCCGACTGCTTCTTATGCTTGCCTTCAGCCTCGACAGCCTTCTTGATAGTTTCGCGGTAAGCGATCTTCGGCTTTTCGAGAACTACGGACGTGCCGAAGCGGTTCTTAAGCTTTGCAACGAGCACGTCGAGGTGAATATCGCCGACACCCGAGATGAGAAGCTGCTTGGTTTCAGCATTGTTTTCATAACGTGTTGTGAGGTCTTCCTCAAGAAGCTTTGCGATACCCGAGGAGATCTTATCCTCGTCGCCCTTAGCGAGCGGCTTGATAGCCTGCGTTAAGAAGGGCTCGGGGAATGCGATGCCTCTGTACTTAATATCCTTTGCAGACGCGGTGAGGGTATCGCCGGTGTTGGTAGCGGTGAGCTTTGCGATCATACCGATATCGCCGCAGCAGAGAGTGTCAACCTCTGTCTGCTTCTTGCCGCGAAGCGTGTATATCTTGGCCATCTTTTCAGACGTGCCGTTAGTGGTGTTGCGAAGTGTCATGTCGCGGTTAAGAGTGCCGTTCATAACCTTAAAGAGCGACATCTTACCAACGAACGGGTCGGCGACGGTCTTGAATACGAATATCGATGTCTCGCCATCGGGCTCGATTGCGATCTCGCCCTCGCCGTCAGCGGTGATTACAGTTTCGGTCTTGCGAGCCGTAGGACGCGGGAAGGAGTTAGCGATGGTGTCAAGCACCGCGGTAACGCCCCAAAGCTTTGTAGCCGCGCCGCAGAATACGGGCACGATCTCGCCGTTGATGATACCGTCGTGAACGGCGTTCATTGCTTCATTATATGTAATAGGCTCCTCGTTGAAGAACTTATCCATGAGGTCGTCGCTGGTCTGTGCGATCGACTCGTAAAGCATATTGCGGTATTCAGCCGCGATTTCCTTGAAGTCCTCGGGAATCTCGGAGACCATATTAGCACCGGTCTTGTCGTAGACCTCTGCCTTCATATCAATAAGATTAAGGAAGCCGATAACCTTGTCGCCCTCGATCATCGGAATGAGAAGGGGGCAAACGGTAACGCCGAACTTTTCGCGAAGCGATTCGAATACTCTCTTGAATCTCGCTTCACCGTCATCGAAGCGGTTGATGAAGAACGCTTTCGGAATGCCCTCAGTTTCAGCATATTCCCAAGCAAGCTCTGTGCCAACCTCAACGCCGCTTCTACCGTCAACAACGATAAGCGCGCTGTCCGCAACTCTTATACCCTCGAGCATTTCACCCGTAAAGTCGAGATAGCCGGGGGTGTCAAGTATATTGACCTTGCTGTCCTGCCATGCGAACGGCTCGACTGTCGTGGACAGCGAGAAACCGCGGCGGATTTCTTCGGGATCATAGTCACTTACAGTATTTCCCTCGGGGGTCTTTCCAAGACGGTCAGTAGCTTTTGCGAGATAAAGCATAGCCTCGCAAAGAGAGGTCTTTCCGCTTCCTCCGTGGCCGAGTAAGGCTACGTTACGTATGCTTTTTGTGGTGATCTTGTCCATTGTGAGATGCTCCTTTTCTGTATATTTTATATAGGGAAATTATCCGCCCACACGCGATTTTGCGGGGACTCAGGTAGGCGAATATATATAATTCTCAATTTGTTTGTTGATAAATCATAATATTCGTTAGCCGACTACATTATATATTATACATTATGCGAAGCGATTTTTCAAGGGGGTTAGGGAAAATAATCCCTATCAGAACATAGAAATCAAGCCCCCGTTTTTGTGTATTTTCAACAATATAATTTACCCTGCCACGTGTCCTTTGCGTACATTAATTTATCTATCGTGTTCATCACGACGAGCTTTTTACGACTCCAGAGCGGAGCGATAAGTGTGTCTGCCATACCGTCGCCCGTAAGTCTGCCGATGACCGTTTCTGGCGGCATCACCTCAAGCTGTCGCACGACTGTGTCCGCGTACGCCTCAAGCGACATACATTCAAACTCGCCGCGCGCGTACATCTCGGCGAGCGGCGTGCTGTCGATAACGTGCAATAGATGCAGCTTTAACTGATCGGGCTTCAGTTTGGCAACTGCCTTGGCGGATTCGAGCATCATATCGGTGCTCTCGTGTGGTAGGCCGTTTATTAGGTGCACGCCGATGCTTATTTTGTCCGAGGTGCGGCGGAGCTTATCATAGCCCTCTGTGAATTCGGTGAAGGTGTGTCCGCGGTTTATGAGTGCGGCGGTGGAGTCGTGGACTGTCTGAAGACCAAGCTCAACTGTCAAAAACGTGCGCTCGGCGAGATCGGCGAGATACTCGCATACGTCATCGGCGAGGCAGTCGGCGCGTGTCGCTATGCTGATACCTACGGTTTCGGGAAAATCAAGAGCGGCCTCGAATTTTTCGTAAAGCACGCTGACGGGAGCATAGGTGTTTGTAAATGCTTGGAAATATGCAATGCCGAGCGGATGCGCCCATTTTTCAGAGAGCTTACCGTAAGCCGCCGAGAGCTGTTCTCCTATGGGTGTCGCGGCGTCCGAGCAGAAGTCGCCCGAGCCGCGAGCGGAACAGTATATACAACCGCCGATACCGCGTGAGCCGTCGCGATTGGGACAGGTGAAGCCCGCATCGACGGGAAGCTTCGCGCATTTTGCGCCAAATTTTTGGCGGAGAAAATAATCGTATGAATGGTAGCGCTTGTTTGAGTCGCTGTACGGGAAGGGGTTTGTGTCTTTTTGTGTCGGCATAGAATACCTCCGCTTGGTTTATTGTATATATGATAGCATAAGCGCGAAGGGTTTTCAAGCGGTATTTTGCAAAAATTTAAAGAAACCCCTTGACAAAACGGCGCGAGTATGGTATTATAATTGAGTAGCGAATATGCGAGTGTAGTTCAATGGTAGAATTCCAGCCTTCCAAGCTGGTCGCGTGGGTTCGATTCCCATCACTCGCTCCAATAAAAAAAGAGAAGACCTTGTGTCTTCTCTTTTTTTATTCCGAGTGTCTGGTCGCGAGAAGTCCGCTTCAAGGATGCTCTGCATCCTTGGTGCAGTCAGCCGCAAGGCGGATTGGCGCCGTGGGTAATCGATTCCCATCACTCGCTAGAGTAAAACGAGAGGACCTTAGAGCAGTTCTCTAAAGGACAGTTTTGCAAGAATACGGTATATTTCGAAAGAGGTATGCCGTATTCTTGTTTTTTGTCCTTATGCGGATTTACGGATTTCTTCCATCGTTTTGAGTAGTTCAGTTTCGTCGGGAAGATCGATCATACCAACTGCGGTAAAGTAAACATCAATCTTTACGCATTTTCTTCCATTGACCTTTTCGCTATTGTGAACCTCAATTCGACGGATAAGTCGGTTAATAATTTCGGGGGTCAACTCATCAATATCGGTACACTTTCGGATTGTTTCAAGGAAAATACGGAGATCCACCTTGTCCTGCTCAAATGTCTGTAAGGAATGTTCTGCCTTTTCAACCGATTCTATGAGTGCTTTTTGTTCCGCTTCATATTTGCCCATCATCTTGGAGAAACGATCATCGGGAATTTTGCCAAGCACATTGTCCTCGTACAAACGCTCAATCATCGTATCGATTTCGGAAATTCTGCGCTTATCCTTTTCAATGGCAGTCTTCATATTTCGCACGTTCGTTTCCTTGGTGATGTTATGCTTCTTGGCATACATATAAAGAAACACCGCTTCGTATTGCTGAATGAACAAAGCCACTCGCTTTACAAGTTCAAGCATCATTTCTCTCAAAACAACCTCACGAATAAAGTGGATCGAGCAAGTGCCTCTGCTCTCTTTGTACGCGGAGCACCGGTGAAACTCTTGATGAGGCTTAATGCTTTTAGCCGCACAAAAATAGAGTTTGGATTTACAGTCAGCGCAGTAGAGCAATCCAGAAAACAGACTTTCTCTGCCCGTTGCAGTATTCCGTCTGCGACCTTCGCGCAATTCTTGAACACGGTTAAAGGTGTCCTCGTCGATGATGGCTTCTTGGGTATTGGGAATGATCTGCCATTCCTCTTCGGGGTTATGAACCGTCTTGTGTACTTTATAGCTGACAAGGGTTGTTTTGAAATTGACCGTACATCCTGTGTACTGTCTGTTCGCCAAGATATGCTTAATGGTAGCGCCATCCCACGCGTATTCACCGCGCTTGGGCAAAGGATTAGGAGTTTTACGACCGTTTGCCATCGCGTATGCCGTCGGGCAAAGGATTCGCTCATCCTCTAAACGATGTGCGATCTGTGTAGGACCAAGCCCCTCAATACAGAGTTGGAAGATATATCGCACCACTTTCGCAGCAGGCTCATCTATAATCCACTGTTTAGGATTGTCCTCGGATTTTTTATATCCATGCGGAACCGTTTGGGATATGCGCTCACCCTTTTCTGCCTTGGACTTCCACACAGCGCGGATCTTCTTGCTCGTCTGCGCAGCATACCACTCGTTGAAGATGTTGTTGAACGGCATCATCTCCGTGCCGGTGTTCTTCAGAGTATCAACGTTCTCTTGAATTGCTATAAAGCGGACACCGAGTGTAGGATATTTAATCTCCAAGTATTCACCAACGTCGAGGTGGTTTCGACCGAAGCGGCTGAGGTCTTTTACAATGACTACGCCTATCTCTCCGTTTTCGATCATCCGCTGCATACGCTGAAAGTCCGGACGATCAAAGGTCGTACCCGATATGCCGTCGTCTACAAAGAACATTGTGTTGTGGAATCCGTTTGCCCTCGCATATTGGGCAAGGATTTCTTTTTGGTTGGATATACTGTTGCTTTCGCCC
>JAZQZL010000084.1:0-44649 GCA_045634005.1 Candidatus Flemingiibacterium sp. | reverse complement strand
CTCGGGAAGGCCGAGCACTTCGGCACTGTCTGAGGACGGGTTTTTGTCCGTATTGCCCTTGTTGTCGCCGGTGTCGTTATTGCAGGAAGCTGCAACGAGCATAGCAGCAAGAAGCAATGCGATCAGTCTGAATTTCTTCATTGTGTTTTCCTTTCGTGGATTGGGTTTGTTTTGCAGCATAGTGCAACTATACTACAAATAGTGCTTACATTAATAATTATAGCATTTTTATGGAAGAATTGTCAACCGTGATAGTGCACAAACAGCATCCTGCGCTTTTGTGCAGCACGCATAAAAGCTCGCTTCCCGAAAAAAGCTCAAAGGACCGCCCTTTAAGAGCTGCCCTTGTGTGGTTTATTCCGATCAGCTTGCGTTCTCAATAAGCTGCTGAATTTTTATCAGCACAGCAGTTTCATAGGAGTCGTACGTGGAGGAGAAAACATTTTCTCCTTCCTCGAAAATATCGCGGAAAATGTTGCCCATTCCGCCGAGGCTGTTTACGTAGAGAAAATCAGTACGAGCGCCTTGTGTGATAAGATCGAGCATCTGTGTTTCAAGGCTGAGATCGCCGCGAGTGTATCTTAACTTGATGGCATTCTCAAAATACGCAGGGACCACGTGCTCATATCCCTCATACGCCATACACTCGAGAACCGCCGAGGTCATCGCTGTCCTCTCGCAGGTTACCGGAACCGCACCCCACTCAACGTATGTGGTAACGACGCTGGTATATCCGTCCGTATCCTCGTCAAACTTTGGCATCGGAACCATACCGTAGTCATCTGACATATCGCTTAGCGACCACACGTTAAAGAAGCGGGTTATCGCAAACAGCGAGTTGCCTGCCTTAAACTTGTGAACGTAATCGTTCGCACCGTCAATACCCTTTGTGTTGAAATATCCGCTATCCTTTGAAAGCGCGAGCAGTTTCTCAACAAGCGAGATAGTTCTTTCGTTATTGAGTGCAAGGGTGGGGAAGCCGTCCTCGTCGCGTCCCGTAAACTCAAGTCCCGAGCTGTAAACGAGATTTACAAACGCGGAAATATCCGTCGAGGTCAAGCCGTGAACGTCGTCTTTATCAACAACACCGTCGCCGTCGTCCGGATATACACCTCTTGAAAGCTCAATGAACTCATCTATAGTCCACTCTCCGTCAAGCACCATCTGATAGAGGTCATCGTCCTCAAGTCCGTGTATCTCCTTGAGCAGACGCTTGTTAAAGGTCGTACAAACAAGACGCTCAACCGCCTGATCATATGTAATGCTGCCAAAAAGCAGGTAAGGATCGTCGGGATTTAAGGACACGCTCTCGATGTAATCCTTGGCCCACCAAACGTTATCAAGGTTAACGTATTCGAGATCGCTTACAGGACGGAAGAAGCTCATATCAGCCATAGCTCTTACGTTCGTATCAACCGTGAACACCGCATCGTAGTCGTCAGACCACGAGTTTACGGCAGTATATACCCACGTAGATGCAATTTCAAACGGGCTCGCAACGTAGTACTCAAACTCAACGCCGAGACGCTCGGAGGTATCAAGCATCTGCTTATAGATAGACTGCTGAACCACATCGCCGTCATCCGGCTAGGAAGGGGCTCCATAATGCCCTCCGCCGTGATAAGTCGGAAGGTTTCCCCGTCAAAACGAAGCTCTGCAGGAAGTCCGAGAGCAAGCTCACTTCCCGATTCGTTTCCGTTATACGTGGGAGTAGTATCGACCGGAGTTTCGCCGCCGTTTGGACCGCAAGAGGTTGCAATAAGAAGCATAGCAATAAAAAGCGCTGCAAGTTTAATTTTTTCACAATCATTTCCTCCTCAAAAAATGGATTGTCTTAATTTTATTTTATATAACCTTTACGCTGTAGCCGACGGTGTATTCCTCACCAACGGGAAGCGTTATCGCGTAAGGCTTATCCTCGAAGTTGCCGCTCTCGCCGAGATGTGCGGGAAGTCCGTTCCAGGGCTCGATGCAAACGAACGGAGCCTTCTTTCCGGGAGGCGTCCATACGCCGAGCGCGTTAAAGCCGGTGAAGTCAAGCTCGATGCCCTTGCCGGTAACGTTATGTACGAGCTTCACCTTGCGGCTCTGAAGCTTCTTCGTAAGCAGCGCGTCAACGTCGTAGTCCTCGTGACGGAGCGGCCACTCGTTTGTGTTCTTGAGCTTATCAACAACGGGAAGCGATGCGTCTATGTAGCCTCCGCCGTAATTGGTGGTGTAGATAATGTCCTCGTTCTCCACCTTCTCGAATACGAGCTTGTAGTCGGAGAACTGCTCGCCCTCGTTTATCGGGCAGGAGAAGCCGGGGTGTCCGCCGATGCAGAACCAAATCGGCTTCTTATCGGTGTTTACTACCTTATACTCGGTAGAAAAGCCCTCATCGGTTATCTTGTGGGTAATGAGAAGCTTAAAATCGTACGGATATACCTTCTTGGTGTCCTCGTTTTCAGTGAGTTCATATACGGTCTTGTCAGCGGTTGCCTCTACAAGCTTAAACTCCATTTTTCTTGCAAAGCCGTGCTTCTTAAGCGGATATGCAACGCCCTCAAACTTTACGCTTTCCTCGAAGGTAGAGCCAACCGTCGGGAAAAGCACGGGAGCATGTCCACTCCAAAAATCGGGATTGCCCTCCCAAACGTATTCCTTGCCGTCGAGCTTGTAGGAAATAAGCTCTCCGCCAAGCGTTCTGCAAACAGCCTCTGCGCGTGCACTTTTGATGATGGTGTCCATAGTTGTTACATCCTTCCAAATCTAATATTTTTTAAAATATCGGGGCGACCCTATAGTCGCCCCGTTTAAGTTATTCCTTCATACGAGGCGGAGCATTTTCATCTCCGGTTTCCTTTGCAGCCGCAGCCGCCTTTGCAGCCTCTTCGGCCTCTCGCGCCTTACGAGCCTCCTCGTTTTCCTTTGCCTTGGTTTCGTTCTCCTCGGCACTCTTTTTCTTCTTGGCGTCAGCCATAGCCTCAAGCTCCTCTATCGTGGGCGAGCCCTCCATAGCGGCGCTGAACTGCTCGGCGTCCATAACCTCGTTTTTCTGTAAGAACTCGGCAACGAAGTGAAGCTTGTCGACGTTCTTTGAAAGAAGCTCCATCGCGGTATCGTACGCGGTGTTTATAATGCGCTTGATCTCGTTATCGATAAGCGTTGCCGTATCCTCAGAATAGTTGCGCGACGTATTGAAATCGCGACCGAGGAACACCTCACCCTCGTCGTGCTCCGAGCCGTATACGATCGGGCCGAGAGCCTCGCTCATACCGTAGCGTGTAACCATATTGCGTGCAATGTTTGTAGCTCGCTGAATATCGTTGGACGCACCCGTGCAGATGTCACCGATGATAAGCTTCTCAGCAACGCGTCCGCCAAGCAGGGATACGATCTCGTTTTCCATATCGGACTTGGACATATGCGCTCTGTCCTCAATCGGGAGCGGAAGAGTGTAGCCTGCCGCGCGTCCTGCGGGAATGATCGAGATCTGATGCACCGACGTATTGGGCTGGAGAAGCTTCATAACGATAGCGTGACCTGCCTCGTGATACGCGGTGATGCGCTTGTCGTCCTTGTGAACGACCTTCGACTTCTTATTGGGTCCGACTATGACCTTGATGGTCGCCTCTTCGAGATCCTCCATGCCGATAAGACTCTTGTTCTTGCGCGCTGCAAGGAGAGCTGCCTCATTGAGAAGGTTTTCAAGGTCTGCGCCCGTGAAGCCTACAGTGGTCTTTGCGAGCGTCGCAAGGTCTACCTCCGCCTCGAACGGCTTACCCTTCGCGTGAACCTTAAGAATTTCCTCTCTGCCCTTCTGATCGGGATAGTTTACGGTTATCTGACGGTCAAAGCGTCCGGGACGGAGAAGTGCGGGATCGAGTATATCGGGGCGGTTAGTCGCCGCCATAACGATAACGCCGTCATTTCCGCCAAAGCCGTCCATTTCGACGAGAAGCTGATTGAGCGTCTGCTCACGCTCGTCGTGACCGCCGCCAAGACCTGCGCCGCGGTGGCGTCCTACAGCGTCTATCTCGTCGATGAATATGATACTTGCAGGATTCTTCTTCGCGGTGTCAAAAAGATCGCGTACACGCGATGCGCCGACACCGACGTACATTTCAACGAAATCCGAGCCCGAGATGGAGTAGAACGGAACGCCCGCCTCGCCCGCAACAGCCTTTGCAAGTAAGGTCTTACCCGTGCCGGGGGGGCCTACTAGCAGTACACCGTGCGGAATATGCGCACCGAGCTTTGTGAATTTAGCGGGATCGCGGAGGAATTCAACGACCTCCTGAAGCTCTGCCTTTTCCTCATCGGCGCCGGCAACGTCCTTGAAGAACACCTTCTTCTTTTCGTCCGAGCCGAGCTTCGCGCGAGCCTTGCCGAATCCACCTACCTTGCCGCCCTTACCGCCTGCGGTCTGGTTAACTATAACTATCCAGAACACAACAAACAGCACGACAACGATAAGATATGGCATAAGGCTCACCCACCACGGGATAACCTGCGGCTCTGCTATATTGTACGACTCAATAATTCCGTCGTGGAGCTGTTCTTCTATCGTTTCTCCGAACTGCCCCCAGAAAAGATCAAGGTCACGCAGGGTAAAGGAAATAACCTCTCCGTCCTGCTTTTTGATTGTCAGATTGTTGTTTTTGTCAATTTCAAACGCCTTGACCTGCTGCTCGTAAAACAGCTTGTCGATATCGCTGTAGATAACCTCCTCGCCCGGCTGCGAGCTGAAAAGAGCTGCCGTCGAGATGAATATTACACCGATAAGGACTGCGTAAAAGATTAAGATTTTACGGTTTGATTTCTTCATTACTCACTACTCCCTCGTGGGACTCCTTTATATATGATTGCCCCTGCTTATTTTTCGTAAACCTCGGGCTTCAGAATGCCTATGTAAGGCAGTGCTCTGTATTTTTCCGCATAGTCAAGGCCGTATCCGACAACGAACTCGTCGGGTATGACGCGGCCACGGTAGTCGGGGGTGAACTCCACCTCGCGGCGATCGGGCTTGTCGAGCATAGTAACCGTCTTAACACTCTTTGCGCCCTTAAGCCGAAGATACTTGGTAAGATGCGAGAGCGTCTTTCCGCTGTCGATAATATCCTCAACTATGAGTATATCCACCTTATCAAGGTCGTTTCTGTGAAGGTCGAGCAGGATATTTACGTTACCCGTTGTCTTGGAGGATGCACCGTAAGAGGATACCTTCATAAAGTCTATCTCAACGGGTATCTTGATTTTCTTCATAAGATCGCCCATAAATACGACTGAGCCCTTGAGAATACAAACGAGCAAAAGACGCTTGCCATTATAATCCTCGCTTATCTGATTGGCTATACGGGTTACTATTTCCTGACACTCTTCCTCACTTATGAGTATACTTTTAATGTCGTTCGTCATCATTCTTCTCCGTTGTAATAATAAATTACTTCCGCCGTGTCACCGCCTGACTTCACTCTGTCGGCAACGGGAAATCCCGGCACCCAAACGATGCCCTCACCGTCGCAGAATATCGGTGTTTTTGCACGTTTTCGTGCGCTATACGCGCGGTCGTTATATAACTTTTTGAGCTTTCTAGTCATACCGCCGTACACGTAAGCATCGCCGTCGTGGCGGGAGCGAACGAACAGCGTATGATTTATTTTATCAAAACTTATTCTCGCGTGTATTGATAATTTGTAAATATTTTCAAGGGTTTCTTTATATTTTTGTAAATCCCCGTCCCTCACGACAACGACTGCAAATCCCTCGTCAAAGCGATTTACACCCTCACAGAGCGTATATTCAAACTCGTTCGCAGCTTCCGGTCCGGACGCGGTAAAATAAAGCTGTCCGCGTTCATACACGGCGCGCACATTACCTATAAGCGACAGGCTCGCACCCTCGCGGTATCTTTGAGCAAGCTCAAGAACCGCATCAACGTGAACACGCTCAAGAGTTTTGTCACTCACGCTCGCAAACATAATACATACCGCACGCGAAGCGATAGCCCTGTGGGCACCCGCAAGCACAGAAACGTCGATTTTCCCGTCCCTCACGTTGTCCACAGCAAATTGCGCCGCTATAGTATCAAGGCATTCCGCATCTGCACGAAGGTTATCCGTCATACGCGTTGCAGCAGACAAAAAAGACGGATTAAGCCGTTCGAAGCACGGCATTACCTCGTGGCGAATATAGTTGCGAGTATATGCCGTATCGTTATTGGTGCTGTCAAATATATATTGTATGCCGTTTTGCTCACAATATCCAACGATATCGCGCTTTGAGGCGTAGAGCAGCGGCCTTAAAACGGCAACACCGTCAAGCTCGCGTATCGGTGCGATTCCCGAGATTCCGGTCGTACCGCTACCTCTCGCGAGGTTGAAAAGAACTGTTTCGGCGTTATCGTTTGCATTATGTGCGGTAGCTATGCAGGAGAGGCGTTCGTCAGAGCGCACCTTTTTTAAGAACGCGCCATATCTGAACTCACGCGCTGTTTCTTCAACTCCGCGTCCGCTTTCCTTTGCAAGCTTTGGAATATCGGCAGACTCAAGCGTAAAATCAACGCCGAGTCGCTCGCAAAATGCCTTACAAAAGTCTGCATCGCGATTCGCCTCCTCGCCGCGTATACCGTGGTGTATATGCATCGCGTGGAGATATATCCCACGCTCATCGCATATCGTCTTCAAAAGCGATAACATCGCGCTCGAATCCGCTCCTCCGGAAAATCCGACGAGAATTCCACGCACGCCGTCAAGCATGGAGTATGCATCAAGCGCCGATAGCAAATTTTGTTTTTTATTCATTATAATTTCGGTTCCTCAACCGTGCCGTCAGGCGCGAGAGAGGTGAATTTGGTGAACTGACCGAACCAGCCCATCGGAATCTTGCCCGTCGAGCCGTGGCGGTTCTTTGCAACATGAACGTCTGCCACGTTCTGCTTCTCGGGATCGTTCTGATAGTAATCGCGCGAGAGAAACATAATGATGTCCGCGTCCTGCTCGATCGCACCCGAGTCACGAAGGTCAGAAAGCATAGGCGCGCTGTCCGCACCCTTTCTCGATTCAGGGTTACGCGAGAGCTGTGCACAGCATATGATCGGCACCATAAGCTCTTTAGCAAGTATCTTAAGATTACGCGAAATATCGCTGACTTCCTGCACTCTGTTGTCTATCTTACGGTCAGACTGCATGAGCTGGAGATAGTCGATTATAACAAGGCCGAGATTTTTTACGCGGCGAAGCTTAGACTTCATTCCGGTTGCAGTGATACCCGTCGTATCGTCGATATAAATATCGCACTCGGAAAGGTTCGCCGATGCGTGAGCAAGCTTTGCCCACTCCTCATCACCAAGCTCACCCGAACGGATATGGTAGCTGTCAACGAGCGCCTCACTCGAGAGCATACGCGAAACAAGCTGCTGTGCCGACATTTCAAGTGAGAAAATGCAGACAGCCTTCTTGCTTTCCTTGGCAACGTTCGATGCTATATTGAGCGCAAACGACGTCTTACCGACACCGGGTCGTGCACCGACGATAATAAGGTCACTCTTACCCATACCGACGAGCGTTTTGTCAAGGTCTGCAAATCCCGTAGGCGTACCGAGCGTTTCGGCGCGGTTGGTCTGAAGCTGGTGCAGATGCTCATAAGTCTGGACAAGCACCTCACGAATGTGTGTAAAGCCCTTCTGCTCGTTGCCCTCCGCGATAGAAAATATCTTCTGCTCCGCGTTACCGAGGATATGCGTAACCTCGTCCTCGGCGCTGTACGCCGACTCGGAGATCTCCTCGGAAGCGGCAATAAGGCTACGCAGCAGGCTCTTATCCTTAACTATGCGCGCATAGTCCGCCACGTTTGCCGCTGACGGAACAACGTCCGCGATAAGCTTTATATAAGAGCGGCTGTTCTGCTCGTCGTAAACTCCGCGGTGAACGAGAGAGTCGATGAGCGTAACTATATCAATGTCGCGGTTTTTGAGATAGAGGTCCTGCATAGCGAGATATATCTGCATATGCTCGTCAAGGTAGAAATCCTCACTCTTTAACGTTCCTGCGATAAGATCAAAGCAGGACGGATCGATAAGTATCGAGCCCAGCACCGATTGCTCCGCTTCAAGCGAAAACGGAAGCTTTCTTGCAAACGTATTATCAGCCATAATTACTTATCTTCGCTGACAAGAACGTTGATCTTGCCCATAACCTCTGTATGGAGCTTAACGTCCACGGTGTGAGTTCCGAAGGTCTTGAGCGCATCGGCAAGCTGTATCTTGCGCTTGTCAACTGTGATATCGAACTGCTTTGCAAGCTCCTCTGCAATATCCTTGGTGGTAACGGAGCCGTAAAGTCTGCCGTCAGCGCCTGCCTTACCCTTGAATTTCACGATAACTCCCTCAAGCTTTGCAGCGGTATCCTTAGCGTTCTGAAGCTCAACCGCCTTCTTGTGAGCCTCGGATGCCTCACGGCCCTTTATCTCGTTGAGCGCCTTGTTATCGGCGATAATTGCAAGTCCCTTGGGAATAAGGAAGTTGCGCGCGTATCCGTCGGATACGTCGATAAGCTGTCCCTTTTTGCCCTGGCTTTTTACATCCTGTGTTAATACTACCTTCATTTTGTGTATCTCCTTATATTAGTTCTGTGTCATATAATCGTCAATTGCTTCTTTAAGACTTGTGAGTGCCGCGGTCATCGACATATCGCGAAGCAGCGCGCCTGCCGCCTCGTAATAACCGCCGCCGCCTATCTTTTCGAGTATAAGCTGCACGTTGATGTTACCTGCCGAGCGTGCAGAAATGTGTACGCTTCCCTCGACCTCAACAAGCGCGAAGCTCGCCATAACGCCCGATACTGACAGAAGCTTATCAGCCGCCTTCGCCGCCGCAACTCTGTCTGCAAAGTTGCCGTCGCTGTCGCTCATAGAGATAGCAAACATCTGACGGTAGGTGATTACGTTCATCGAGAATTTCGCCTCACGCATAAAATCGTCAAGGTTTGACTTGAAGAACTTTTCAACCTCCGTCGGGTTTGCACCCTCGGAGCGCAGATACAGCGCCGCACTGAACGTACGCACGCCCGTGTTTCTCGAGAACTGCTTGGTGTCGAGAAGCATACCCGCGTAAAGAACGTCCGCCTCCTCGCGGTGAAGATCGCTCACGGGAAGTGCCTGCTCGAGCATCTCCGAAACAAGCTCGGACGCAGACGATGCCGACGGTTCGATATACGAAATAAGCGGCTCGCGCACAACCTCTGCGGTTTTTCTGTGGTGATCTATAATTGCCACCGAGGCAACGTTGTCGGCAATATCGCCCGACTCATACTGTGCAGGGTTATTCACGTCAACGATAACCAGAAGCGTACTCGAGGTTATCATATCCTGCCCCGTTATGCTGTCGACGAAAATATCGCTGTATTCGGGAAGAATGGAAACCCTCGAAATCGCGTTCTTTATGTTCTCGTGCTCGTGATTTACAACGATATTCGCCTTGACGCCGCAGAACATAGCAAGCCTTGCTATACCCACGCACGCGCCGATGGAGTCGTAGTCGGGGTTTTTGTGTCCCATAATGAGCACGTTGCTCGACTTTGCCATCTCAAGCGAAAGCTGATTTGCAATAACTCTCGCACGCACCTTCGTACGCTTCTGAACGGTCTTCGTACGTCCGCCGAAGAACTCGGTGTTGTGCGCGTTCTTGACAACGACCTGGTCTCCGCCGCGCTGAAGCGCGAGATCAAGGGACGCGTGTGCATCCCGATCTCTGTCGGCAAGTGAGCCCTTAACACGCGAGATACCGATAGAAACCGTCACGGGCATACTGCCCTCACCTATACGCACCTCGCGTATACGGTCAAGCACGTCGAACTTGCTTGCGATAAATTCGTCGAGATAACGCGATTCAAAGAGGAATATAAACTTATCGCGCTCATATTCCTTTAAAATGCCGCCGACCGAGTCCGCCCACTCCTTGAGTATGCCCTCGACCTGTGCCGCCGCACTGCGGTACTTTTCCTGAACGAACTGCCTGAGCTCGTCGAGATTGTCTATCATAACGTACGCAATAACGGTTTCCTCGTCGGCAAGGCGCTTTGCGAGCTGACTCATTTCCGTACGCTCATTCCATACGGTTATGATATAATCCTTACCCTGCGATGCTATCTTATAGCCCTTGATGCGGAACACTCTGTCATAAGCAACGGTTTCGACACCGTCGCTCGCCTCGGTGTCGTCAACATCTGAACGGGTATCGTTTAAAATCTCATCAACGGTAACGTCTGCAAGATTGTCTATATACTTGGTGTAAAGCACCTCTCGCGGATTGGCAACCTTTGTAAATGCGTTGTTATACCAGATTATCTTTCCGTTCTCGTCGCATATAACGACGGGAAGATAGAGGCGAAGGATAAAGTCAAGCGTGATGTTACCGAGTATCGGCGAATGCCTGTCGTCATCAGGATCGTCCATTCTGAAGCTCGCAATCTCATAAATTTTGAGCGCGATAAACTCCGACACCAACAACAGCACGATCATAACCGCGCCGACTATCAGCGCGTCAAGCTCTGAAAAATGGGTGATAAGCGCATATACAGCAAAGAAAAGCGCCGCTATTATAAGCGTAATTATCACGCGATTTGAAAATTTACGAGGCTCCTTTTCGTGTGTGTTTTTCATTTGCACTTATTCCTTTCCTGTTTTTTGTATATTTTTTTGCGCTCTGTTTTCGCGAAGCGTCACTCCGACGCCGAGCGCAGAGAATATAAGCACGAGCGATGCGGGGCTGATAAACACGAGAACCAGCGAAATTATGGCGGCAATTCGTCCGAATCTGCCGGTTGCGGATCTGCCGCGGAAGCTCAGGATAATATCCCTCACACCGCAGTAGAAAAAGCCGGGCGTGAGTATCAAAATAAGATTAACAGCCACCGAATAAGCGGTGAGGGCAAAGCCGCCCTTGGGTGAGAACAGAACGGAAACGATATACGCCGCAATATACACCGCAACGGTTATATTGTCAAGCTGTATACGCCAGATGACGTCCTCGCGCAGCACCTCGACCTTCGGACCGTCTTCGGTTATCATCGCACGAACGCGAGCGCGGTATCCGCGCGGTATTCTGTGCGACACGTCGAATATCTTTGCAATCAGCCGTACAGCAAGTGTTGCAAAGTACGACCAGATTATCATAAGGACGCCAACAGAGCCGAGGAACATCGTCTTGAAGTAGTATCTGAACATATCAAAGTCTGACGACGTAAGCTCCAGCGCCACACCGAAATCCTCGGTTTCAAGAAGATTTATAACATACTCAATATACGGGTCGATCGCGGAATCAAGTAGTGCGCCGAGCGTTTCTGCATTAAAGGCGCCGTATTCGGAAGTAAGTGCGAGAACGAAGCTTGCACACCAAACGAGCATCGCGCACACAGCCGAAGCCGCTATTGATGCCGAGCGACCGTAGCCCATACGGACCGTAAGCCATATCGGCAGAGCCATCATAAGCGGATACAGGGCTCCAAGCGCAGCTATTATCGACTGAAAACATATGCCTGCCGCAACAAAGGGAATAAGATTTAATGCAAGCAGAAGGGAAAGCTTTGCCTTTGACTTTTCATATTCAAACGCGAGCAGTACGTTCATCGCTACGGCAACGGGCACGAGTACGAATCCAATGATTCCCAAAATTCCGCTCGCACACAAGAGTGTGAGCGCACACACGGTTATGAAAAACGCTACCTGAACCGGAACAGAAAGATGCTTTTCCTGCATGTCGGGAGCACTCTGCGCTGAGTTTTGGCTGTTTTCTTCCACTTCTCACCCTCCTTTTCTCCATATGGCGACAATACCCCATAATAATTCATTATATTATTATACCACAAATATTTTCGTATGTCTATACCTATGCCTAAATTTGTTGAGTTTTTCGCCCGTGTGGATAAGTTCAGTAAATAAATATCAAAAAAATTCGGTCCTTCTGTTGCACATAGGGGTCAAATGTGATATAATTGAAATAAACAAGCGGCTTTTGCCGTGCTTTTAACGGAGGTATTCAATATGGGACTTATCAAAGCAGGTATTGGTGCACTCGGCGGCACCCTCGCCGATCAGTGGAAGGAATTTTTCTACTGCGAGGCAATTCCTAACGACATACTTATGGTAAAGGGCGAAAAGCGCATCAGCGGACGCTCGTCCAACACCAAGGCAGAGGACAACATTATTTCAAACGGCTCCGGCATCGCTGTTGCCGACGGTCAGTGTATGATCATCGTAGAGCAGGGCAAGGTCGTAGAGGTTTGTGCAGAGCCCGGTGAGTTTACATACGACAGTTCCACCGAGCCGTCTATCTTCGCAGGCAAGCTTGGCGAATCTATAATCGAAACCTTTAAGACCATCGGCAAGCGCTTCACCTACGGCGGTGACACAGGCAAGGACCAGAGGGTGTACTACTTCAACACCAAGGAGATCGTCGATAATAAGTTCGGTACAGCAACTCCTATCGCATTTCGCGTAGTTGACTCGCGCATCGGCTTCGACGTTGACGTTTCGCTCCGCTGCAACGGTATATATACGTTCCGTCTTACCGACCCGCTTAAGTTCTATCAGTCCCTTGCAGGCAACGTATCCGACAGCTTCAGCAAGGAAACCTTAAGTTCCACTATGAAGACCGAGTTTATCAGCGCACTCGGTCCCGCTCTTGCAAAGCTTTCAAATCTCGAGCTTCGTCCGAACCAGATCCCTGCGCACAGCGAGGAGCTTGAGGGCTTCCTCAATGAGGAGCTTGCAGCTGAATGGGGTGCTCGCGGCATTGGCGACGTAAAGGTTGCGCTCAATCCGCCCACCCTTACCGAAGAAGATCAGGAGATGCTCAAGACCGCGCAGAAGACCGCCATGTATAAGGATCCCACTATGGCAGGTGCAACGCTTGTCGGAGCGCAGGCAGACGCTATGCGTGCGGCGGCGTCCAACGAAGCAGGCGCTATGACCGGCTTTATGGGTATGGGTATGGCTATGAATCAGGGCGGCGCAAACGCGCAGAATTTCTATGCTATGGGACAGCAGGCGCAAAATCAGCCTGCCGCTCCCGCAGGCGCGTGGAAATGTGCGTGCGGCAACAGCGCAACGGGCAATTTCTGCACCAATTGCGGCGCAAAGAAGCCTGTTGCCGACACCTGGACCTGTGCGTGCGGAATGGTATGCAACGGCAAATTCTGCCCGCAGTGCGGCGCGAAAAAGCCTGATACCGCAATCAAATGTGCAAACTGCGGTTGGGTAAACACGAACCCCGCCACCGCTCCCAAATTCTGTCCCGAATGCGGTAATAAGCTCAACTGATGGCTGACCTTTTCGAATACAAATGTCCTTGCTGCGGCGGCGTTATTGAGTTTGACGTTGAAACGCAGAAACCGAAGTGTCCGTACTGCGACACAGAGTTCGAGCTTGAAACGCTTAAGGGCTACGACGAGGATCTGAAGGCCGCACACGAGCAGCCCGACAGCTGGGAAAATGCAGAGAGTGAGTGGCACGAGGGTGAGCAGGACGGTCTTCGTGTTTATATATGCAACACCTGCGCCGGAGAGGTCATATGCGACGAAACCACTGCGGCAACGCACTGCCCGTATTGCTCAAATCCGATCATTATGAAGGGACAGCTCTCGGGCGATCTACGTCCCGATCTCGTTATCCCCTTCAAGCTTGATAAGAACGCGGCAAAAGCCGCTTATCAAAAGCATATCACCGGCAAGAGACTTCTCCCAAAGGTCTTCAAAAGCCAAAATCACATCGACGAGATAAAAGGCGTCTACGTTCCGTTCTGGATATACGACGCCAAAGCCGACGCCAATCTGCGCTATAAGGCAACACGGATACACTCCTATAACACCCCGACGCACCACTGCGTGGAAACAAGCTACTACTCGATAGTTCGTGACGGAACGCTTGAATTCTGCCGTGTTCCGGTCGACGGCTCCACAAAAATGGCCGACGATCTGATGGAATCCATCGAGCCGTTCGATTTTTCCGCGGCGGTAGATTTTCAGACTGCGTACCTCTCGGGCTATCTTGCAGACCGCTATGACGTCAGTATGAACGATAGCCGTGCGCGCGCAAGCGAGCGCATCAAAAAAAGCACGGAAGAAACGTTCCGCTCCACAGTCAGCGGCTACGCAACAGTCACAAAGGAGGGCGGCTCTGTCAGCGTTGGTAGCGGAAAGACGCGTTACGCGCTATATCCCGTGTGGCTACTCAACACCACGTGGCAGGATAAAAAGTTCACCTTTGCTATGAACGGCCAAACGGGTAAATTTGTAGGAAATCTTCCCGTCGACAAGGGACTTTACTGGAAATATCTGCTCGGCGGCGCGGCTGTATTTTCCGCTATCGTATTCGTTCTTTTGAACGTTCTTATGATGCTGTGAGGTGCGCGATGAAAAGAGTACTTATTTTTATCTTGTCCGCGCTTCTCGTGCTGACATCATTCGCACTTGGCGTATCCGCAAACCGCACGCTTCCTCTCGTGGTCGACAACGCCGATCTCTTAACAAGCGGCGAGGAAGCCTCGCTCATCACTTTGCTTGAGGGCATCAGCAGCTCGCAGCAGATTGAAATTGCAATAGTTACCGTAAATTCCACAGGCGGCAAATCCGTTATGGAATATGCCGACGATTTTTACGACGATAACGGCTACGGCTGGGGCGAAAACGATGACGGCGCACTGCTCCTAGTTGATATGGGCGCCAGGGAATGGTGGATAACCACCTACGGCGACGGCGCGCGTTACCTTAACGACTACGCTCTGTATCAGATTGAAAACGCCTTCATCGACTATCTGTCAGATGGCAACTATTTCGCCGCATTTTCGACGTTTGCAAGCATTTGCGAATCGTACGTTATAAGCGGAAAGCAGTATAACGGGAACAGCTCGTCGGGTAATTCTTACTATCCAAGCGACGATTATTACTACGACTATGACTATGACTATGATTATAGTGATTACGAGGAGGACGTTTCACCGCTTGATTTTATCCTCCCGTCAATCATTGTAGGCTTTATTATCTCTCTCATTATGGTGTCCATAATGAAAGCCGGTATGAAAAGCGTCAGATCGGCAAGCGGTGCGGCAGATTATATGGTGAGGGACAGCTTAAGTCTTCGCACACAAAGCGACCGCTACCTTTATTCCACAACCGTTCGAACAAGACGTGACACCACATCAAGCAACGGCTCGCACGGCGGTTCGTCAATGCACCGCGGCTCCTCCGGCCGCTCCCACGGCGGTCGCGGCGGACGGTTCTGAAACAAATAAAAATCCCACGTTGTAAACCCAACGTGGGATTTTTTTATCTTATCTCTACGGTCACGCGCTTGCCGACAGTATTAGCCGCAGCCTTCATGACAAGGCGGATCGACTTTGCGATCTTACCGTGTCTGCCAATGACCTTACCCATATCACCCTCGGCTACGTGAAGTTCGAGGTAAACGTCGTTACCCTCGATCTTCTCTTCAACATCAACCTTTTCAGGCTCGTCAACGATAGCCTTTGCGATATCTGTGAGGACTTTTTTAAGTTCCACCATAATAAGATTAGTCGATAGCGCCGGTCTTCTTGAGAAGAGCCTTAACGGTATCGGTAGGCTGAGCGCCGTTAGCGATCCACTTCTTTGCCTTTTCAGTATCGATCTTAACTTCAGCGGGCTCGGTCATAGGATTGTAGGTACCGATAACCTCGATGAAGCGACCGTCTCTGGGGTAACGGGAGTCAGCTACTACTACGCGGTAGTAAGGGTTCTTCTTTGCGCCGATTCTGGTAAGTCTGAGTTTAACTGCCATTTTAAATTTCCTCCAAAAAATATGTTTATTGTTTTTTTATTTATTTGAAACCCGTTAGAACGGGAATTTCATCTTATTTCTGCGACCGAATTTTTTGCCTGTGGTCATCGAAGCAAACTTCTTCATCATCTGCTTCATCTGATCGTACTGTTTGAGCAGGCGGTTAACGTCCTCGACCTTCATACCGCTTCCTGCCGCAATACGCTTTTTACGCGATGCGCTGATAATATCGGGCTTGTCGCGCTCCTCGGGAGTCATCGAAAGGATTATAGCCTCTACGCGGTCAAGCTGCTTTTCATCGACCTTTACGTCCTTAAGAGCCGCCTGATTAACGCCGGGAATCATACCGAGTATCTGGTCCATCGATCCCATACCGCGAACTTGCTTGAACTGCTCGAGAAAATCGGTCAGAGTAAACGTCTGCTCGCGCATCTTGCGCTCAAGCTCCTCTGCCTGCTTCTCGTCGAAGTTCTGCTGTGCCTTCTCGATAAGCGAGAGCACGTCGCCCATACCGAGTATTCTCGATGCCATTCTGTCGGGGTAGAACGGCTCGATCATATCGAGCTTTTCACCTATACCGACGAACTTGATCGGCTTTCCGGTAACGTGGCGAACAGAAAGTGCCGCACCGCCTCTGGTATCACCGTCCATCTTTGTAAGCACCACGCCCGTGATGTCAAGAAGCTCGTTGAACGACTCCGCTACGTTTACCGCATCCTGACCGGTCATCGCATCGACGACGAGCAGTATTTCCGCAGGCTCGGTGGAAGCCTTTATATCGCGAAGCTCATTCATCAGCACCTCGTCAACGTGGAGTCGACCTGCGGTATCGATGAATACCATATCGTGACCGTGCTTTTTAGCGTGCTCAATACCCGCCTTTGCAATCTCGACGGGGCTTACCTTGTCGCCCATCTGGAAAACGGGAATTTCAAGCTGTGCACCAACGACCTCAAGCTGCTTAATTGCCGCCGGACGGTAAACGTCACAGGCAACAAGCAAAGGACGCTTGCCCTGCTTTTTGTACATTCCGGCGAGCTTACCTGAATGTGTGGTTTTACCGGCACCCTGAAGACCTACCATCATAATAACTGTAGGCGGTCTTGAGGAGATAGTAAGCTTTGACTGTGTACCGCCCATAAGCGTGCAAAGCTCTTCGTTTACTATCTTTACTATCTGCTGTGCGGGAACGAGGCTCTCAAGGACCTCCTCGCCAACCGCGCGCTCGGTAACTATTTTTATGAAGTCTTTTACGACCTTGTAGTTAACGTCCGCTTCGAGCAGTGCGAGCTTGATCTCGCGCATACCCGCCTTGACGTCCGCCTCGGTAAGCTTTCCTTTGTTTTTAAACTTCTTGAAAGCCTCCGACATCTTATCGACTAAACTCTGAAACATCAGTTTCCTCCGTAACAGGTTATATCGTAACGGTTTTCACCTTTTTTATTATATCTTCAAGCTCCGTGCGGGTTTTGCCCTCGGCACACTCGCAAAGAATCTCAAGCTTTGGAACAACGTCGGCGATAGTCGCCTCGATCTCGCGGAATTTAGCGGCAAGTCCAAGCTTTTCCTCATACGTTGCAAGCTGTGCTTTTGCCTTTTCGATGTGGTCGCGCACGCCCTGACGGGTTATTCCCATATCCTCGGCGACCTCGCCAAGCGAAAGATCCTCATTATAATAAAGCTCCGCCGCGTGTCTGCGGCTGTCGGACAAAAGCTCGCCGTAAAAGTCAAGCAACAACGCTATTTCAAGGTCTTTTTCGTGCAGTGCCATGCGTTCACCTCAACACTGTAAAGCAAATTGCTTTACAAGTATACCACATACAAGGCTAAATGTCAAGGGGTTTTTGAAAAAAGTTTCACAAAAAAACAACCGCCACCGAAATCGGTGGCGGTAATTTTATTTCACAATTAGTGAACGATGCATCTCTCAGTGTCCTTATCGAAGATATGGAGTCTGGAGATTTCGAGAGCGACCTTGATGGTGTCGCCTGCTCTTGCATTCGAACGGGAAGAAACGCGAGCGGTGAGCGGATGATCCTCGTCTGCAGAGAGATAGAGGAAGATTTCGTTACCCATAAGCTCGGTAACGTCTACGCTGCACTCGATTACGCTGTCAGCCATGCTGGAGAGGTACATAGGCTCGTCGTGGATGCACTCCGGACGAAGACCTGCGATAACTTCCTTACCTGCATACTCCTGAAGAGCCTCGTTGTTAGCCTTTTCAGCAGGAAGCTTGATGGAGTTGCCTGCGAAGTTGATGTAAAGACCGTCTGCCTTCTTCTCGAGAGTAGCGTTGATGAAGTTCATCTGAGGAGTTCCGATGAAGCCTGCAACGAAGATGTTGCAAGGAGTATCGTAAAGATTCTGAGGAGTATCGACCTGCTGGATAAGACCGTCCTTCATAACAACGATTCTCGTTGCCATGGTCATAGCCTCAACCTGGTCGTGAGTAACGTAAATAAAGGTGGTACCGAGCTTCTTGTGGAGCTTGGTAAGCTCAGTTCTCATCGCAGCACGGAGCTTTGCGTCGAGGTTAGAGAGCGGCTCGTCGAGAAGGAATACCTTAGGATCACGGACGATCGCACGACCGAGCGCAACACGCTGCTTCTGACCACCGGAGAGAGCGTTCGGCTTTCTGTCGAGAAGGTGGGTGATGTCGAGGATACGAGCTGCCTCCTCAACCTTTCTCTTGATCTCTTCCTTAGGAACCTTGCGGAGCTTAAGACCGAATGCCATGTTATCAAACACGGACATATGAGGATAAAGCGCGTAGTTCTGGAACACCATCGCGATATCTCTGTCCTTCGGAGCAACGTCATTAACGAGTCTGTCGCCGATGAAGAGCTCGCCCTCGGTGATCTCCTCAAGACCCGCGATCATACGAAGAGTGGTCGACTTACCGCAACCGGAAGGACCAACGAAGATGATAAACTCCTTGTCCTTGATCTCAAGGCAGAAGTCGGATACGGCAGTAACGCCGCCGGGATACTTTTTGTAGATGTGCTTTAAAGATAAGCTTGCCATTGAAAATTTCCTCCTAAGTATTTTGAAACGGCACCGATGGTGTCGAAATCTGTGCAGTCTTATTCAACGTATAATATTGTACCAAATTTCGTTCGAAAATGGTAGAGCCTTTTTCCCCAAATTTTCGCAGAATTCTTTGTCACTTTTGCACAGTTTTTTGGATTTGTTCGTTAACAAAGCGAAAATGAAACAGGCAATATTTTTAATTTATTAAAAGAAATCGTTCCCTTTAAACCGTCTTCCGCACGCTTTGCGGTCGGTTTTCAGGGCTTTTCCCACTATCTCGGAGTGTTCGTTTTAACCGAAATATTTCCGACCGTCACAGTCGCATCGATCATATTTCCGGTTGTGGAATTGCTAGTCTGTATAAAGCCGCCGACGGAGCTTCCGTCAACCGTGACAGCTCCCGCACTCGCAGCAAGCTTAACGTTTGTGTTTTCCATCGAAGAATACGAGCTGTACTCAAAATCGCCCGATGCGATGCTGACGCTAAAGCGATTCACCTGTGCTACCGCCTGAACGTTACCGGACTTAACAGTAACGGACATCTGCTCGATGTCGCAATCGTTAAGAAATACGTTACCCTCGTCAAGCACGAACTTCGTAACAGAGGTCGTTCCAACGTCTACCATACTGATCTCACCGGCTCCTACATTTACGTAATAGTCAGTAAGCGTACGGTTATTTTTAATATTTACGGTACCTCTTTCAAGTGAAATATCAACGGCGTTGATCGGATAATCGTCACACAGATATATATTCACCGTGCGCTCAAGCTTGCGCATACCGAAATAGTCGACAAAGGCACCAAGACCTTTGAAATTGGATACCATAGATATCAGGCTTGAAAACGAGGTGATATCTGTGCTGTCGTTCAGGGTGAACACGCGATTACTGCCCGAGGCAGCATACATACCTTCGGTAAAATTGATAAGCTCGATATAAGATTTATCCGAGCCGCCGATTACATTTACCGTAGCCTCTTGGAGCGAAACGTTGATTTTTCCGACGCTTGTTGCATCAAACTCCGGCTGGGCGTAGTAGTTACCGTCCTCCGAAACAGGAGTACCGAGCTCCACGTTCTGCGAATTTGCAAGACCGTTTGCGACGCCGACCGTAGCAAAGCCAAGCAGCACGATCACAAGCGAAACGATCAGAAATATTATTGATGTCGGCTTCACAGCTTTGCACTCTCCTTCTTGAGATGATTAAAAAGCTCCTTGAGTCGTTTAAGGACGTATTTGAAGAGCTTCCAGACAAGCTTAAACAGCACAGGAACAAGTCTTATCGCAAAATTATAAATGAGTATACCGATGCACAGCGTAATACCTGCGATGACCACGCCAATACCGATCTCGTAAAGTCCGATCGGCACCGCATTTCCCATCTGTAGAATTCCGTATATAATACCGACGAGCGACAAAACGGTTCCAAGACACACAACGCCTATAAGCGCCGCGACCGCGCCTGCCATTACAGCGGCAACAGCCCCCCACATCACGCCAAATATACCGAGTATCAAAAGCGCGAGCGGAATCGTAACGGGAAGGCTCAGGGCGAACAGTCCCCAAAACATCTTCGTGCCTTGAATTTTTTCCTCCTCAACGTAATCGGGAAGCCTTGTGGCATTTTCCTGTGCTACGTCGAGCGCTACCTCCTCAAGCGCCTCATACTCCTCGTATTCAACCACGTCCTCGCCGTCCTGCATAGGCTCGTCTGCTATAAGAGAAAGCGGCTCATAATCGAGATCGTCGTCACTAACCGCAGGAATCTGCGCCTCCGTGGTAGGCTCGTTGTCTATATCAACCATAGGAAGGTTAAGCGTCTGCTCCGTCAGGAGATCAGCCTGCTCGCGCTTTTGTGCAACCTGCGATGCTATATTGTCAGCGATGCTCTCTATATCGAGAAGCGTTTCCGCTGTAGCAAGATCATCGTTTGCCATTCTCTCGTAGTATCTGTCGAACTGCGCAAGGTACGCCTCGGCCTCAGCCTCGGATATTCCCCTCGCCGCGAGCATCGACGTAAGTCGCTCGAGAAAGCTGTGTTTATCTGTCATCGGTAACTGTCCTCCGAAAAATAAATTGGCGATTTTCTGAAAAGTTTGAAATATGGTCTTCCCTTTAGAGAAGAGATGTGGTATAATTAAATGAAAATACCGCTTGACGGTCAAAAATTCACCCTATATATCTATTCTACCAAAAAAGGGAGCAAAATGCAATATGAGAATGCGAAAAAAAAAGCACGGAGCAGAAAGAATTAACGCGTGTTCCGATATTTTAATCCAAAATGTTACAATAAATACAGAAAATGTGAGCGACATATTCGATATCCCGGACAAAAAAGCACTTTGGCTCGAGATTGGCTGCGGCAAGGGCGCATTCGTATGTGAGCTTGCGCGTCAAAATCCCGACGTAAATATAATCGCGCTTGAGCGCTGTGCAGACGTTGCTATGCTTGCGATGGAAAAATGCAAGGCGGCAGAGATTCCTAACGTCAGATTCATCATCGGTGACGTCGCAAAGCTCTGGGATATCTTCGAGGACGGTGCGATCGACCGCATTTACCTCAATTTCTCCGACCCGTGGCCTAAGGCAGGTCACGCAAAGCGCCGCCTGACGCACCGCAATTTCCTCACGCAGTACCGCCGCATATTAAAACCCGACGGCGCAATATTCTTCAAGACCGACAATCGCGGACTGTTCGATTTTTCGCTTGAAGAATTCTCCGAGTGCAAGTTCAGACTTGAAAACCTCACCTTCGACCTTCACAACAGCGAATGGGCAGAGGGAAATATTATGACCGAGTACGAGAAAAACTTCTCCGAAAAGGGCTTTACCATAAACCGAGTCGAGGCGTGGTGCAAGTAATATCTGTCCGTTAGACGAGGGAGGGAACGTTTTTGTTCCCTCTTTTTTGACCGACGTTGTATTATTTTGCCGCATAATAACTGATTTTAGGCAAAATTAAGCCCTCCCGAAATCGGGAGGGCTATTTTTAACGCGTGGTTTTCGCGAGGACCGTAGCAGAATTATAATATTTCAGCACCTTGAGAGTTTTTTCGTTAGCCTCGAAAAATACGGCGTATTCCTCGCCGTCCTCATCGAATATCGCATAGTATATATCGGGAGAGGACATCGACGAAACCGCCTCAATACGGTTTGCCGCCTTAATGTTATCCGCCGCCGCTTTGTATTCACCCGTGTACGGCGCGACAGCCTTCATCGCACTCACTCTGACGCGGCACAGCTCACGCATACTTTTACTTCCGTAAAGCTTGAGCATTCTGAACTCTCCGTCAAGTATGCAGTACTCGTATTCAATCGAAACGAATCTCCACGTAGCAAGCACGAGAATATACGTAAGAATTGGAACTATTGCTATTATCGGAAGTATATTCATACCGATAAAGAATCCGGCAAAGCCAACAACAAACAGTATGTATCCGCACACCATAAGTATGCGGCAGAGCTTATATTTTCCTTCTTTTTTTCTTTTCGACTCCGTAGTTTGCGAACGTGCTTGCCGCATTGTCGCCAAGGTCGGCTGTGCGTATACATTTTTCAAGCTTGGATTTTTTCATAATTCGAACCTCAAACGTTACTGTAAAATCTATATAACAGTATACCACACAGCAACCGTTTTTTCAAGTGGGAGAATCGACTTTTTAAATTTTGGCCAAACGTATTGAAAGCATATCAAAAATATGGTATAATGTTATTCGAAAGCAACGTTATCACAAGGAGAAAAAGCTATGCCCTACAAGCTCGCTATATTCGATCTCGACGGTACCCTTCTCGATACCCTTGACGATCTTGCCGACGCGGTAAACCACGCCCTTGCCGCGTATGATTTCCCCGCTCGCACAAAGGAGGAAGTATGCTCATTTATCGGAAACGGCGCACGCCATCTGATAAGATGCGCTGTCGGAGAAAATGTTGACGAGGCGACTATGCTCGCGGTATTTGAGGAATACAGCGAATACTACAAAACGCACGGCGACATAAAAACGAGGCCGTACGACGGCATTATTGATATGCTCGACAGACTCAAAAAATCAGGCGTTAAGCTTGCGATGCTCTCAAACAAGCCCGACAGCGCCGTGCAGATACTGAACAAGCGCTATTTCGGAGATGTCTTTGATTTTGCCGCAGGAGAGCGAGCCGGAATTCCGCGAAAGCCTGCGCCCGACGCAATCAACGCTATCCTCGAGGATTTTATGCTTTCCGCCGATGAAAGCGTATATATAGGCGACTCCGACGTTGACGTTGACGCCGCAAGAAACGCATCTATGACCTGTATCAGTGTATGCTGGGGTTTCCGCGACGCAGATTTCCTCAGTGCACACGGCGCGACGCATATCATATCAAAAGCTGACGAGCTGTTTGACGAGATAACTAAATAATGAAAAAACCGCCCCTTTTGAAGCAAGGGGCGGTCTGTTTTTTATTTTTTGAGTTTATCTGCCCATTTTAGCATCAGCACAACAACACCAAGCGCAATAAACGCTATCGGCAAGCCGAACAGCGCGCCAACGAAAAGGCGCAGATACATCGTTTCAACCATCGTGAAAACGTGGCAGAAGGTATTCACCGCCGATGCATACAAGGTTGATGCGCCAATTGCAAAAGCCCATGCAAGAAGCTTCGAGCGGTTGTTTTTGACAAAATAGATATACAGCACAAGGCACGGCCAACCCAGCAAAAGCTCCTTTGTTCGCGGTCTTGCGACAAACACCTCGGTGAGCCAGTTGCGCAGAACAGTTTCGGTAAAGGATATTTTGTCAACGTTACCGCTTCTCGTCAGATAAATTGCGGTAACCGCTGCGATAAGCGCAAGTAAAACGAAATGATACCAGCGCACCTTGGAAACAGCGTCGAGCGCTATCGCCTTATACTCACCGATACTGCGCTTTTTGTAAATGCTCGCCAAAAGCAAGAACAACGTAAACACCATTGGAAGCGTGAGCGACAGCTTAACGCCGCGGAATTCGCTGAAGTTAAGGAAATAGTCCGTTCCGCCAAGCAAAGCCGACAGAATCGCGCCCGACACGCAGAACAGTGCAAGCGTCAGCACAACACTCGACGTGACAAGCGATGACGTACTCATACGCGACTTCACGGTATGTACGTACACCGCCGCTATCGACACAGCAAAGCAGGGCGCAAACGCAGCAAAAAGCGACGGATAAAACGCTAAAAGCGAGCTTGGCATCACAATCGACACCGCAAACGCAAGCGCCGCCGCAAGAGTGCCGACAAGCATAACGTTACGCTTGGTCAAAAGATCGAGTGCCAGGGCAAGCCAAAGCATACACACAGCCGCCACAGCCGCAGGAATAAACGGGTGACGCGACTGATACTCGCTGTACTCGTTATAGTTTACAGTACCCTCGTTCACAAAACCGTGACTTTCCATTTTCTCACAGTACAGACGCACGACCTCCATAGTACGCAGTGCGTTTTCATAATTCGTAAAGCCCTCATCCTCGAGCTGCTTTACGGTTATAAATCGGCAGTTTCTGTCAAGCGTGGAAATGTATATCTGATAATACCCCGCAGGATAGTCCATAACTTCCACGTTCGTAGTAAAATACGAATGGAACGAACGCAGTATATTTCCGTCAGCCGCCTCTACTATAAGATCGAAGCCGCCTGTCTTCACGTTTCCGAGCTGCATACCGCCCTCGGTCAGAACAAGCGTAAGATCGTGCTTGTCAACCATCTCGGATACGAATTCTATCTTTCCGTCAGCCTGATGTGCAGAGGTGAGCGTGCTTTTTTGAAGCTTGACGTATTTTACGCCGTACTCTGTGACAATTCGGTCAAGATCAGCCTCAAGCCACGTTGTCATATCGGGAATAAGCGCTATATTTACGCCCGAGTTTTTTGCAATATCAAGCAGATAGCGCGGATAGGTGCCGCGATGCTCGTGAATTATCGCAGTGGTAACACCGGCATCGATATATTCGTCTAGTATATCCGGCAGCTCCTCGCGCTCAAAAAACTTTGTAAGGCGCGTTAAATCCACCGCCGCACAATACGTTTTGGATGATTGCTCAAACTGTACTCTGTCCACAACTCCGGGAACTATGAACACAGCGATAAGCACAAGCGACAGCGCCGCTAAAATAATACGTCGTTTCATCATATCAGTTCACCGAACGCTTTGGAAGCAGATACTTATAAAGACCGGTCACAACCACTACGGCAATATACGTAACTCCGCACGCTCCGAGCGGCACGATAAAGCCGAAGCGACCGCCTATCGGATCGAAGCCCGTCAGATGGAACATGAACCATACTCCGAGTGCCGCCGCACCCGCGAGAAGTATCTTAAGAATGTTTTTAGCAAAATCGAGAGTAGCGTAATTGCCCGCTACCTTCGTTATTGCAACTGCAACAACTGCGGCATAAACCGTAAACAGCGCCGTAGTCGTAATGGCAATGGGCATAACTCCAAAATCCGCCACGAAATAGTTGATTATCGGCTTCGCCACCATTATCACAACACTTCCGATAACAGGCACCTTGTATCTCGAATCAAGATAAAGCAGCTTGTTAAAGAGTTCCTGGCAGATATATCCGAATACACCGAAGGTATATATCACGAAAAGCGTAGCCGTTTGTACCACGTTCTCGTGTGTGAATTCACCGCGCTCGTAAAGCACGGACATAATATCGGTGCCGAACACCACCGCAACGAGAATAAACGGCACGATTATCGCCATAAGCAGCGCGATGAGCTGTTGGGTTATCTTTTTGACCGTTTCTTTGTCGCCCTTCTCGAAGCTCTTGCTTATACCGGGGAAGCTGACGTTACTCATCGCAACCACAAAGATACTTGCAATCGTTACGAAGAAGTTGGACGCGTAGTAAATCGTGGTTGCAACACCGCTGTCATGGCTGACCGCAGCCTTGTCAAACACAAAGCACATATGGAACATAATACTCGAGATGAATATATAAAGCACCTCAAGGCTCTTCTCCTTTGCGCCGGCGCTGTCAAGCGTTCTGTCGCGGTAGAAGAAGCGGAATCCGTTTTTATAGAAATTCGGGAGCAGGATCAGAACGTGCAGAATCCAACCTATCGTCGTAATAATGCTTATTTTGTAAATGTCGAGATTGTTGAAAATAAGCGCAGCTATTATTATAACATTGTAGGGAAGACTCATTACCGAGGTCACGAAGAACGTCTTGCAGTTTTGAAGCACGCCAGCGATAATATACGCTACAATTACAAACAGACCGCTCGGCAGCATAATATACATCATCTGTCTTGCCGCAGGCATAAACGCCGCGTCAAGTCCGGGCAGTAAGAACCACTTTATAATGAGGTCTGCACCAACGTACATAAGCGCCGTGACCGCAATAACTATAAGCGATATTCTGCAAATAAAGCGCGAAACGTACTGTTTCTGCGCTGACGGCAACGCGTTCTCGGGCTTGTTGAGATTTTTAATAACAAGCGTTCCGAGCGCTGTTCCAATACAGGTAAAGAGGAAGGTTGCAATACCGAAAACCTGAAAATAAATGTCTGTAAGCTCGCTTGCGCCAAACTCGGAAGCAAAAATTATATTGCGCACAAAGCCAAGTCCTTTTGCGAGCATTATACCAAGCACCATTACAATATAAGTGATACCGCTCATAGCTGCCTCCTTGAAGCTCAAATTTGTAAAGAAAAAGCGGACAGCCTAAACTGTCCGCCCAAAATTGTTTGGTGACCCGTACGGGAATCGAACCCATGTTTCCGCCTTGAGAGGGCGGCGTCTTAGCCGCTTGACCAACAGGCCGTTCTTCAGAACATTGATATTATATCACAACAGTTTGTGTTTGTCAATAGTTTTCTGAAAATATTTTTCGATTTTATTTTGGATTAATCGGTGGCAATTTGACCATAGAATTATAGCAAATTAACGTATATTTCGATATGCTATGATTATAGACAAAAAATATCGCGAATTATCAGCAATATTACCAATTGACTTTTTATGCGTAATGCTATATAATAGATACTGCACCCGGATAACACTATATATAGTGGTGTCACCCGAAGTGCAACACCATATTTTGTAGTATAACGAGTGTATTGATTGCCGCTGACATCGGCGTTTTTTATGCTCTTTACGAAGGTGAAAAGCTATATACAATAAATAAAATGAAGGAGAAAACGGTATGATTACCAAGATACTCAAGCGTGACGGACGCGAGGTCCCCTTTAATATTGAAAAGATCGCAACCGCAATTTTCAAGGCAGCAGAGGCTGTCGGCGGTCACGACTACACCACGTCAATGAATCTTGCCTGCAAGGTAGCAGAGCAGCTCGAGGTGGATTGCGGCACAAACTGCATCCCTACCGTCGAGCAGATTCAGGATACCGTTGAAAAGGTGCTCGTCAACAACGGTCATGCACGCACCGCTAAGGAATACATCCTTTACCGCGCTTCCCGTACCCGTGCACGTGAAATGAACACCAAACTCATGAAGACCTACGAGGACCTCACCTTCAAGGCAGCGAAGGACTCGGACATCAAACGCGAAAACGCCAACATCAACGGCGACACTGCGATGGGTACGATGCTCAAGTACGGCTCGGAGGGTGCAAAACAGTTCTACGAAATGTATATCCTCGACCCGAACCACGTAAAGGCACACAGCGAGGGTGACATACATATCCACGATATGGATTTCTTAACCCTCACTACCACCTGCTGTCAGATCGACATCATCAAGCTCTTTGAAAACGGCTTCTCGACCGGTCACGGCTTCCTGCGTGCACCTAACGATATCGCAAGCTACGCAGCTCTCGCGTGCATCGCGATCCAGTCGAACCAGAACGATCAGCACGGCGGTCAGTCCATTCCGAACTTCGAGTACGGTATGGCAGGCGGCGTAAGAAAGACCTATAAGAAGAATTATAAGAGAAACCTCAACAAGGCAATCGAGCTTCTTTGCAACGACGCAGACGCAGATATGGCGGCAGAGCGTATACTTAACGAGCTCGGCGTTGACGCAACTCTCGCAAACGACGCTCTGTTCGTTGAAAAGATCACCGCAGCACTCACCGACGCTTACGGTGCAGAAAAGGCTGCCCGTATAGTTGAATTCACCCGCAAGCACGCACTTGCCGAAACCGAGCGCGCAACCTTCCAGGCTATGGAGGCGCTCATTCACAACCTCAACACCATGCACTCCCGTGCAGGCGCGCAGATCCCGTTCAGCTCCTTAAACTACGGACTTGACACCTCCGCAGAGGGCAGACTCGTTATGAAGTCTATCCTTCTCGCTACCGAGGCAGGTCTTGGCAACGGCGAAACGCCTATCTTCCCGATCCAGATACTCAAGATCAAGGAAGGCATCAACTATAACCCCGAGGATCCCAACTACGACATCTTCAAGCTTGCTTGCAGAGTTTCCGCAAAGCGTCTGTTCCCGAACTTCTCGTTCATCGACGCTCCCTACAACCTGCAGTACTATAAGCCCGGTCATCCCGAAACCGAGATCGCATATATGGGTTGCCGCACACGCGTTATGGCAAACGTTTACGACAGAGATAACGAGATCGTATACGGCCGCGGAAACCTCAGCTTCACCTCTATCAACCTGCCGCGTATCGCTATAAACGCAAACGGCAATATTGATTGGTTCTTCGAGGAGCTCGACAGAAAGATTGCGCTCGTATTCGATCAGCTTCTTGACCGCTTCAAGATTCAGTCCGAAAAGACCGTACGCAACTATCCCTTCCTTATGGGACAGGGCATCTGGCTCGGCTCCGATAAGCTCGGAATCGACGACAAGGTCGGCGAGGTATTAAAGCACGGTACTCTCACAGTCGGCTTCATCGGTCTTGCAGAGTGCTTGAAGGCGCTTGTCGGTAAGCATCACGGCGAGTCTGCAGACGCACAGAACCTCGGTCTTGAGATCGTCGGCTTTATGAGAAAGCGCGCTGACGAGGCAAGCAAGAAGTACGGCCTTAACTTCAGCGTTATCGGTACCCCCGCAGAGGGACTTTCCGGAAGATTCGTACGCATCGACAAGAAGAAGTTCGGCAAGATCGAGGGCGTTACCGACCGCGACTACTACACCAACTCCTTCCACGTTCCCGTACACTATCCTATCTCCGCGGCAGACAAGATCAAGCTTGAGGCTCCCTATCATAACCTCACTAACGCAGGTCACATCACCTACGTTGAGCTTGACGGTAATCCTATGGAAAACCTCGACGCATTCGAGGAAGTTATCCGCTGCATGAAGGAATCGGGCGTTGGTTACGGCTCGATCAACCACCCCGTAGACCGCGACCCCGTTTGCGGCTACACCGGTATCATCGGCAACGAGTGCCCCTGCTGCCACCGCACCGAGGACGACGGCAAGGGTAAGTTCGAGCGTATCCGCCGTATCACCGGTTACCTCGTTGGAACGCTTGACAGCTTCAACGACGCAAAGCGTGCCGAGGTCGAGGACAGAGTTAAGCACTCCGTCGGCAGCGCTGACACGAGCGATCTCTTCTAAAAAACCAATCAACCGCACACAAGCGTGTGCGGTTGATTTTTTATTTATATTCTCTTTTTAAAATCTCGTCTGCCGCCGCACGTATTTCCTCACCGTGGGTGAAATTCTCGCGGTAGACTTCTATAATGTATTTACCGGTATAACCGCTGCGTTCAAGTCGGCTCATAACGCTGTCAATATCAAGCGTGCCCGAATACGGCAGACGGCAGACGCCGTCCTTCCAGTCGTTTATGTGAACGTGTACGATGTCGTCGCCCATAGAGTCGAGCATCTCGAAGGCATCATATCCTCCGCGCGCCGTCTGCTTTAAGTCAAAGACGAACTTTATGTTACCTCTTCCAAATCTCTCGTGTATTTCGCGCATAAACTCCGGATTGCCCGCGCGCGCCGTCGACACGTTTTCGTGTATAAGCGTTACGCCCTCACTTTTCGCAACGTCCATAAGATGTGCAAGCACCTCACAGTAGTTGTCCATTCCAAAAAACGGAGCACGCGTTGCATCACCGTGGAAAACGGTATAGTCAGCGCCGAGATACGCTGCGGCGTGGAAAAATTTGCGGTAAAACTGCGCCGAATCCGCCGCACGCTTTTTGCACGCGGAGAAAAACATCAGATACTCAAAGCCCGACATAAACGGATGAACCGACGTTACCTTAACTCCGTTCTCATCGCAGACCGTCTTAAAACGCTTAAGCTCCGGTTCCTCAAGCTCTGAAAAGGTATTGATGAATATTTCGAGGTTCTTAAATCCAAGCGCAATGCTCTCTTTCACAGCATCGATCGTATCCGTCGGGTAAAAGCACGCGCTCGACATACCTATCCGTGAAAAATCCGTATATAACACTCCTTCGGTTTGTTTTTACTGTATCGGCAATAAGCCACTAATGACATTCGCGCTCCCGTATGGTACAATTATTACAGTACACACAACAGGAGATTAACATGAAAAAATTCGCACTCACGCGCGGTGCAAGAAGCATACTCAAAATCGGCCTCGCGCCCGTCGCGCTTACGTTCATATACATAGCCTTTACACGCTCGTCGCTTGAAGCGTACGATGCCGCGCGGCTTTTTCCGTCGTTTACGCTGCAGCTCGAGCACGCGACAATGTCGCTCACACTCGTAATATGCGGCGCGCTGCTTTTTGATATAGCCTTACGCGAGAAACGGTAATTACTCCTCGTATTCCGAGAGTATCTGCGGCAGGCGAAGCATTATTTCATCTGTGCGCAGCTTGTCTGCAGCGTACTGCTTCCGAAGCAGCTCTGCGGGAATAAAGTCGTCGTATTTTTCAAAAACGGGTGCCTCGGTTTCGCCGACAAGCCTTGCTTTGTCTATGCCCTCGCGCTCTATAATATCGCAAAGTGCCTTAATAAGACCGTAATCACTGCCCGCTTCCATTCGGAACGTCATATAGTAGCAGCCCTCGAACTCGAGATTGCTTATCTTAAAGCGTGCAGCGTTGTTCATAATAAACTTACGAAGCGTTCTGAATGAGCGCGTTCCAAGCCACGGGAAAAGACACCAGGTGTATCCGCCGAGATGCACGAGCGAGTGCTGCGGAATACCCGTATTTCGCGCGAGATTTCGCACGATGTCGAGTCTGTGCTGCGCGTTCGGCTTGAGGTACGGATAAACCGTATCCTCGGCGAGGATCAGTCGCATACGCTCGAGTATCTTCGTGTGTATCTCGCCGAAATCGCCGGGCCATGACACCTCCATCTTGCCCTTGACCGCCTTAACGTAGATGAGCTTTCGCGGAACGTCGAGCTCCTCGACCTCCCAAACTCTGCCGGCAAGCGCGAATCTGTCGCCGACGGGCGGCGGTGTAGTTATCGTACCGATCTCGTCCGACTCACAGCGCACGGTGTAATCCTCGCTGTCCTTGAAAACGGCGTAAAACTTAAAGCTGTTCGTAAGCCGCTCGCCCTTAAGTCCGACGATAAGCCCTTTTTCCTCGGTCATCTCGATAAAATCGTTCTGAAGCATTCCGAGAAGCAGAGTGCGGTAGTCATCTTTGTCGATATTTCTGAACGCAGGAAGCGAAAGTATACGCTCGGCAAGTCGCTTCGGCGTCAGCTCGCCCGATGCGGCAAGAGTCGACAGCGTTTGCTGGAAAAGGAGGCTGAATGGCATCCGCTTAACGCTCGGCGGCTCGATAAACTTTTCTTCGATATAAAGCTGAACGATAGCAATCGCGCGCAAAAATCCCCACGGAATGAGCTGCGGGAGCGGCGCATTCGGAAGCGGATTTTCCTCTCGGAACACCATCATCATTTCAGGCGGCGTGTCACGCCTGCCCGAACGACCGAGCCTTTGCAAAAAGCTCGACACGGAGTTTGGCGCATCGTTCTGAACAATACGCTCAAGCCGTCCGATATCAATGCCAAGCTCCATCGTAACGGTGGCGCAGGCGGTACATTTTAGCTCGTCGTTTTTCATCTTCGCCTCTGCCTCCTCGCGTATCGACGCGGAGAGGTTGCCGTGGTGGATAAAGAAGTTGTCCTCCTCATTCCTATTATCCGCAATTTGGCGAAGCGTTGCGGTCACGTACTCGGTTTCCTCGCGGGAGTTTGAGAACACGATCGCTTTTTTATTTTTTACACAGTCGTAGATATATTCGTATCCTGGATCGATCTCGACCTTGCCGTGCGACGGCTCCTCTGTTTTGTTGCCGTCCGCCCTCCGACCGAAATCGCTGCTCTGGTCAAGATCCTCACCCTGAATAAAGAAATGCTCTAACCCAAGACGCCATTTGGTCTTGCCCTCGGTTATTTTAGGCACTACCGTTTCAACGTCTGTGCCACCGCCAAGCCACTCTGCCGCAAGTGCCGCATCACCGATAGTCGCGGAAAGTCCCACTCTACGCGGAGTGTGCCCGATAAGCCTTGCAATACGTACAAGCTGACAAATTATCTGATTGCCGCGGTCCGTGCCCGTGAGCGTGTGTATCTCGTCGATGACAACGTAGCGGAGATCGCCGAAAAGGCGCACGATGTCGTTAGAACGGTTCATAAGCATACTCTCAAGCGACTCGGGCGTTATCTGAAGTATGCCGCTCGGATTCTGAAGCAGCTTGTTTTTGTGTGACTGTGCAACGTCGCCGTGCCAATGGAACACGGGTATACCCGTAAGGTCAAGCAGCTCGTCAAGGCGCGAGAATTGGTCGTTGATAAGGCTCTTTAATGGTGCGATGTAGAGAACGCCGACACTTTTTGGCATATCGTCGTACATCTCCGAGATTATCGGAAAGAATGCCGCCTCGGTCTTACCCGATGCAGTTGACGAGGTGATAAGCAGATTTTTGTCCGTGTTAAACAGCACGTCTGCCGCCGCTACCTGAACGGCACGAAGATCCTGCCAACCGCTTCTGTATATAAAATCCTGTATGAACGGAGAAAAGCGGTAGAAAATATCGTTTTCACTCATTTTTCATTCCTCAAAGTTCAATGTCAAAGGCGGTGAAATCGCGTTTTACGGTGGGTGACGCGCCATCGTCAACTATAACCGCATCCTCGTCGCTATCGCCGTGCGACAGCTTTACAATACCGCTTGTAACCACGTCGTCAAAGCTTGTTTCGGGGTTCTGCATAAGGATATTAAGCACGGTCATATAGTCGCGGATTATCTCGCGCGGAGTTATCATCGTGTCAGCGCCCGCACGCTCAAGGCAAGCCTTTAAGAATGCTGCCATATCTTCATTGGTAACGCGCGGCTGCCAATTATAGTTCTGCGCGTGAAGCGCGGTGATACGCACGATAAGCGCGTAAAGCTCGTCGTCGGAAAGTCGGCGCAGTCTTATAACGGGACCGATGAGGTTTTTAAATCCCGCCTTCTGGAACTGACCGTCGGAAAGTCTGCTTCGAAGCGCCTCATATGAGAAAAGTCCGCGGCGCGTGTCCTCCAAAAACTGAGGAGTTCCGCCGAAAATAAGCGCGAGGCCCTCTGCCTTCCCCTGAAGGGTATCGTTGAACATCGAAAGCAGTTTTTCGTAATTGTTCTCGCGTGAAATACGGTTTGCAATCTTGTAAAGATTAACGCATTCGTCGATGAACACAACGAATCCGCGATATCCTATCTTTCTGAAAAATACCGCAAGGAGCTTGATATACTCATACCAGTTGTCGTCGTCAATTATACCGCCGACCATAAAGCCGAGCGTATTTCTCGCCTCGGTCTTGCTCGAATATTCGCCGCGAAGCCAACGCATACACGCGGACTTCTTCGCCTCGTCGCCGTCCATATACGCCTTATAATAATGAGTCAGCACCGTCGCGAAATCAAAGCCGCCAATCTGCGCCTCAAGCTCGCGCGTATCCGCAAAAATGCGCGCAGTAAGCTCGCGAGCGAACGCGTCCGTATCAAGCTCATATCCGTCCGCGGCTACCTTTAGCTGAAGATCGGACAGCCACTTTGCAATTATCTGCGGAAAAGCGCCGCCGTCGGGCGAGGATTTCGAGGCGAGATTGCGTATAAGCTCGCGGTATGTCGCAACGCCCGTACCCTTTGCGCCGCAGATACGGCGTTCAGGCGACAGGTCCGCATCGGCGGTGATAAACCCGCGCTCAAGCGAAAAACCGCGCACAAGCTGTATAAGAAAGCTCTTGCCGCTTCCGTATTTGCCGATTATAAAGCGCATCGAGCCGCCGCCGTCGTTGACGGCTTCAAGGTCGGAAAGAAGCGCCTCTATCTCCTCATTTCTGCCGATTGCGATATACGGTGCGCCCATTCTCGGCACAACGCCTGCGGAAACGGATGAGAGGAGCGATGCAAGTATTCTCTTGGGGATGCGCTGTGTCATTTCAGCCATTTTTTAATATCTCCTTCGTAATCGGGGATAAGTCTGTATCCTACGTTATCAGGCTCGATTATACTGTCGCCGATAACGTCGAATGCAAGCTCATTTATTCTGTCTGCAAGCGCGTCGGCAAGCATACCGAGCCTTGCGGACACCCTTGCTATGCCACTCGCGTCGCCGTTTGCGATAAGTGCGAGCGCCTCGCGTGCACCTTCGTCGAGCGACGAAATAAGCGCAGCAAATTCGTCCTCACCGTCAACAGCCTGCTCCGCCTTAATCGCTTCGGTCACTTTTTCGTGTGTCGGCTCCGCCTTTGCGGACTCCTCCTCAAACGCGAATGTAAGCCGCTCGGTCGTTGTCCACGATTTTTCTTCGATCTTCATCGCATTCTCAACCGAGAAATCCGTGCTTATCGGCTCGTAAAGCTTGTCATACTCGTTTACTGTAGGTTCTGATGCACCGACTCTCGTCGGACGTTCTTTTTTCTGCGCCGGCAAATTCGTGTCGAAATATCTGTCGATACACGCGCGCATTTCTCCAGTCAGCTCCTCAACCTTGAGGCGCGATTTTATGCCGAGCGCCATACGCACGCGGTTTTCGCTGTATTTGATAATGTCCGTCGCGACAAATCTGAATTTCGGCGAGCGCGTGTAGGAAATATACTCGACCGTCACCGTACGCTTCATATCGTAAACGCAAAGCGCGCCCTCATATGCCGTGCGCTCCACACGTAGCGCCTTGACGGTGTCGCCCTTTTCGTTTTTCGATATTATCTCACGCCACACCTTGTCAAACGCTGCGCGTATGTGATGAGCGAAAACTGCGATGTTGTCCTCGGTAACGTATCGGCTCTTGCGCCAATCGTAGGTAGATGCGTGAGCGAGCATATCCGCTGCCGCGCTTGTACCTGCGCCGTCGATGTAGAACTCCTTAAAATTTGCGGTAGCCACTATCTCACCGAGTATCGGCTCAAGGCGGTCGGTCGGGCAGGAAAGTCTGTTTATAAGACAGTAGTCGCACAGCCAGTCGCACATATAGCTGTCAATTCTGCGGTGATCGTTTCTATATGCAAGCCAGATATCACAAAGAAGTCCGACTCCGCGCTCAGGCGCTATAAGGTCCGAGCAGTTGATTATCTCGTAAATATACAGAAGAATATAGCAGAAATCAGTTTTGAGATATACCCCGCGGCGAACGTTTTCACGCCACCAAAGATACCATTTAAGCTGTGGGTATTTAAGCTGACTGTACTGCGGCACATACGAGAAAAACGGCACGCGCTCACATTCCACCGCCGCACGTGGCCAGAGGCGCACGGCGTCAGTACGGAAATTTTCGTAAAAATTGAATTTGGTATCCCACCGCGCCACCTCAACGCGCTTTATAAGGCTGTTTTGCGGCGTATATATGAGATATGGGTCGAGCGGACGCGAGCGGTACTGCTCTGCGCGCGCACTCATTGAAAGCTCATTGAGCTTTCGTGCCGTATTGTGCGGCGAAATATTGCCCCCACCTTTATTGACAGGTATCGGTATGCCGCTCTCACGTACACCGTCGGCCCCGACGGTTATCTCCACCGTATCCGTATTCGGCGCGCGGTGAGTCGGCGCAACAGGACGCTTTTTAGGCAAAAGGCTGTTAAGATCCCAAAAGCGGTCTATATCGTCAAGGTTTTTCGGCTTATCGCTCACACGCGCACCTCCCTTCAATGATAAATTGGTATTATATTATTTTACCACAAAATTTTGATTATGTCAATCGCATTATGCGGTATGGATGAAAAAAACGGGAGGCATAACGCCTCCCGAAATTTTGTTAAGAGCAATTTACAAATTGACTGCTTTTATTCTCATATTCACCGCACGCTTTTGAAATCTTTCGCGAAAGTCGTACCAACCGTCCTTGACTTCAAAAATGTCAAGTATTTTCAAAGCATTCTCGTAATACTCAAGCGCTTTTTTGAAGTCCTCTCGTTCTTCAAAGCATTCCGCACATATATTTGTTATAAACATCAAGGCGTATAGTGCCTCGGAAAATTCTTCGCTCGCCACACTCCATTTCTCTTCCCCCTGCAATATGATTGCCTTCTCTCTCAAATTAGAAAACCTAATATCGGGTATTATGTCAATCGCTTTTAACGCGCTTTCAATATCTTTTTTAGCCTTGTAAGCATATGCCATAAACCGGCAGGCATCGTACTTAAGCGCCTCGTCTTTGGTAGTGTCAATGATTTTGGACGCTATTTTAATGATCTCGTCCGGACTTTCATCACTATCCATAACATAGAGTCTGTTGGTGAGCAAAATGTCGTTGTCCGGATACTCTTTTAAACCTTCATCTATGATTTTTTGTGCCTTTCCACAGTCGCTTTCTCTGTATTTCCAGCTTTCTTTTGCAATCGCGAGCGCTTTGTCTTCTATTTCTTTCAGATTAAAATCAAAAAGCTCGTCCATAGATACCCCGAAATAGCTCGCCAAGGCAGGTACAAGCGTAATATCCGGCATAGCAATATTGTTTTCCCATTTGCTGACTGCCTGAAAAGAAACTCCTATACTATCTGCAAGCTGTTCCTGCGTTATACCGCGACTTTTACGCAATTCTTTAATTTTGTTTCCGATATTCATAAGTATACCTCCGTTTTTCAAGACGACGCCTGCCTTGTGTATACATTATACCATAATCGTATTTTCTTGGCAATAACCGCTCAAACGAGATATTTCAACCGCAAGTTGAAGTAAAAAAGCGCACCGCTTTTATCGGCGGTGCGCCATTTTTCTTATTAACCTTTAGCGCTCGCATCTATCGGCGTATCTGTCATAACGTTTTCGCAGTCGGTGACGATCTTCGTTACCATATCGCGAAGCGCGTAGAATATGCCCTCTCCGTTGACCGTGTAGTAAGCACGGCGGGTTGAATACGGATAGTATTTGTAAACCGTCGTCTTGTCGGCGCGGGTTTCAACTGTGAGCGTGAGGTATGGCTCGCCTGCAACAAGCTCGGCAACCTCTGCATCGGTAAGGTCGTCTGAAACGTAGCCCTGAACGTAGTTCGAGAGTAAAACCTTATAAAACTCGCGGAAGTTTTCAGCATCCGGCTTAAAGCCGCTAATGCGCTCCGTAACGTCAAGCGCCTTCTCAACAGCATCAAGATCGAACACGCGCGTAGCGTTTTCACTCTCGACGGTCACAGTCTTAACATCGTTAATATTCATTAAGAATATCGGGAAATCTACCCATTTTATGAGGTCCCATTCGATCCACGCAGCGTTTTCGGCACGCACCTCTGCAACGAGGCCAAAGAGCACCGAATAAGCGTAGTAGGTTCCGTCCTCGCTTCTCTCGCTGAACACAACCATTTGCTCCATGCCGTCATACGTGAAGTAAACGGCGTGCGCAGGCTCGAGAAGGCCGTACTCGTCAAGCGTCGCCTCATCGGGCGCAAGCTTAACTGTACGCGAGCCCGAAAAATCGCCAAGCTGCTGCAGAACTGTGGTATAGTTGCCCGTGTGTACCGAATAATTACCCGGAGCGAGCATCGCATAGACTGTGGTCATCGCCGCCGCCTCTTGCTCGTCCTCGCTGAGTCGGGTTATGAACACCCTCGCTTCCTCGCCGTCCATAATGGCGAAGTTTTCGATCATATAGTACGCATTAGCCTCAAGCGGAAGCGTAAGCTGGGGTGTTATAAGCGATTCGAGCGGCACGAGTACGGTTGTTCCTATATCCGCGCTGATAACGTACACGGCATTTCTACCCTCCACACGAGCGTAATATCCCACGCCCGAGGCGGTCATATTACCAATATATACGGTATAGCTCTTGCCGGCGCGAGTAGTAAGAGTAAAGCTTGCCAGAGATTGCGACGCATCAAGTCCGTACTCGCTCATGTCCTCGCAGTCCTCGTGCACACGCTCTTCAACGAGCGTATATCCGGTGCTCACGATCAGCGAAGCAAAAAGCTCTGTGTTGTACGGCGCATTCGGGTGCTGCGCAACGAAGAACTCGCCGTATTCGCTATCGTAATAAAAGCTGAATTCACCGTATTCGTTTCTGATGTCTATTTTTTCTATGTCCTCGCGCTCGTAATGTTCGTACATAAGAATACGGTTGCCCGTTAGACGTACTTCACCGTCGAGAAGCTCGATTTCCTCACCGGACTCCTCCTCGACGCGCTCGATTATTGGCTTTAAGACAAAGAAATAAAGTGGAAGTGCCGCTAATATGACAGCCGCTAAAATAACTATAGCCGTGCGCTGCTTTTTACGCACGTTCTTTTTGCGACGCTTTTCAAACGTTTCGCCGACTGCGGGAGATGTGAACAGCGTAGACTCTCCGTCAATGCCGTTCTGTTCGTTTTTATCTATCATTTGTTCTTTCTCCTGATATAGACAACTATGCCAAGCACAAAGACTGCCACAGGCACAACAAGCGTAAGCGACCAGGTCCATGACCACGCCTGTGCGCTTGTGATATCAAGCGAGGTCTCCTCGAATATCTTGAAATCAAGATCGATCGGAACCTGCTCCTTGCCCATCATTATCATCATCGTGTAAAGGATATCGGCGTTAGCATACGTCGGCGTTAAGAACATATCCTCCGCAAAGAAGGGTGAGCCCACCGCAAACACGTACGAATAATGTCTTACGTTGTTTATATAGTTACCCTCACGCGAAACTGTAACGAGCGGATACTGTCCCTTTTCCACGGACTCCTCGCCGACTATCTTCTGTGCAGTTTTCGAGGAATATATCGCTGCGGCGGCCTCGCGATTTTCCTTCTCGGCAAAGAGAAGCTTTATCGGACTTGCGTAGTAAGCGATAGTCTTGGGAGGCGTACCGACGGAAACGATATCTTTGACGAGCATTCCGCCGACAGAATCCTCAAGCGAATAGTCACCAACGAGCGCGTAATGCTGGCTGTCGATAGAATTCGTGGGATCGTAAAGCACGGCGTCCTCAAATTCTATACCCCATTCCGCGAGAAAATCCTCAAGCTCTGGAAGGCGCTCGACCGTGGGATCCATAAATACCATAATGTTGCCGTATCCGTCGAGGAAGCCGTCGATCTTTTCAATCTCGGATTTCCTTCCTGCGGTAAGCTCGGAGATACCCTCAAAGTCGTATTTCGGGCAGGAGATTATAATAAGACGTCCGTCAGACGAAATCTCCTCCTTCGTAAGGTCGATTGGAAGAACCTCGTATCCTGCGTCCTCAAAGAGCTCTATCATAGACTCGGAAAGATACTCGCCGTGCGTGTTTGTGTAATACGCAACGGGCTTTTCGGAGAGTGTGCAGGACACCATGGCAGTTATGAGCTTTTGCTCGCCGTTAAACGCCCACGCGGTAACTCCGTCCGTATCGATTATAAACATATTCTCAAGAGTGAACACACGGTGCTCCGTTCCGCTCTCGACAATGATGCTGTCCGTATCGATAGTGTCTGCTGCAGTATTCTTATACTTTATGACCTCGGCATAGTTCTTGACCGGATCAACGTAATCGTAAGTAATATTATCGTATTCTGCGCATATCTCCTTGACAAGCTCAAACACCATCTTCTGCGCCATATTAGCCTCAAGAGTATCGAACGGCGAACAGAAGCGCACCTTTATTTTGGCATTCGGGTCTATAGTGTCAAGCAGCTCGCGGCCTGCATCGGAAAGCCCAAAAAGCTGTGTCGGCGTAAGGTCGAGATAAATGTTTTTGTTATATACCACCGCCGAGCAGATCATATTTACAATGATCACCGCGGCAATAACTACGGTAGTAAGAATTACGGAAAGCGCTCCGTATTTAAGTTTACGCTTGTTTGCAAGCTTTTTCTGATTATTCATACCGCCACCTCCAATCACGACCAACGGCGCTTTTCGTAAATGCGCACGGTAATGAACATAAATACAAAGCAAATTGATACGTAGTAAAGAAGCGAGGCGTAGTCAAGTATTCCGTATGTAAAATTATTAAAGCGACTGAACACGGATATCCAGGACAAAACCACTCTTATAGCATAAATATCAATAAAGCTGTTGAGAAAATTGACAGCCAGCATAAAAAGCAAGATGCCCATAGTTCCGATAGCGGCAACTATCTGATTTTCAGTCAGTGCCGACACAAAAAGTCCTATAGCTATGAACGCCGCGCCGATAAGGAGTATGCCAACCGAGTTTGAGATAAGCATAGCGCCGTTCGGTGTGCCGAATTTATAAAGCAGCGAAAAATTCACCGCATTACCGACGATATAGGTGCCTGCGAACATAGTAAACGAGGCAAGGAATTTACCAAACACCATGCCCATAAGGCCGACGGGCGCAGTCAGAAGAAGCTGCTCTGTGCGCATCTTGCGGTCCTCGCTGAACATTTTCATTGTAAGCAACGGTACGAGAATGATAAACACGAACATTATGAGAGAAAAATAAGATGCAACGTCGCTATTTACGCCCTGAAGAAGCGTACAGAAGCAGAAAAGAAAGGAATTTATCGCAAGGAACACCGCGATAAACACATATCCGATAGGCGAGGTGAGATACGCCTGCATCTCACGCTTATATATGGCTAACATCAGTTCTCGCCCTCCTTTTTAACCTCGTCAGTTATTTTTATATCGAATTTAGGAAGCTCGCGCGACTTTTTCGACTCTTTCTTCGCATCGACAAGCGAAACGAATATATCCTCAAGGCTCGTACCCTGCTGTGTCAGACCGATAAGCGGCCAATTATTTGCCGCAAGCATATTGAACAGACTCTTTCGTATATCAACGCCCGACGAGCTTTCAATAGCGTAAAGGAAGCTGTCGCCCTCACGCTCTCCGACCGACTCAGCGCGGGTAACCTCTCCCATCGCACGAAGCGCGTGGAGTATCTCACGCTGCGGTCCGCATATACGTGCATTCAGTCTGCGGTTACCTTCAAGCGTGTTGACAACGTTTTCAGTCTTTTCATCGGCAATGAGCTTGCCCTGATTTATGATAAGTATACGGTCGCAAACCGCCTGAACCTCGGAAAGTATGTGCGTGGAAAGAATAACAGTATGCGCGCGTCCAAGATTTCTGATAAGTGCGCGGATCTCGATTATCTCCTTCGGGTCAAGGCCGACCGTCGGCTCGTCAAGAATTATTATGCTCGGATTTCCGACAAGCGCCTGCGCGATACCGACGCGCTGCTTGTAACCCTTAGAGAGATTCTTTATAAGACGGTTTTTGTTGTAATCGTCAGCAATCTTGACGACCTTGCATATCTCCTCAAGATGCTTTTTTCGGTTGAGCTTACAGCCCTTCAGCTCGTATACGAAATTGAGATATTCGCGAACCGTCATATCCATATAAAGCGGCGGCTGCTCGGGAAGATAGCCGATACTGCGCTTCGCGCCTATAGGATCCTCTAAAATGTCAACGCCGCCAACGGACACCGTGCCCGACGTCGAGGACATATATCCCGTCACTATATTCATCGTGGTGGATTTGCCCGCACCGTTCGGTCCGAGGAATCCGACTACCTCGCCATCGCCGATTGTAAAGCTGACGTCGTCCACCGCCACCTTCGAGCCGAAGCGCTTGACCAGGTTTTGTACTTCTATCATTTCTAATTTCCCCCAAAATTCAGGTTGAATTGATTTTTCTTTATTACTCGCCAAAACACCGTCGTGCCCTCACGGGCACGGCAAAATTATATCATATTAATGTGAATAAATCTTGAACTGTCCGAGCGTACGCTCAATAATCGTAAAACTTTCCAAAAGCGCTCACACACCCGTCACATTACAGCGATATCACAGACAGCATCGTGCCGCGAAGCCCGTGCGAATAACGGTGGCTGAAGAAGAGCTTCGGCTCACAGCAGGTGCATTTTTCGCACACATCAATATTCGCGTCCGGGATACCTGATTCAAGCAAAAACTTGCGGTTCATTCCGACTATGTCAGCGTGAAGCTTACCGTCACACTCGCGTATAAACTCGCGCGCGGTATCTTTTCCGACAAGCGCGGTTACGGACTCCAAAAAGTCCTCGCCAACCTCGTAGCAGCAAAAATGTATCGCCGCACCGATAGCCACTCGGATATTTTCGGGCTTCGCACCAAGCTCGCACATTCTGTGAACACATTCCACAGCAATTTTCGATGCCGTCCCGCGCCAGCCTGCGTGTACAGCTCCGATAACGTGCGCTTTTGCGTCCGCAAAGAGTATCGGCACACAGTCGGCGCTCTTAACGCCGAGCGTTACACCCTCACGGTCGGTAACGTATCCGTCACAGCCCGCATCCGTATCGGTAAAATAGCCCTCTCCGCACATTTTTTCATCCGCATAAACAACCGTCGCTGAATGTATCTGATGCCGGCTGATAACGCTCTCGGGCGCTACTCCGACAGCCGCCGAAAAGAGCCGCAGATTTTCCAGAACCGTTTGAGGTTCATCTCCTCTGCGAAACGCGAGATTGAGCGATGCGGTATGCGCCTCGCGGCTAACGCCGCCGACACGCGTAGCAAATCCGTGCGGCACGGAGATTTTGTCCGATTTAAGGAATTTCACACCGTTTTCTGCGGTGACAAGTTCAAACGCCATCGTGACCTCACAAAGAGAATAATTTTATAACCTTTATTGCCGTACCGTCGGCAAATTCGCGAACCTCACCGAGAGCATAGAACCCCTCTTTGCCGTAAAGGCGCACGCGTGTTCCCACAGCGTACGAGGTACCGATCTTTTTCTGATAGATCTCGTTGCCGTCGCGCGAAAGCTTCTCGTAAAACGGAGCAAGCTTCACCGAGTCAAGCTCGGCAAAAAGCGTTTCCGTCGGGCAAAGCGCGGCAATACGCGCTTCCTCATCCATTTCCTCAAGCTCGGAAATTGTCTGTGTATCTTCAAGCTTAAACGAGCCGCTCGCAAGTCTGCAAAGCGAGCTCATCGCGCCGCCGCATCCGAGGCTTGCACCAATATCGGCGCAAAGTGTGCGGATATACGTGCCCTTCGAGCAGTGTACGGTCAGTATGTATTCGTTCGGCGAATCGGTCGCTTCTACGTCAAGAGAATGCACCGTTATCGGTCGCGCCTCGCGCTCGATCGTAACGCCCTCGCGTGCGAGATCGACAAGCTTTTTGCCGCCCACCTTGAGCGCAGAGTACATCGGCGGCACCTGCATAATATCGCCGACAAATTCGCGGCATACCGCAAAAACGCGGTCTGCATCGGGAATATCATCGCATTCGGTAAGCACCGCGCCCGTTGTATCCTCGGTATCCGTCGTCACGCCGAGACGAAGTCCTGCGCGGTACACCTTGTCGTCCGACACCAGAAGCTCCGCCGCCTTTGCCGCACGTCCGACAAGTACAGGCAGAACGCCCGTCGCCATAGGGTCAAGCGTTCCGGTGTGACCAACCTTTTTCGTGTTGTAGATGCGGCGGATCTTGTTTACGCAGTCGTGCGAGGTAAAGCCTGCGGGCTTATTTATGAGTATAACTCCCGACGGCTCCGTCATAATTCGTCAGCTCCTTCAAAAGCACCTGCCGCCTCGAGTGCTTCAAGCTCCTTTGCCACCGCTTTAACAAGCATTTCTTCAGCGAGCGTTTCGTTTTCGGCATTCACCGAGCATCCGCCCGCCCTTACGTGACCGCCTCCGCCAAACAGCGCGCAAAGCTGCGCAACGTCCGCAACGCGGTTAGAGCGCATCGACACCTTGAAAAGCGTGAGATCGTCCGCATTCTGCTTTATGGTCATACCAACCTCAACGCCTTCGATCGTTCTCGTTAAAGAAATAATATCGTCGATGTCCTCGTTCGTTAAATTATCGGGCTTCATCATTTCCTGAGTGAAGTTTATAACAGCGAGTTTTCCATTTGCGTAAAACCGAAGCGCACCGAGTGCCGCCTTCGTCGCCATCACCTGCGATATTGTACGCGAGTCGTAAAGCTTACGCGCAATTTCCGCGTGATTTATTCCTGCGTCGTGAAGCTTCGCGATCCGTCTATGTGTCTGTGCTGTAACAGCCTCATATTTGAAGCTGCCCGTATCCGCGCAGATAGCCGCGTAGAGTGCGGTTGCCGCCTCACGGTTAAGCTTTGCCTTCCCGCGATTTTCAAACTCCTCGATTACATCGAGTATGATCTCGCCGCAAGCACCCGTGTCGCCGACGTAGGTTTGTTTTGCAAAGGGCGTTCCTAGCACATGGTGGTCGATAGCAAGCTCTACCTTTTCTGCCCACTCTTCCTCAAGTGCACCGAGTAGCTTCGACGTAGACACGTCCACCGACACGATAAGGTCAGGCGTAAAGTCCGCAGGAAGCGTTTCGGGTGAAAGTGAATCCACCCCGAAGATAAAGCGAAGCTTTCTCGGAATCTCGTCACCGTTTATAGCCTCGGCGCGCTTACCCATCATACGCAACAGCTCCCGCAGCGCGAACGCGCTTCCAAGCGTGTCCGCATCGGGGCGTGTATGCGAGAGTATCAGCACGGATGATGCCGCATCAAGTCGGTCACACACCGCGCTAAACGTTATATTAGAAAGCTCACTCATCAGTGTTGTCCTCTTCGAGCACGTCTGTGAA
>JAZQZL010000083.1:0-9724 GCA_045634005.1 Candidatus Flemingiibacterium sp. | reverse complement strand
GCATACCGTCTTGCCGAAAAGCGTACCAAATCAAGCAGCGATCTCGGACCTGCGCGCTCTACGGCAAATATAGTGCGAAAAAAGCTTTTAAAATACATCGAATCCTACGATCCCGATGTTATTATCTGCACACATGTTTTTCCTGCGATAATTCTCGATCTTATGAAGGAAAAAGAGGAGATTCGCGCCAAGACGGTCGGTGTCGTAACGGACTTTATGTTCCATCCTTATTGGGAGGAGGCTACACGTCTTGACTACGTTGTCGTGCCAAGCGAGCAGATGATGTGTCAGGCGAAGAAAAAGGGCTTCACGGAGGCTCAGGTGCTTCCGATGGGTATTCCGATACACCCGAAATTTGCTAAAAAATCACGTACAAGGGAGCAGGCTCGTGCCGAGCTTGGACTTGATATAAATAAGCGAACTGTGCTCTTTATGAGCGGTGGCTCGGGCTTTGGTGATATCAAAGAAACTGTCAAGGAGATCGATGCTATAGATCAGGAGTTTCAGCTTATCACCGTTTGCGGAAACAACGCAACGGCGAAGTCGAAAATTGACAGGCTTAAGACTAAAAAACGCATACTTAATCTCGGATTTGTAGATTACATCGATAAGCTTATGGATGCTGCGGACTGTATAATATCAAAGCCCGGCGGACTCACAAGCTCCGAGGCGCTTGCCAAGTCGCTTCCGATGATAATTGTCAACCCGGTGCCGGGGCAAGAGGACAGAAATTCGCAGTTCCTCACAAACAACGGGGTTGCGATGGCAGCGTCGAACATCGCGCCTATTGACGACGTGCTGTATCAGCTTCTAGCCGATCCGCGTCGCGTTGAAGTGATGCGCGAGGCGATAGAGATCATCGCGAAGCCGAACTCTACACGTGATATTTGCGAATTTATTAAAAAGATCTGCGAGGAGCAGAAGGTATAAAAACGATGGCCGTCGCCTTATGGCGACGGCTTTTTGTGTAAATATAAAAGTTTTTCCGTTTTCCCGTGCTGATATTTTAAAATAACTATTGCAATTTACCGCGTGTAGTGGTATAATGTTTAATATATTTCCGAAAAGAGTGTTCGGGGATATATAGATACTTTTAGCTTTCGGCGCGGTGCGCCAAATATTTTTAACAAAGGAGGACAAAGCTATGAAGATCTCATTTTCTACACTCGGTTGCCCTGATTTCAGTTGGACGGATATTTGCTCGCTAGCCAAAGACTTTGGCTTTAACGGAATTGAGATGCGCGGTCTAGGTAATGATATCTTCTCCGGCTATTCTTCTCCGTTCAGTGAAAAAAATCTTGACAAGACCGTTGAGCAGCTCCGCAAAATGAAGCTCGAGGTATGCTGCCTCTCCTCAGGCTGTGCACTTCGCTTCAAGGAAAAGCACGCGGAAACGATCGAAGAACTCAAAAAATATATCGCGCTTGCAAAGGCGCTCGGCACGCCCTACATTCGCGTGCTCGGCGACCTCACCGCAGGCCCCACCACCGATTTCGACGACGAAAACGTTATCGAGCCGATGAAGCTCCTCGCCCCGATTGCAGAGGCGGCAGGCGTAACGCTTCTTATCGAAACCAACGGCGTATATTCCGATACCGCACGTCTTGCTGACGTTCTTGCGAAGATCGCAAGCGACAGCGTTGCGGCTCTTTGGGACTTTAACCATCCGTACCGCTTTAAGGGTGAGCTTCCCGAAACTACTATCACAAATCTCGGTGCTTTCATAAAGCACGTTCATATCAAGGACTCCGTTGAGGAAAACGGACAGGTCGTATATAAGCTCGTCGGCGAAGGCGATCTGCCTCCGATGGCGGACTACTTAAAGGCACTCCGCTCGCTCAACTACGAGGGCTACATCTCGCTCGAATGGCTCAAGCAGTATGCTCCCGAGCTCTCCGATGCAGGTATCGTATTCCCGCACTTTGCTAACTTTATGGAGCAGTATCTCGGCACAACACACGCCGCAGGTCACCTCATTCCCAACAATCGCGGCACGGGCAATTACGTCTGGCCGAAGAATCAGCTTATCGACCTCACCTTCCCGCAGGTGCTTGACCGCATGTGCGAGGAGTTTCCAGATCAGTACGCGTTCCGCTACACCGAATGCGATTACACCAGAACCTATACCGAGTTCCGCGACGACGTTGACACCTTTGCGCGTGCGCTTATTTCGATGGGCGTAAAGCAGGGCGACCACGTTGCTATCTGGGCAACTAACGTGCCTGCGTGGTACATCACCTTTTGGGCAAGCGTTAAGATCGGTGCGGTGCTTGTTACCGTAAACACCGCGTACAAGATCCACGAGCTCGAGTACTTACTCCGTCAGTCCGACACGCACACGCTCGTTATGGTTGACGGCTACAAGGATTCCGACTACGTTGGAATCGTAAAGCAGCTTATTCCCGAGCTTGCAACTCACGAATCGGGCAAGCCGATCCATTCCCGCAAGCTTCCGTTCCTTCGTAACGTTATCACGGTTGACTCGAAGCAGCCCGGATGCATTACCTGGGATGAGGCCGTTGCTATGGCAGAGCGTACTCCCATTGATGCAGTATACCGCCGTGCCGCTATGATCAACAAGCACGACGTGTGCAATATGCAGTATACCTCCGGTACCACCGGATTCCCGAAGGGCGTTATGCTTACGCACTATAACGTAGTTAACAACGGTAAGGCGATCGGCGACTGTATGGACCTTTCCACCGCAGACCGTATGATGATCCAGGTGCCAATGTTCCACTGCTTCGGAATGGTACTCGCAATGACCGCTTCGATGACGCACGGCGTTACTATGTCGCCGATCCCCGCGTTCTCTCCGAAGAAGGGACTCAACTGCATCAACAAGGAAAAGATCACCGCTTTCCACGGCGTGCCGACGATGTTTATTGCAATGCTCGGCCACGAGGATTTCGAGAAGACCGACTTCTCGCATATGAGAACGGGTATTATGGCAGGCTCTCCGTGTCCTATCAAGGTTATGGAGGAGGTTGTCGAGAAGATGAATATGCCCGAGATCTGCATCACTTACGGTCAGACCGAGGCATCTCCTGCAACCACTATGTCGAAGACCACCGACCCGCTCGAGCTTCGCTGCACCACCGTCGGACAGAGTATGTTCGCGGTTGAAACGAAGATCATTGATCCCGAAACGGGTGAGGAAGTACCCGATGGCGTTGACGGTGAGTTCTGCGCTCGCGGCTACAACATAATGAAGGGATACTACAAGATGCCCGAGGCTACCGCGGCGGCTATCGACGCTGACGGCTGGCTCCACTCGGGCGACCTTGCAAGACGCACTCCCGACGGCTACTATAAGATCACGGGACGTATCAAGGATATGATCATCCGCGGCGGTGAGAACATTTACCCCAAGGAGATCGAGGACTTCCTTTACACAAGCCCGAAGGTCAAGGACGTTCAGGTAATCGGCGTACCCGACAAGCAGTACGGCGAGGAGGTTATGGCGTGCATCGTTCTTAACGAGGGTGAAAGCTCGAGCGAGGAAGAGATGAAGGCGTTCTGCCTCGCGAATATGGCAAAGCACAAGTGCCCGAGATATATCCGCTTTGTCGAGGGCTTCCCGATGAACGCGGCAGGCAAGATACTCAAGTATAAGATGCGTGAGGAAGCGGTGGAGTATTTGAAGCTTCACGAGGCTGCAGGCATCGTTACCGCATAATATTAAAACCGTCCGTGCGAACGGACGGTTTTTTTGCAAAACCACTTGCGATACAGCGTAAAATATGATAGAATAATCATATATGCAAAAACGGAGGTAATGCACGTGCTTGAAAAGCTTTTACCGACAAAAATATACAGCGACATATATGCGATAACTCCCGAGGAGCTTACAGCACTCGGTGTTCGCGCACTTATACTCGATATAGATAATACACTCGTTACATACGATGACCCAAAGCCGACCGAAAGCGTTGCCGCTTGGCTTGATGCTATGCACGCGGCGGGCATTCAGACGGCATTTGTATCCAACAATCACGCGCCGCGTGTTGAAGGATTTTGCGAGGGCCTCGGATGCTACTACCACGCGGACGCTATGAAGCCATCAAGGCGCTATCTTCGTGAAGCGATGTCACATATGGGTACGACTATTGATAATACCGCGTGTGTCGGTGACCAGCTCTTCACGGATGTCTGGGCAGGCAAGCGCCTCGGCATAAAGGCGTTTTTAGTGCCGCCGATCAAGGATAAGAAAACACTTTTCTTCAGAGCGAAAAGAGTTCTTGAAAAGCCGTTTCTTCGCCTTTACAGAAAGAAAAACGAGGCGTAACGATGAAGGATAAATTAAAGCTCGCGGTGCTCGGCTCACCGATTGCACACAGCCGCTCGCCGCAGCTTCAAGCGTCGTTTGCGCGTAACGTCGGAATCCCCGAATTCTCCTACGAACGCATCGAGGTGACCGAGGACACGCTTTTTGACACGGTCACACGACTTATGCGCGAGGGCTACGACGGCTTTAACTGCACGATGCCGTTAAAAACCGAGATGTCGCGCATCGCGCATCATCTTACCGATGAGGCAAAAACACTTGCGTCGGTCAATACTGTCGCAATTGAAAACGGCGAGTTTTACGCCGATACGACGGACGGAGTGGGCATACTGATGACCATTCGCCATGGATACGCTCTTGACGATACTCCGCTTTCGGATATAGTGAAGGGCAAAAAAGTCGTCCTTCTCGGTGCAGGCGGAGCGGCGAGGTCTGCGGCGCTTTCCTTAAAAAATGCGGGGGCAGAGCTTACCGTTATTAACCGTACGCTTTCTGCCGCACACGAGCTTCGCGATATGCTTGGCGGTGAGTGCGAGTGCCTTGCGTTTGATTTGCCGTCGCTTGAAGGCGCGGCAGCCAAGGCAGATATTCTTATAAACTGCACATCGCTCGGTATGAGCGGCAAGCCGGAGTTTGAATCGCTTGATTTTATCGACGCGATGCCAGACGGCGCAATGGTGATAGACGCAGTTTACAATCCGCTTGAAACGGCGCTTCTATTGCGTGCACGCTCGCGCGGACTTATCGAAATGAGCGGACTTTGGATGCTTGTTTATCAAGGTGCGGCGGCGTTTGAGAAATGGTCGGATGTTATGCCCGACGGGGACGCGTGTGAGCGCGCGTTTGATTTGATAAAGTAGAAAGGATAAATACGATGTTGAGTGCAAAATTCGGTGTTGCGGGAAGCTCGGACAGCTTCTTTGCGGACGGTAAAAAGCATACACACGAAGCACCTGCGTGGCTGGCTTCGCGTGGCGTAGATGCGTATGAATATCAGGCAGGTCGCGGCTTTATGGCTGGCGAGGCATCTATGCGCAAGGTTGGCGAGGAGGCAAAAAAGAACGGCATTCTAATGTCGCTTCACGCGCCGTATTTTATCTCGCTGTCGAGCACGGAGCTTGACAAGCGCCTTAACAGCATTGAATATATCAAAAAGAGTCTTTGGGCGGCGGAATGCCTTGGCGCCGATACTATCGTTGTCCACACGGGCAGTGCGGCGAAGATAAGCCGCGCGCAGGCGATGGATTATGCCGCGGATACGCTTTACAAGCTTTTTGAAGAAATCGGCCAGACTAATATCCGTATATGCCTTGAAACGATGGGCAAATTAAATCAGCTCGGTACACTCGACGAAGTACTCACGCTTTGCAAGGTGTCACCGATGCTCCATCCTGTTGTCGATTTTGGACATCTAAACTGTCGAGGCCGATTTGAAAGCGGCATATTCGACGGCGGTGATGAAACTCCGACGGGTGGAGTATTCGTCAGCGTAGACGATTACCGCGCGGTGTTCGATAAGATAGGCGACCGTCTTGGCGACGAATATGCGAAAACGCTTCACTGCCACTTCTCTAAAATCGAGTATACAAAGCAGGGTGAAAAGCGTCACGTCAACTTTAAGGATGACGGCTTTGAGCCACCGTTTGAGCCGCTCATTGAAGCAATAATCAAGGAGAACGTATTCCCGCGCATCATCAGCGAATCGGCAGGCGATCAGACCGAGGATGCTTTGGCGATGAAGGAATATTACCTTAAGCGTGGGGGAAATCAGTAATGAAGATCCTTGTTATGAACGGTCCTAACATTAATCTCACAGGTGAGCGAAAGGCAGAGCATTACGGCACGATGACGCTCGATGAGATAAACGCTAAAATCGCAGAGAAGGCGGCAGAGCTTGGCGTGGAGGTTGAGTTTTATCAGTCAAACCACGAGGGGGCGCTCATCGACCGACTTCACGCGGCAAGGCCTATGGCAAACGGCGGCATAGATGCGATCGTTTTGAATGCAGGTGCGTACACACACTATTCGTACGCTATTCGCGATGCTATCGAGGCGATAAGGCTTCCCGTCGTTGAGGTGCATATGTCCAATATTCACGAGCGTGAGGAATTCAGAAGGATTTCCGTTATCAGAGATGTCTGCATCACACAGATAAGCGGACACGGAACGGACAGTTATATCCTCGGACTTGAGGCGGCGGTAAACGCAGTTAAGGAGTAATTTTGAATACTAAATATATTTTTCTCGATATAGACGGAACTCTCGTTAATATGAAGTGCGAGATGCCCGAGTCCGCCAAGAAGGCGCTTACCTTGGCAAAAAAGAACGGTCACAAGATCCTCATCTGCACCGGACGTTACTACGAACAGATTTATCCGTGGTTACTTGAAGCGTTTGATTTTGACGGAATTATAGTGTCGTCCGGAGCGACTGTGATCTGGGACGGCAAGGAAATATTCCATAAAAGCTTTTCAAGGGAATTGTTTTTGCACGTTGTAAATACGATGGAAAGCACGGGCGCAAGCATACTCTATTTCCTCGGACACGCCCTCGGCGGAACACAAAAGGATTATGACCGTATATGTGACGCTCTTGTCGATGACGGACTTGAACGCGAGGTGGTTGTAGAGGCTTACGGAAATATTACCTTCTCGGATACAGACAAGATTGAAAACGTCGAAAAGGGAATGTACGGATGTGCCAATATAGACATCGATGAAATGAAGAAGCGACTCGGCCCTGCGTTCAACGTGGACCCGTTCAGCTTTAACAATATGCCCTCAACGTGGGGGGAGATCACTCTTTCTGATGTAAGCAAGGGTGCCGCTGTGAGATTCCTTATGGACTACGTCGGCGCAGACATACGCGATGCGGTTGCAGTCGGCGACGGCGGAAACGACGTCGAGATGCTGAAGGCGGCCGGCGTTGGAGTTGCGATGGGCAACGCTGACGAAAGCGCAAGGGCTGTCGCTGATATGATAACAGACGACATCGACGAGGACGGACTTTACAACGCGTTCGTTCGACTTGGACTTATATAAAACAAAAAAGCACTTGCTTTTCGCAAGTGCTTTTCTTTTTGATGATTAATAATTCTGTGCCTTGATCTTGAAGTATGCCTTGGGATGAGCGCATACGGGGCAAACTTCGGGAGCTGCCTTACCAATGTGAATGTGACCGCAGTTGCCGCATTCCCAGATCATATCGCCGTCGCGGGAGAATACGAGGCCGCCCTCAACGTTAGCGAGAAGCTTGCGATAGCGCTCCTCGTGAGTCTTTTCGATAGCTGCAACACCCTCGAAAAGCTTTGCGATGTAGTCAAAGCCCTCCTCGCGAGCATCCTTTGCCATCTGCGAGTACATATCGGTCCACTCGTAGTTTTCGCCTTCGGCTGCGTCCTTCAGGTTCTCGGCGGTAGAGCCGATACCGTCGTGGAGAAGCTTGAACCAGATCTTTGCGTGCTCCTTTTCGTTTTCAGCGGTTTCGAGGAAAAGCTGTGCGATCTGCTCGTAGCCTTCCTTCTTTGCCTTGGAAGCGTAGTAGGTGTACTTGTTGCGCGCCTGGGATTCGCCTGCGAATGCAGCGGCGAGATTAGCTTCGGTCTTTGTTCCCTTGAGATTCATATTTGTGTCCTCCTTAAAATAGTTTTCGTGTTTAGTTTTTACAGTTAACGTTTACTTTAAACGTCTAATAAAATTATAACGCAGAGTGAATGGAAAAATCCACACTGAAATTGTGAATTTTTTAGTCCTTGACCGTTATTTCGGGAGTGTAGGGAAGGGTGAACACAAACTCGCAGTTTTCGCCGTGAACGCTCTTTACCCATATCTCCTCGTCGTGCGCGTCGATTATTGTCTTGGCGATGTAAAGACCGAGCCCGACGCCTGTCTTGTCAAGTCCGCGGCTCTTGTCGCTCTTGTAGAATCGCTCGAATACGAACGGAAGCTCCCCCTCGGGAATTCCTGTGCCCTCGTTGAATACGGAAATATACACCTTCTTCTCACGCTCGATGATGCTTATTCTGTATTTTCCGCACTCACGCGAGAATTTTACCGCGTTGTCGCAGATGTTGTAGAGTATCTGATAAATAGCGTCGCGGTCGGCATATACCGTCATTTTATCGCGTTTTGTGTCAAACTCGACGTCGAGATGCTTTTCGTCTATCTTCTGCTCGAACGAGATGAGGATAAGTCTTGCCATCTCGCACACGTCAAACGTGGTTTTGTTGAATTTGCGCTCGCCTGCCTGTATACGGGTGATATCGAGAAGACTTGCCACAAGGCGTGCGAGGCGTCGCACCTCGGTGCGGATTATATCGAGATAGTATTCGTGCTTTTCGGGCGGAATAGTACCGTCGAGGATACCGTCGATGAAGCCGGATATGGTCGTCATCGGCGTGCGCAAATCGTGTGATACGCTGGAGAGGAACGTGCGGCGCATATCCTCAAGCTTTGACATAGACGATGCCATATTGTTGAACGCCGTCGCAAGCTCTGCGACCTCGTCGCGTCCCTTGACGGGAACGCGTACGTCAAATTTACCTGCGGCAAACGATTTTGCTGCCTTTGACATTTGCTTTAGCGGATCAATTATCTTTTCGGAGATGAAATATACGGCAACAAGTGCTGCAAGCATTATCCAAAGACAAGAGAGAACTATAGTTTTGACCATGGTCTCGATCAGCGCATAGGTCTGCTCCGAAGCAGAGCACGCAAGTACTCCTCCCGCAAGCTCGCCCCCGACGTCGTATATAGGGCAGATGAAGGAAATGTGATCGTCTTCGAATACGCCGTCGATGCGTCCGACAATGCGCTGTGAGCCGAGGCTTCCGATCTCGGACATAACTCCCTCGGGCACGTTTGAGTTCATATAACCGACAGATACGCCGTTATCGTGAGCGAGCGGCGAGCCGAATGAATCGAGGATAATTATGTGTATATCGTCGCTGTAGTCGGCAAGGGCAGTCAGAAGCTGTGTCAGCTGACTGCGGTTATAGTACACGAACTGATTGAAATCGGTCTGATTGCTCGTCAAAAAGCTTTCCTGTATACTTTCCGCGACTACGTCCGCGCTTTTTCCGACCATATCGGATTTTATATTAGCTGACCAACCGCCAACCATCGTACAGAGAATGGCCGTCAGAATGATAAAGCATACCGCGATTATGAGCGTAAACGCAGTTATGTATTTGGTAAATACTGATTTAAACATCGGCGCATCTCCCTTCTTGACGAATAATATGCCCGCGGCGAGAACTTACTTACGTAAGTATTATACACCGCAAGGCATATTTTGTCAAGGTAATATATTGGCTGTGCGAAGTGATTTTTACTCGCTCTCGACTAATCCCTCGGCGATCTGTATCGGAAGCACAAACTCGCCGTCGAAGCGGTATTTGCCGTCGTCACCGCAGACGACGGTGTAGGTGTGAGTTGC
>JAZQZL010000082.1:0-10371 GCA_045634005.1 Candidatus Flemingiibacterium sp. | reverse complement strand
TGTCGCCGCCGAAGATGTTGCGCTTTGCCGCCGTGTATTCGTCCATATCCGTATGCCAGTCGAGGTGATTTGGCGACACGTTGGTTATCGCCGCCGCATACGGCGAGCACTTCATCGCGTGAAGCTGGAAGCTTGAAAGCTCCAGAACAACGAAATCATTTTCCTTTATTGCATCTATCTCGGGAAGGAGCGGCTTTCCGATGTTGCCGCCAACCCATACGCGAGCGCCCGGGCCGCGCTTCTCTGCCTCAAGCTCGAGCATTTTGTATGTGAGCGTGGTGCTTGTTGTCTTACCGTCACTGCCCGTCAGCGCAAATATCTTTGAGGGACAAAGCTCGAAGAATACCTCCATCTCGCTTGTAAGCACAGCGCCGCGCTCTACCGCCGCTATAAACTGCGGCTTGTCGCATCTGATTCCGGGCGCCTTGAATATAATATCCTCTGTGAAATTTTCGAGATAGTCCGCGCCGAGTATAAGCTTTACGCCCTTCTTTTCGAGCGTGTCAGCAACCGCACCGAGCTTTTCTCTGTCCTTCATATCGCGCGCGGTAACGTTCGCGCCGCAGGAGAGAAGAAAATCTATAAGCGGCGTATTCGATATGCCGATACCGACAACTGCGGCTGTTTTTCCGTTTATGTATTTTTTAAACTCGGTAAGCTTTGACATTGTGCACCTCGAATTAATCATAATATCACATAATATAGTATATCACAACAAGCGCGGATTGTAAACACTGTTTTTACTTTTAGATACAAAAAGACACGGCTTTTTAAGCCGTGTCTTAATTTGTTATAAGTAAAACTTATTTAGCAGCCTCGATAGCAGTGATGTGGGTGTTGATGCCCTCATACCAGTAAGCGAAACCCTCAACGTTGATCATATCGCCAGCCTTGAGGTTGGAAGCGGTCTGATAAACCTCAGTCTCGGTACCGGTAAGGTAAACCTCGATGCAGAAGCTGTAGTCAACGTCGTCCTTGGTAACGGTAACGTAGATGTCATCGCCGCCGTCGTTCTTGAACTCAATGGACTTAACGGTAAGACCGTTAAATGCTACGAGCTGGTTCTGGAGGTCGATGAGCTCGTCGGTGCCGAGAAGCTCGGTAGCGTCAACTGCCTCTGCTACGTATGTATCGTCGCCTGCAAACTCGAAGGTAGCGTCAACGATCTCAACCTCGCCGGACCACTCAGCCTTGTAACCGTTTACAAGGATCTTGGTACCGGGAACGAGAGCTGCAGCGTCATCCTCGGAGCACTCCATCTCATAGATGAAGTATGCGCCGTCTTCGTCAGCAGCGTAAACGGTGATCTTGTCTTCCCACCAGGACTGGGTAGCCTGAACGTAAACTTCAACGAGAACCTCGGAGTCGAGCTCAGCCGCAACGTACTCGTCGTAGCTCATAACCTCTGCAGGATCCTCAACGGGATCGGTGTCTGCGGGAGTGGTGTCGGTGGTGTCGTCAGTGTCGTCAGCGGGAGTGGTGCTGTCTACGGGATCAGTGCCGTCAACGGGGGGATTGGTGTTGTTGCAAGCTGCCATAGCAAACACGAGGGTGAGAGCCAAAAGAATAGCTAAAAACTTCTTCATAATTTTTCTCCTTATTGGTTTCTAAAATGTTTTGTGTCAGTATACGTTACCGCATACCAAACCTATACACCTAATATTATACACGAAAATTATAAAAAGTCAAGACCTTATATCATTTTTTTACTTTTTTTATTACCCCAACAAGTGCCGAAGCGCCTATAAATACCCATACAGTGATAAGCGCGCCTATAAGCACGACCGACTCTGTGGGGAGCGGACCAAGGTCGGATACACTCGACGAAAGCTCTATCTGGTCAAGGCGGCAAAGCAGCGTTACGCGCTCGTAAAGCTCCTCGATGTATGCCGCGTCCACGTCCTGTTTGCGCTTAACGGATTTGGTAACGTCCTCAACAAGCTCGCCTGCTGCATTGCGAAGCGAGGTCGAGCCGTTAAACACGGGCGTTGTGAAGGTGTTTTCGGTATTGTCAAGTAACAGCTTCGTAGCATCGAGCTTGATGCTGTAATAAAAGTCGCCGTCCTCACCTCTGCGCGAGAGGTAATCGAGATATTCGTCCGACTCCTGCGCCTTGGTCGTTACGGGAACGTAGCCCTCGGTCTGCGAGTACGCGATCTGCACCTCGTTTGTCAGCATATACTGACAGAACAGCCACGATGCAAGGACCTCCTGCTTGTCGTCCTTATTAAATATGCACATCGAAGGGCCTTGGGATATCATCGAGGGATTTTCCGTGTCGTACTGCGGAATAGGCATAACGACCGTTTCAAATTCGACGAGATTTTCCTCGCTTATATCAATAAGCGGCGCCTCACAGCCCATCCACGTCGCACCGGCGGTCGAATCGATGGCAAAAATACACTGTCCTGCGTTTAAAAAGTTTGCGGGATAGCCCGAAATTCCAAACGTCGAGAAAGCGCCGAGCTTGGTATATTCGGCTATTTCTGCAAGAAGCTCGCTTGTCGTTTCGTTAAAGAGAAGAATGTCGCCGCGCACGCTCGAGTATCCTGCTCCGAGCTGATGTAACATCGTTATCATCATATTGTCGGTAGATTTGTAAATGAACGGAAGCATCGTTTTCTTGCCGTTCACCTTAAACGTGCCGTCCTCATTTTTAGCCGTAGCGGCTTCGCTTACCTCCCACACGAAATCCCACGTAAGGGCTTCGGGAAGCTCAAATCCGAGCGCCTCAACGTACGTCTTGTTGACGTAGCACGCCTCGGTCGAGCGCATATACGGCAGGGCGTAATACTCGCCCTCGAGCCTACACTCCGAAAGAAACTCGGGAACTATCTCATCAACGCTCGGCGAGTCGAATTTAATCTCGCTACCGCCAAGACCGTACCTTTTGTCGGACATAAGAGCGCCCAGCGGCACTACCGTGTTTTCGCCCGTCATATACGTTGCGATATGGTCGGGATAGGTTATGCAGACGTTGGGCGTCGTATCAGTCGCGATGTTCGTCAGCACGTCCTGATATATCTTTCCGTAGTCGTTGTAAAGTCGGAGCGTTACGGTGATATTCGGGTACAGTGCCTCGAAATCCTCGATAGCCTTTTTATAGATATTCACCTGCGTTTTGTTGGTATCGTTTTTTGCCCAGAAGGTTATCTCATACTCGCGAGAGGTGTCAAATTCATCAGGCAAAACGAACTCGCTTGCGCCCTTCGTGCCGTGACACGACACAAGAATCGGCAGGACAAACAGGAGCACGAGCCAAAGAGTGATAAACCGTTTCATCCCTTCGTACCTCCTCTCGCAACGCCTGCCATTATCTTCTTTCTGAAGATAATGAATACCACGATAAGCGGCGCGGATATTACCACGACAGCCGCCATCATCGCAGGAATGTTAGCGCGTCCAAATCCACCCTCGCGTATCTGCTGAATACCGTTTGATACGAGGAAATACGACTCGTCGTCCGTGATAAGACGCGGCCACACGTAAGAGTTCCAGCACTCGATGACCTTCAAAATGGTAACGGTAATGACCGTCGGCTTGCATATCGGGAGCATTACTCGTCTTAAATACTTGAAATCGGACGTGCCGTCCACCTTCGCCGCAAGGTAAAGCTCATCGGGTATCTGCGCGAAATTTTCCTTGAGGAGATAGATGTAGAACACCGACGTCACCGACGGGAGAATAAGTCCCGTGAAGGTGTTGCGAAGGTCGAGGCTTGTTACGGTGATAAAATTAGTAATGATAACAAGCTCGTTCGGTATCATCATAAGCGCGAGGAACAGCGTGAAAAGTAAATTCTTGCCGCGAAACTCAAGACGCGAGAACGCGAACGCCGCGGGGATTATCACCACGAGCATAAGCGCAGTCGTCGCGACGGTGAAAATGACCGTGTTCGTGAAATACCGCATAAGCGGCACCTCGGTGAACGCCGTCACGTAATTCTCAAGCGTCGGTGAGAGCGTGAAAAACTGCGGTATCTGCTCCGCGTTGTACGCGCCGTAGCCCTTGACGCTCGTAAGCACCATCCAATAAAACGGGAACAGGACTATAAGCGCCCATAGTATGAGCAGAGCGTAAACGGCGCACTTGCCAATCCTCGCACCTACGTCGGAGTGCGCTTTGTTTTTGATAGTATTCATACTGCGCCTCCTTTAATAGTGCACGTGCTTTTTGCTTACCATAAGATTGATGCAGGTTATGGTAAGCACGATTACAAAGAGTACGATAGCCGCCGCGGATGCGTACGACGGAAATCCGCCGCCCTCTCCGTAGAGCATATCGTAAACGTAACCGACGATTGTATTCATCTCTGCGGCGTTAAGGTTTTCGCCAAAGAGCGCAACTGCGTCGCTGTACGCCTTGAACGCGCCGATAAAGCCAGTTATAACGAGGTAGAATATCATCGGCGAGATCATTGGAAGCGTTATCTTTCTGAAAATGCGGAAACGCGAGGTACCGTCCACCTTTGCAGCATCGTAATAATCCTTGCGTACGGACGCAAGCGCACTTGTCAGAATTAGTATCTTAAAGGGCATTACTATCCATATGGTGTAGATACAAAGCACGAGCATTTTTGCAAAATACGGACCGTCGATGAAGTCTACGGGCGTCATGCCGAAAAGATTTAATATGATATTGACAAGTCCCTGTGAATACTCGGTCTTATCGAAAAGTATCATAAAGACAAGTCCGACAGCGAGCGTGTTCGTCACATACGGCAGGAAGTAGACCGTCTGAAAGAGGTTACGAAGCCACTTTATCGAGGAAAGTCCGAGCGATATGAGAAGCGCGATTGCGGTCGACAGCGGAACGGTTATCACAACAAGGATAAACGTATTCTTCACCGCCTGCAAAAAGAGCGTGTCATGCAGGATATAGGAATAGTTATAAAATCCGATGCCGCTGTATGTCTGCGAGGACGAGTTAAAGCCCTGCTCAAATGAGTAGATAAACACGTCGATAAGCGGATATACCATAAATACGCCAAGGAACAGTATCGCCGGCAGTAGGTACAGCCACGCTTTAAAATTGTTCTTTTCCATATCAGCTCTCCACTAAAGCGCGATGCGCGCTTCGGTTACCTTATCGAATATATCGACCTTGCCTGCCTTCAAATCGAAGCGGACGGTGCCCGTGCCGACTGCGGGAGTGTTCTCGGAGTCGATGATCGCGCGGACAGTTTCCGATTGCATATGCTCATTCGTGCATACGACGCTTATATCGCGTCCCATTACCTCGACCGCCTTTAATGTGCACGAGAATTTGCCGTCAGCCTTCAAAACAAAGCCCTCGGGGCGTACGCCGACGTACACTTCCCCGTCCTTCGCATTCGGCGCATCAAGCACAGCCTCGTCACCGATGTAGAGCTTGCCGCCCTTCACCACGCCGTCAAAAACGTTGATTGGGGGCGTGCCGAGGAATTTCGCGACGAAAAGGTTTACGGGGGCGTCATAGACCTCCTGCGGCTTGCCGATCTGCTGTACCACGCCGTCCTTCATAACGACGATAAGATCGGAGATGCTCATCGCCTCCTCCTGGTCGTGCGTTACGAAAACGGTGGTGATGCCGGTTTCGCGCTGTATGCGCTTGATCTCCTCACGCGTTGCAAGTCGCAGACGCGCATCAAGGTTAGAAAGAGGCTCGTCGAGGAGTAGTACACGCGGCATCTTAACGAGTGCACGCGCGATAGCGACACGCTGCTGCTGACCGCCCGAAAGCTCGCTCGGCTTACGGTCAAGCAGAGTATCGATCTGCACGAGCTTTGCAATCTCGGTCGCCTTCTCGCGCATCTCTGCCTTGGTCATCTTATCCTTCCCCTTTAAGTTTTCGAGCGGGAAGATGATATTCTGGAGAACAGTAAGGTGCGGATAAAGCGCGTAATTCTGGAAAACGAGTCCTACACCGCGCTTTTCGGGCGGCATATCGGTAACGTTGTCATCTCCGAAGAAGATGTGTCCGTCAGTCGGCTTTAAGAGTCCGCTTATTAAGTTGAGCGTGGTACTCTTACCGCAGCCGGACGGACCGAGCAGACCGACGAGCGTGCCGTCGGGAATCTCGAACGTAAAATCGTTCACGGCGATAACGTCCGCACTTTTCTTATTTCTTGACGGGAATTTTTTGGTGAGATTTGTAAGTACGACCTTCAAAAATATCACTCCTTAAGTAACGTGGCGCAAAATACGCTTATTGATTGTTATAATTATACCATAGTTTTCACGTTTTAGCAAGGGAAAGTGAAAAATTTTTGGGAAGGAAAAGGAGCAAAAAAACTCCCGAGGATTTATCCTCGGGTTCTAAAGGATAGTTTTACAAGAATACGGCATATTTCTTGCGAAATATGCCGTATTCTTGCTTTTTATTATTATTTATGCTATAATAAACTCAACGCAAAGTTGAATGCAACTCGTTTTTAAGTCGCTTCTTTTTGTGTAAACAATATGCGATAATATAATCACAAACCAATTACCTAAACAGGAGGTTCGATTATGAAAGAAACAATGGGGCAGATCATACGCCGATTGCGTAAAGAAAGAAATCTTACACAAGAAGAACTTGCCAAGCAGCTTGGTGTTACTTTTCAAGCTGTTTCAAAATGGGAAAATGATACCGGAATGCCTGACATTTCGCAAGTTGTTCCGATAGCGCATGTGTTTGGCGTGAGTACAGACGTGTTGTTCGGAACATTTGGGACAAATGATACGGAAGAAGTATGGAAAATAGTCAATAACGCTCAAGCTCTTCTTTCGCGCCCGCTTACCTCTGAAAGTCTTTTCCGAAAGTATCTTGCTGTAAAAGAAGGATTGAAGATATATCCTAACAATACAATACTGCTTATGCACTGCTTGGAAACGGGTATTGCTCTTTCTTATCCCGAAAACGAGGAGCTTTATGATGCTGAACACGCAGAGAGTATCTACAAAGAATGCGTTAAATATGCCAATCTTGTTATCTCATATTCAAAGAACATTTCAGATGTTTTACGCGCTCATATGATAATGGTTATTTTGCACTCGGCGTATGGGAATTTTGAGAAAGCGTGGTTTCATGCAGAACAATTTCCGTATCGTGCCGACTTTAATAATCATGTTATGTACGCATACTATGCTCATTGGAAAAAAGATTACCAGCGAGAAGCCCAAAGCTGCCAATATGGATTTGTGCACTATCTTGAGGGGATGCTAAATATAAACGTAAAGCTTGCAAAAAGCTATATGTTGCAAGAAAAATATAAAGATGCAGCAAGTGTCTTGGAAACCTCTCTTGAATTGATACAGTGTATTTTTAAAGATAATGGGGTTTTGCCGCCCATTCATCATCGTGAGCATGGCGATCTCTATGCACTTCTTGCAGAGATTTATCTAAAAGACGGATATCCTGATAAAGCTCTATCGTATCTTGAAAAAATGGTGAATTACGACTTAAATGATTATGCGACGATAGATAATAATACTAAAACGATAACTCCGCTTTTGAATTCGATTCCTCACGGATTATACCACAAGAGGATTGATAGACATCAGAATTTAGTAACCAAGCTTACTGATCCTCGATTTGAATCCTTAAAAACAAACGAACAGTATCAAAAAATGCTCGCTTTGGTTAATAAATAATAGCAGCCTCCGATAGGAAAAAATCCTTGTCGGAGGCTTGTTGTATTTATTGGATCGCACTACCACAATAGTGGTGAGTAAGTGCGCACTTACGAGCAAACAAAAAGCCTCCCTTGTGTAAAGGGAGGTGGCACGGCAACGTCGTGACGGAGGGATTGTAAAAGTTAAAATCTTTATCAAAACAATCCCTCAGTCAGCTTCGCTGACAGCTCCCTTTACACAAGGGAGCCTCTGCTGTAACCGCTTATCTTTCTGTTGAATTGTTGTAAAAACTGTCCTTAGGAACACAACGCCATCCTCGGGAGTAATTTTTATTTAGCCGCTACCTCTGCCGCATCAGCGCATCTTGTCGCGCGAAGGTGCATCGCGTATATCGCCTCGGTGGCGAATGCCATTTTCGTTACCACGTTCTCCTTGGTGGGATAGCAGTAGAACGAATCGTTCTCGGTAGAAATATCCACGCAGTCGAACGGCTTTATATAGCAGTAATCGTATTCGATATGCAGGCTGTTGGTCTGCATCGGAGCGCGGTTAATGCGGTATCTTTCGCCGTTATACTCGCCCTCGAGCACGAAGCCCTCGTTTGTATCGTGGCGAAGCTTTGCCTTGCCGAGCGTTTCAAAGCGCCAGCAGCGAGGCATCGAATATACCTCAACCTCGTCCTCGAAGCTATATTCTCCGCGCTCAACCTGCGCCGCGACCTGCTCGCGCTCCCAATTAAACCAATCGGGAATATGCGAGAACTCGGTTTCGCCCTCAAGCGCGGTAAGTGTGCCGTCCTCGTTAAATCGCCAGCGCTTGCCGCATTCGGTGCAGAATATCTCGGCGCCCTCAGATGCCATCTTCGACTCAGTTTTGCAGTGCGGGCACTGATAGAGCACCTTGTGAAGTCCCTCTGCGCGGTAGGGCTCGGTTATCTTAATTCCGTTTTCCTTCATATACTTATAATCGTCGTATGTAAGCGCCTCGCGCACCGCCGCGTTTATTTCATCGACGCTCATACGCTCTATCTGCTCGGCTGTGAGTATCTGTGTCGCTGTGGTATGAAGCGGAACCCTGCGCTTTTTTCTGTAATTCCAGAAGGGCGAGTGGAGATGGTTGCCGCGGTGAAGAATAGCAACAACGGGAACCTTGTTGCGCTTTATGAGCATACCGACCGAGTCGGGTATATACGAATTAACTCCGCAGGGCGAGTAGCGCGCCTCGGGATACATAAACAGTATGTCGCCCTTCTTAAAGACGTGCTTTATCGAGCGAAGCAGGTGCATATCCATCGTAAACTTACGCGTACAGATCGCTCCGATAAGCTCCATAAGCCACGGGCGGCGATAGTATCCGTCTATGCTGACGACGTTATTCACGCGATAAGGGAACGTCGCCATCGCGGCAAGCTCGAAGTCGATAAAATACATATGGTTGGAGAGCACCATATACGGCGGCTTCAGCCCCTCCATATTTATCTTCTCAACCTTATACTTTTTGCCGATAAGTATTATCTTTGAAAGAAACCATATAAGAAAAACTATTATAAGCGGCTGTCTTATAGGATACTTCGCCGTATTATACCGTTTTTTGTTTTTGTAATTTACGTCTATATTCACGCCGTCACTCTCCAAAATGTAATATTACTCTCTATTATACCTTATTTCGACGAAAAATGCAACAAAAAATATTTTTTCGCCGTCAAAAGTTGAAAAAAACCGATTTTGGTGGTAAAATTTATTTATAAGCAATTTTGAAGGAGCAAGCAATGACCGTTTTTCTCGTTATACTTGCCGCGCTTGCGGCGCTGATACTAATCACATCTGCGGTATGCTTTTTTATAGTGTTCTATTCGCCAAAGCGCACAGGTACCGATGACTCGCCGATCCCCGAGGGCGAGGTTTACGTTCCGTTCCGTGAGCAGATGGCGGCGTGGATCAAAGCGGCTGACGAAATGCCATACAAACGCGTATCAATACGCTCGTTTGACGGGCTGACACTCCGCGGACGGTACTTCGAATACTCAAAGGATGCACCGATAGAGCTTTTAATGCACGGGTACCGCGGCACGTCAAGACGCGACCTCAGCGGCGGCGTTGCACGGTGCTTTGCGCTCGGTCACAGCGCGCTTATCGTAGACCATCGCGCAAGCGGCGAAAGTGACGGACGCGTTATCACGTTCGGCGCCAAGGAAAGCCACGACTGTGAGAGGTGGGTAAATTTCATACTCCGGAACATAGATCCCGATGCGAAAATAATACTGACGGGCATATCAATGGGTGCCGCGACGGTACTCATCACATCCGCGCGTGAGCTTCCCAAAAACGTCATCGGCGTGCTCGCCGACTGCGGCTACACGTCGTCACGGGAGATAATCAAAAAGGTTCTGCGCGATATGAAGCTGCCGCAAATTTTCTATCCGCTCATAAGGCTCGGAGGAATTCTGTTCGGGCACTTTGACACAAACAGAGCTTCGCCAATCGATGCGATGAAAAAATGCCGTCTGCCCGTAATATTCTTCCACGGCGACACTGATGATTTCGTTCCGTGCGAGATGAGCACGGCAAACTATGAGGCGTGCATTTCTGAAAACAAGCGCCTTGTTATAACAACGGGTGCCGGACACGGTCTGTGCTTCCCTGTCGACCGCGACACGTACATCGCAGCACTTCGCGAGTTCTTCGATCCGCTTGTATAAAAATAGCACCTGCTTATATGGCAGGTGCTTTCTTATGCTGTAACAGCGCAAATATCAGACAAGCTCGGACGTGTGCGG
>JAZQZL010000081.1:0-8993 GCA_045634005.1 Candidatus Flemingiibacterium sp. | reverse complement strand
CATCACCTTCACCGTACACGGTGTAGAGTTTGAGTGTGAGTTCACCGTAGCATAAATTCTACAAAGCAAAAAACAACCGCAGAATTTTCTGCGGTTGTTTTGTATTATTAAAGCTTATTTTTCCTCGTCGCTTCCAGCCATAACGTACTCATTTTTGCGAATACCGGGATACTTCTTGTCAAGGTATTCCTCGCGATACGGGTTTACGCCGGTTGACACCTTTTGAGGCTCGTTTTCGAGCGTCCAGCTCTTCTTTTTGTAGAACTGATTGTGGAACGTGTTTTCGATACGCCCGCTCTTCTCAAGCGCATTCATATAAGCGCGGATACAACCCTTTGCACCGCATATTGCGAAATATCCGGTGTGAGAGAGAATGTAGTCGTAGTAACCCATAACAGAGGTATTCTCGGGCTTGCGGAACCACTTCGCGTTAGCAAGCGAATAGCAGAGGATATACGCCTCCTCCTCGGTCATTTCACTCGATTTAACGTCGAACGCCATATTCGGGAATTCCTTCTTAAGGAACGGTGAGCAGATATTGTTAAAGCCGTGGTGGCTGAGTGTACATCTACCCATACGAACGTCGCCGTACCAGATCTGCTTCTCGCCGCCGAAGTCAACGTAAAGGCGCTTATCCTTTTCCTTAACGGGAGGAACAGCGTTACCGGGGCACTCGCGTACGCACGCGCCGCAGTGCAGACAGATGTCACCGGTGTCGAGTATCGGATCGGGCTCAAGCTCGCAGTCGGTGAAGATAAGTCCGAGTCGAACTCTGGGACCGAACTTTTTGGTAAGGAACACCTTCGACCAGCCCACCTCGCCAAGTCCGCAGCCTGCCGCAATAATACGAACGCTGCAGATAACGTCTGCGGGAACCTTATCGGGAGCAACCGGCTCTCTCATGCCATTACCCTCGGGAACTGCGGGATAGTGTGCAACCGCCTCCCAGCCGTGATCCTCGATGAAGCAGCAAAGGTCATAGGACTTTCTAGGTCTGAAAAGTGAGTTTAATTTATTGTAGGAGTAGAAGGTATAGTTGTGCCAGTGCGTACCCTCCTCAATTCCGCGATAGGTACCGCGCGGAATACGCATTGCAACGGCAATAACCGATTTTGCCTCGGGGAAATACGTAAGCGGCGACATAAGCTCGGGAGCATCCTTAAAGCGCTCGATGTTACCGATAGCAATACAGTCGATGCCAAGCTCCGCTGCCTTGTCCTTTATCATTTGAGATGTAAGTTTCATCGTACACCCCTCAATTACTTTTTACCGCGAATGAAGGAGCCGCCTTCAACGGTCTGACCGTCACCTTCCGCCGCACGTGCGCAGGTGCCGATCGCCCACGCGTCGCGATGTCTGAACTCGGTTTCAAACTTGTTAGTAAGCTTATCCTCAGCCTCGAGGTGGCAGATGCAGGTACGGGTGCAGAGCGCTGCCATACGGTCAGGACGAGCCGCACTTGAGAAGCGGTTCGGAACAGCGCCGTTCTTACAGGTCTTGCACTTTTCGTAGTCGATCTTCGCAACAGTCATCTTCTTGCCGCAGATCTCGATCTCCTCGGTTTCGGTTTCGCTGATAGCGCCGAGAGGGCAAGCCTTCGCGCACTTACCGCAAGCATCGCAGATGCTACCCTCGCGAATAGGAGTAGGCTCGATCTCTGCATCGGTGATGATCATATGGAAGCGCTGACGGGGACCGAAGCGCTCGGAAAGCGGAATTCCGCCAAGACCGATCTCGCAAAGTCCGCAGGCAACTGCCGCATAGTCAAAATCGGGGAATACGTTAGGTGCAGGTCTGCCGTCTGCAACGGAAACACCGCTCGGACCGATTTCAGAAGGATTCGGGAAAAGCGGAACTGCTTCCCAGCCCTCGTCCTCGAGCGCGTTGGTAAGGCCGTAGCAAGCAATGGAAAGGAACTCATCCTCGAGCCACTTTGCGCCAAAAAGCGCGTAGTCGCCAAAATTGGTTCCCTCTTCAACTCCGCGAAGCGCGCCGCGGCAGATACGCTTACCCACCATTATAACTGTCTTTCCTTCCGGGAAAATAGAAAAGGGATTCTTCTGGGGTTCTACGCAGTCAAAGCGGGACTTCGGAGCAAAGCCGATGAGATCAACACCCTCACGCTTGACAGCTTCTTCGATTTTCTTTTTGAGATCGTTCATATGTAAAGCCTCTCTTGATTTTTTATTTGTGCAACCGCACTCGGCGCACCTCTTCTACAGTATATCACCGCATCTGCACGCCTTCAATAAGTAAACGCAATATATTTTATTTTTTCGAAACTTGATTTTTTACGTAGAATATGTTATAGTAGTATTATAAGGGGTGATTTACAAGTGATTTTCTCCGAGAATATGACCGTGAGCAGACTGATTGCCCACAGCTATAAATATAACAAATCAAAATCCGTCCACGTCGGTGCAAAGCGCGTTCATACGCTTACGCTACGTGTCTACGGCACGAAGGTCATCACACCCGACGGTGCACAAAAGCCGCTCGTTTCCGACGCAGGAAGCATAACGTACATTCCGAGCGGCGTTGCGTACAGCGAGGTGGCGCACGATGACGGACTTGCGTACTCTGTCCACTTCGAGCTTTTCGAGGAGTGCGACTGCACTGCATTCGTCTACAAGCCCGCATCGGGAATAGAATACGAAAATCTTTTCCGGGTTCTGTGCGAAGGATACCGCGCAGGCTACGAGCGCGACTACCGCTGTCTGTCGCTTCTCTACGCGATATTTGCGCAGCTTACGTCCGACCTTACAAGAAGCGAGCGTCACGCCGTACCAAAGCGCATACGCCACGCCCTCGACGTTATAAACCATTACTACTCCGAGCCTGACCTTTCCATAAGCGCACTAGCTGCCGATGCAAACGTAAGCGACGTATATTTTCGCCGCGAGTTCCGTACGTGCGTCGGTATGTCGCCGATAGAATACGTCGCGAAGGTGCGGCTTGAAAACGCAAAGGCACTGCTCGACACGGGCATTTACCCCGTCAGCGAGGTTGCAACGCGGTGCGGCTTCGACAGCATCAGCTACTTTTCACAGCGCTTTAAAAAGGCGTATGGACTGTCGCCGAGCGAGTATATGAAAACGCAGGAATAATGCAAAAGAGCCTCGGCAAAACCGAGGCTCTTTCCTGTTTTATGTGGATTATTTCATTCTCGCACCAAGCTTCAGCGTACGCATAACGGTGTCGACCGTCAGCGCAAGATCGCTCTTACTGCGCGTCTTCGCCTTCGAAAAATCAACGGCAACGCGGTTAATGCTGTATATCGCGCCAACGCCCATATCGTACGCGCTGTCCATGTTGTCGCCGATGTCGCCGACGATAGCAATAACGGGAACGCCGATCTTTTTCGCTCTTTGCGAGATGCCAATAACGACCTTGCCGCGAAGGCTCTGGCTGTCTATCTTACCCTCTCCCGAGAATATAAGATCCGCATCTGCGGCGATCCTTTCAAAGCCGACGGTGTCAAGCACAGTGTCGATGCCCGATTTAAGCGTCGCGCCGAAAAACGCCACCATACCGGCTCCCATTCCGCCTGCCGCACCTGCTCCGGGAAGCTGTGAAACGTCGATGCCAAGCTCCTTTTTCACCGTTTCGGAGCACGCGCGAAGGTTGTCGTCAAGCACCTTTACGGTGTCGGGATCAGCACCCTTCTGCGGCGAGAAAACGTACGCCGCGCCAGTTTCGCCGTACAGTGGATTGTCTATATCGCACATTGCGGTGATCTCTACGTCGCCGAGCATATCACGCACGGCGGAAACGTCGATTTTCGCAATCTTTTCAAGCGTTGCGCCCGTGGGAACAAAGTCGTTACCCTCGGCATCAAAGAAACGTGCGCCTGCACCCGCCGCCGCGCCGACCCCCATATCGTTGGTACAGCTTCCGCCAAGGCCGACGATTATCTTTTTACAGCCGCGCGAAACAGCGTCGCGAATGAGCTGTCCTACGCCAAAGGTCGTGGTGACACGCGGATCTTCTCTGCCAAGCACCATAGGAAGGCTTGCAGTCGCCGCCATTTCGATTATCGCGGTTGCGCCGTCCTCAACTATAGCATAAAAGCCCTCGATATCCTCCATAAACGGACCCTTTACGGTGAGCATCACACGATCGCCGCCCATAGCCTCGAGAAAACAGTCAACCGTTCCCTCGCCGCCGTCCGCAACGGGTATGCTCTTTATTTCGCAAGCAGGAAAATGCTTTACTATTTCCGATTTCATAATCGCGCAGATTTCGGACGAGCTCATCGTGCCCTTAAACGAGTCGGGCATAAGTATCGCTTTTTTCATAGTTACCTCTGCGGCTTACGCCATTTTCTCAATTGCGTCCATCGGACACGCCTCGGCGCACTTTCTGCAGTCGCGGCATTTTTCCTTATCGATGCTGAATTTGCCCTCTGCGCTGATAATTACCGCGTGGAAGGGACATTCAACGTCACAGGTCGCGCAGCAGATACACTTATCCTGATCAATATAATGTGCCATTTCTGTTCTCCTTACTTGCTCTGTGCCTTCTTACGGTGCTTTAACATACGAAGCTTCACGTAGAATTTCGGCATCTTGTTTACAAGAAAATCCTTGAGCTTGTTTCTCGCCGCTGCATAAATATCGTGCAGCTTTACGTAGAACTTATACGGAACATGCTTGCCCGTCACGCGCTTGTCAAGCCACTTTTCATAAGGCTTACCAATCCACTCAGGCATCGCATACGCACGCTTGTAACGCTTTACAAAATGCATAAAGTACGCCTCTATAAAGAGCACCTGCTCCTCGGGGAACTGCGGCTGTACGAGTGGTACACGGCGCTTGGTGAGGTCGCCCTCGGGAATAAATCCCGCTTCCTTGGAGATTTCATAAAGTGCGGTTCCCTCATAGGGGTAGAATATATTCGGAATAGTTCTGTCGCTCTTGATGCGAGCGTTAAGCTTGATCGTTTTGAGCGCACGGTGGATATCCTCGAACGGCAAGCCGATTATGTTATAGGTCAGCTGTGCGATACCGTACTTGTGGAACCACTGTGAACAACGGATTATCATTTCGTCCGTCTGATAGCGGCGCAGATACTTAAAGCGCATCTCGGGATCACCGCTCTCAAGTCCCATATCGACGGTGTAGAAGCCCGCATCCTTCATCTTTTTGACCGTTTCCTCGGTCAGAATGTCGAAGCGGATGTTACCCGTACACGGAAGTCCGATTTCCCTCTTGTACATATCGATAAACGTATCAAACCAATCGGGGAACATATTGAATATCGCATCACGGAAGTTGATAAACTTTATCTGCGGATGCTTCGATATAAGCGTCTTGAGATAAAGTATCGCGTTCTCGGGAGAACGGAAGCGTGCGTATATCTTCTTATTGGGATAAACCTTTCTGAAGTTGCCGTTACCGCAGTAGGTGCAGTTGTAGAAGCATCCGCGGCTGACCACGACTATCGCCGTGCCTACCTTCGAGGATTCGAGATTGTCGTAATCGAAAAGCTCGAAATCGGGTATCGGAATACTGTCAAGGTCGGCGAACAGCGGACGTATCGGATTCTTCTTGATACTTCCGTCGGGCATTTTAAAGTATATGCTCTCGACGTCCGTATAGTCCTCACCGTCGCGCATCTTGTCGCAAAGCTCAAGCGTTGCGTACTCACCGTCACCGACGCAGACGCAGTCAACGCCCTCCACCGCAAGCACCTCGTCGGGTACGAGCGTGCAGTGATAGCTTCCGCAGTTTATAAGCGCGTTCGGATAGACTTCCTTGGTCCACTTGATATAGTCAACGCAGTCCGGGAACGCAGTCGTGCGGATAGAAAATCCGATAATATCAAATTCGCCCACCTCGCGAAGACGCGCCTTATAGTCCTCCTCGGTGTGCAGATTAAGAAGATGCAAAAGCTTGCAGTCGTGTCCGCCCTCTTTTAGCACAGCAGAGATAGAGGCAAGTCCCTCGCTGTAGTTACCGCCGCTTACACGGCGCGCGCAATCGCGGTCGGTATAGTCGGGATAGACGAGAAGCATACGTGCCGCTCTGCCATTAAGATTTTTAAGTTCCATATTGTTTTTACCCCGTAAAATAAGGCTATTTTGCATAACCTTGAAAGTATAATTCCAATAATAAAATTATAACACAAACGCGTCGAATTGTCAACAGTAGAGAGGCGCCAAAGCAAAAAGAATAAAACTAAAATTTTTTTGTCGAGAATATTGAAAAAAACAATAATCTGTGATATAATTAAAGTTGAGTTTGAACCGTTGGGGGTGAATGACTATGTCAAAAATCGGTTTTGATAACGACAAATATCTTGAACTGCAGTCAAAGCATATACGCGAGCGTATTTCGCAGTTTGGCGACAAGCTCTATCTTGAGTTCGGCGGCAAGCTGTTCGACGACTATCACGCTTCGCGCGTACTGCCGGGATTTCTGCCCGACAGTAAGCTTCAGATGCTTTTGCAGCTTAAGGACGATGCGGAGATCGTCATCGCCATCAATGCAAACGATATAGAAAAGAATAAGGTCCGCCGAGATCTCGGCATCACGTATGACCTTGAGATACTGCGCCTTATGGACGCCTTCAAGAGCGTCGGGCTTTACGTCGGAAGCGTTGTACTCACTCGCTTCACCTCGCAAAACAACGCCGTAAAATTCCAGCAAAAGCTTGAAGGGCTCGGCGTAAAGGTTTACCGTCACTATCATATCGACGGCTATCCTTACAACGTTGAGGGTATTGTCAGCGACGAGGGATACGGCAAGAACGACTTCGTTGAAACCGAACGCCGACTTGTCATCGTCACCGCGCCCGGTCCCGGAAGCGGAAAGATGGCGGTTTGTCTCTCCCAGCTATACCACGAGAACAAGCGCGGCGTAAAGGCAGGATACGCGAAGTTTGAAACCTTCCCGATTTGGAATATGCCCTTAAAGCACCCCGTAAATATGGCGTATGAGGCAGCCACCGCTGACCTTAACGATATCAACATGATCGACCCGTTCCACCTTGAGGCGTACGGCAAGACCGCCGTAAACTATAACCGCGACGTGGAGATTTTTCCCGTGCTTGACGCTACGTTCAAGAAGATATACGGCTCGTCGCCCTATAAGTCACCGACAGATATGGGCGTTAATATGGTCGGCAACTGTATCGTCGACGACACAGTCGTCCGCGAGGCATCGAAGCAGGAGATCATTCGCCGCTACTACACCGCACTGTGCGATCAGCGCGAGGATATAGCAAACGTTGAGCCTGTACGAAAGCTTGATCTTTTGATGAAGCAGGCATGCATCACGCCTGCAAACCGTCCCGTCGTGACCGCCGCAAACAACAAAGCGGCAGACACAGACGCTCCCGCCGCAGCAATTGAGCTTCCCGACGGTACTATAGTAACGGGAAAGACCTCGTCACTCCTCGGAGCATCCGCCGCGCTGCTGCTCAACGCGCTCAAGCGCCTTGCAGGTATCGGCGACGAGGTACTGCTTATACCGCAGAACATCATCGAACCCGTTCAGCATCTTAAGGTTGACCACCTCAAAGGACGCAACCCCCGTCTTCACACGGACGAGGTGCTTATCGTCCTCTCGATATGCGCGGTAACGTCGCCTCTCGCGGCAAGCGCACTCGATCAGCTCGACAAATTAAAGGGCTGCGAGGTACACTCGTCTGTAATTCTGGCGCAGATCGACACCAAGACCTTCAAAAAGCTCGGTGTAAACCTTACCTGCGAGCCTGTATATCAGGCGAAAAAGCTTTACCACGGAAAGTAAATAGACAAAACTCCCTCGGCTCTCGCCGGGGGAGTTCGTTTTATTTTGTAGGCTTCCACATTTCTGCATAAACCTTCAAATCTGCTGTAATCTTTGCAAATTCGGGAGTGTCGCGAACAAAATCGTAATCCTTTGATTTCATATGATTCAGAAGCTGTAGCGCATCGTTTTCGTTTGCAGAGGTGGAAAAACATCTGCCACCGTTTTCATAATCGCGGAATAGAAGCGATGTATGAGTATAATTATCATCGTGCGCGTACTTTACAAACCCTATTGCGTGCTCCGCGGCTTTTGCAAGATGCTTAAGGGTGCTTTGAGAATCATTTTTTTGTGCGTAATACAGTGACTGCATCATATGCGCGTCTAAAAGGTGGCAATGATAAAATCCCATGTCCCCGTTTTCAAACATAAGAGACAAAAAGGCAATACGCTTGTCACGGAGAGCGGCTCTATCCTCTTTCGTATAATAAAATTCACCGTCATCTTTTTTGCGCCAGTATGCAGTTATCTGATTTGACAAAAATTGAATAAGATCATAAATCAGATATTTATCACGTTGATACCCCTCACTTCCATTATAGATGTTCGTATAAAGAAAGTCTTGAGAAAGCACCATATTCGGCATTTTACTCGCAAGCTCGACCGCTCGCTCCGTTTTCCCGATATTCGGATATATGAAGCTCAAAACCTGAATTGCGTTATAACGCTTGTGCTCATCGGGGCATTTTTCAAGAATAAGCTCGGCGATACGAACAGCCTCGTCCCTGAATTTATTTTGCTCGCTCTCGCTATATGAACTATCATCCTTCCTTCTATGATTATTGTACATCAAATGGTACATAATATCAAAGCTGTCCGGGAATTCACGAAGCCCGTCAGTTAAAATCTTATTTGCCTCTTTATCATAGCCACGGCTATCGTAAGAATGAGCCTTGTTTACAATCTCATCAATCTTCTTCTGCTTGGATTCCAAATCAATTTCAAGAAGCTCATCGGCAGAAACCTCGAGAAGATTGCATAGCGGCGCTATAAGCGACAGGTCGGGTGCAGTTTTATTCGCCTCCCATTGAGATACGGCTGACACAGACACGCCGAGATATTCTGCAATATCCTCCTGCGTCATATCCTTGGCGCGTCGAAATTTCTTTATTGTTGAACCGATATTCATAGTAATTCTCCTGTTAATAAAACATCAGAAGCTCTTCTGTGATTATATTATACCAAACAACAGTCGATTTG
>JAZQZL010000080.1:0-29437 GCA_045634005.1 Candidatus Flemingiibacterium sp. | reverse complement strand
AACCAACCGAGTGCTCGCATCGCTTATGCGCCGTGCTCTGTCTGACAATAATCTCCCCGAAAATGCGCTCGCGCTTATCGAGGACACCACTCGCGAAAGCTCGACAGAGCTTATGAAAATGCGCGGTCTTGTCGACCTTTTGGTTCCGCGCGGAGGCGCAGGGCTTATCCGCAGCGTAGTTGACAACGCGACCGTTCCGGTAATCGAAACCGGTGCCGGCAACTGCCATATTTACATCGACAAAACAGCCGATCACCTGATCGGCGTAAAGGTAGCTATCAACGCGAAAATGTCGCGTCCGTCCGTATGCAACGCCATCGAAACGATGCTCGTTCACGAAGACGAGGCGGCAGAATTTCTGCCGAAATTCGTTGCGGCGCTCGAGGGAAATCTCGAGATCCGCGGATGCGAGAAAACGCAAAAAATCCTCGGCTGTGCGGTAGCAACCGATGACGACTATGCAACCGAGTATGACGACTACGTTCTCGCCGTCAAGGTCGTTTCCGGCATCGACGAGGCTATCGCCCACATCAATTGCTACAACACCGGTCACAGCGAGGCTATAATCACACGCGATATGGCAAACGCGGAGCGTTTCCGCGCGGAGATCGACGCGGCGGCTGTGTACGTCAACGCGTCCACTCGCTTCACCGACGGCGGTGAGTTCGGCTTCGGTGCAGAGCTTGGCATCTCAACACAAAAGCTGCACGCTCGCGGTCCGATGGGACTCGACGCGCTCACCACGGGAAAATATCTCATAACCGGCAACGGTCAGGTAAGGTAAAATATTGCAAAAGGGACGGCGATAACGGCAACCTGCAATAAATCAGGTTTTCCTAATCGCAAAACAAAAGGAGTACGGACATTTTTGTTCGTACTCCTTTTCACTACGCCCTGCATTGCAAGGTATAGTGTATTGCGCCGTTCAGGTATACTGTCGGGCGGCAATAAGCCTCGTCTTGTGTAGAAAAGACGGCTTAAGCCTCGCACGTAGCGGCTCCGCCTCACGCTGTTATGCTTTTTTTGAATTGAAGATATGCCTGATCCTCTCCGAAAAATTTATCAAACGCCGACAACATATTTCCGATGCTAAACTCGGAGATACATTCTTCGCATTTGCTATTATCATCTATGTTAGAAAAATACATTGGATTTCGTGCAGAAATACGAAAATCAGTGCTTTTTTCAACACATCTCATTTGAGTAATTATAGCGGAAAGGTCATATAAAACGTTAAGGCACAATTCACGATTTCCGATTTTTCTGTATGTGTGTGCAAGCAAGTGCGTCGCAAAAAATTTGTGAGTTGCATAAAAATCGGCGCATCCGTCATCAAAGGCAGATAAAAGCTTGAGGTGTGCTATACAAAATGAGATTACCTCTTGATGTTTTTCCATTTCACTCAATCTTGATGTTAACACTTGAAGATTCAAGTCCATTGCCAACCAACAATCAAATAGATTTTTCTCTATGAATTTTATGAGTTCCTTGTCGTTGTGGGAATATCCAAGAGTACGTGCAATACCGGTTACTTTGAAAAAATAACTTTCCATACTCATCTTTTCAATAGAATCTAATGCTTTTTGATACTCGCCAATTTCACCATATATGCGGGACAACATATTAAGTGCGTTATCCACTTGCATATTATCTCCACATGTGTCCACAACCTCGGTGCAAAGTTTAATCGCCTTTTTTACCGCTTCGTTTCGTTCAACCTCATCTTTGGACATTCGGTTGACCATAGATAAGGAAAAAGCGAGATACGTTTTCAATTTTGGACTGTTAGGATATTTCTTTAATCCTTCGCTTATAATCTCAATTTCCTCATATGTGTTCATACTGTCATCAGCGGCTTTCATAATTGCTCCCACCTCATCGTTATAACTACTCATATGATATCCGAAAAGTCGATCAATGGAAACACCGAAAAAGTCTGCAATGATCGGAAAAAGACTTACATCGGGAGCACATTGATTATTTTCCCATTTAGAAATTGCCTGTTCTGATACACCAAACTTTTCGGCAAGTTGTGCCTGTGTAATTTTCTTCTCCTTGCGGAGAGTATATATATTTGTTCCAATATTCATAGGGATACCTCCTAAAATAGATTTTTGCGATCACTGTACTGATTATACCATACCTTGATTGTGTTTCCAACATAGCAAAATGATATTTTATATAAATAAAACCCAACTTCAAGTTGGATTTTCAAAAAAGAATGGTATAACCGTATTTCTACAGTTATACCGTTTTGCCTGATTTATCGTAGCGCGATAATCGTCCCTTTTCTTATTATTCGCACCATTTTGGTGGCGTTTCCTATGCCACAAATCCACATTTTCCACAGCGCATGCTGTGGGAAATGTGGATAATTTTTTGTCGAATTTCAGGGCATTCCCGCGAGTTTTACCCGGTTTTCCACACACTTTTCAACAAGACGAGTGGGTTTTAAGTGCGTCCTTGAGGTTTCCCACACGCATTGTGGAAAAGTGTAAAAAACTTTTAATTGCCGAAATATTTGCGGTCAAGCGTGCGAAGCTGGATCGCCTCGGCGATGTGCTGCTTCTGTATTTTTTCGCTTCCGGCAAGATCGGCGATAGTTCTCGCTACGCGGAGGAGTCTGTCGTATCCGCGCGCCGAGAGCCCCATTTTGTCGTATGCAACGCGCAGCACCGCGGACGCCTCGTCGTCAAGCTTACAGAATTTCGCAAGGTGCTTTGTGGACATATCCGCATTTTTGCTTATCTTCGGCAGCTTCGGATCGCGCAAAACCGCATCTGCACAGCGCTTTCTCGCAAATTCGCGAGCCTTATTTACACGCTCGCGCACATCCGCAGAGGTTTCGCTCGATTTCGGTACGGAAAGCTCGTCGTACGAAAGCGACGACACCTCGACCTGAATATCCATTCTGTCAAGTAGCGGTCCGCTTATTTTCGAGAGATACTTTTTAATATCGTCCTGCTTGCATGTGCATTTGTGCGTCGGGTGACCGAAATATCCGCATTTGCAAGGGTTCATAGCCGCAACAAGCATAAACGAACACGGATACGTCACCTTACCGTTGGTTCTGGTTATGGTGACCTTGCCGTCCTCAAGCGGCTGGCGAAGCGACTCGGTAACGAGCTTGTTAAACTCCGGCAGCTCGTCGAGGAACAAAACGCCGTTGTGCGCAAGCGATATTTCACCCGGCTGCGGATTTGCACCGCCGCCTACAAGGCTCGGCGCGGACATTGTATGGTGCGGCGAGCGGAATGGGCGTCTGTTTACGATAGATACGCCCTGTTTGAGCTTGCCGACTATGGAATGTATCTTCGAGGTTTCGAGCGCTTCGTCAAAGGTCAGCTCGGGAAGTATCGTCGGAAGTCGCTTGGCAAGCATAGATTTACCCGTACCGGGAGGACCTATCATAAGCACGTTGTGTCCGCCTGCGGCGGCAATTTCAAGCGCGCGCTTTACCTTTTCCTGCCCCTTAACGTCTGAAAAATCACAGAAGGTATCGACCTTGGACGGCGAAAATTCGGAGCTGTCAAATCGCACGGGCTGCATAGGAGCATCTCCGCGCAGATGATGGTAAAGCGACAAGAGATCCTTGACTGCGTAAACGTTTATTCCGTCTACCACAGCAGCCTCCTTCGCGTTTCCGCTCGGAACGTAAACGTCGCGCATTCCCGCTTCTTTTGCGGCAATCGCCATACAAAGCACGCCGCTTGCCTCGCGCACGGCACCCGTCATCGAAAGCTCGCCTATAAAGCACGAGCCCGACAAATCAAGCGTCATCGGAAGTATGTGATTTGACTGCATTATACCAACCGTCATCGCAAGGTCGTACGTCGAGCCATCTTTTTTCTTGTCGGCAGGCGCTAAATTGACCGTAAGGCACGTTTCGGGGAACATAAAGCCGTTATTTTCAACCGCGGCGATGATGCGCTCCTTCGACTCGCGAATAGCCATTCCGGGAAGTCCGATTATTTCAAACTGCGGCATTTTATCCTGCGAATTACACTCAACCGTAACGAGAAATCCGTCGATACCAAGTAGTCCTGCGGAATATACGATAGATAACATTTCAAATGTCCTTTCAGAAGCCGAACTTTTGTTCTGTTTCTATTTTAACACATCTTTCATAAAAAATCAATACGTAATTTGAAATTTTATAAGATAATATTTTCATAAGCCATTTTTATCACTAAAGAGAGGACAAAACAATGAAAAATCAAAAGACCGTAACCGTTCGCATCGCGGACGACCTGCTTGAGAAGTTCTACTACGTTGCAGAAAGCGAGGGACGCTCGCTCAACAACCAATTTTTACTGCTCGCGCGCAACTCCGTCGCATACTTCGAAAAGACCAAGGGCAAGATCACTCCCGACAAGATAAAAAGCATTCGTGAAAAGCTCGAAAGCGAGCTTGGCAACGGTGAATAATGCACTTTTTGTACATTAGATATATATATTTACATAAAAACATTCTAAAAATGTTCTAACTTTCATCAAATTACATCTTTACAATTAGCGAAAAAAGATGTATAATATTATCGTGGCGTTACTGCGCCGATTTTGTCGCGCGCCCAAATGCACGGACAAGCTTGCAAAGTAATGCAAAAATATGACAAAAATTATTTTTTAGGAGGAATTCCAACATGGCAAGAAAGAAAATTTCCATGGATGGTAACACAGCCGCCGCTCATGCGTCGTATGCGTTTACCGAAGTGGCTGGTATCTACCCGATTACTCCTTCTTCCGTAATGGCTGACGTGACCGACACCTGGTCCGCTACCGGTTTGAAGAATATCATGGGCGATACCGTAAAGGTTATCGAAATGCAGTCTGAGGCAGGCGCTGCAGGTACCGTTCACGGTTCTCTCGCAGCAGGTGCTCTCACCACTACCTACACCGCATCTCAGGGTCTTCTTCTCATGATCCCGAATATGTACAAGATCGCAGGTGAGCTTCTCCCTTGCGTTATCCACGTTTCTGCACGTTGCGTAGCTTCGCACGCGCTCAACATCTTTGGTGACCACTCCGACGTTTATGCTTGCCGTCAGACCGGTTTCGCTATGATGGCAGAGTCCAATCCTCAGGAAGTTATGGACCTTGGCGCAGTTGCTCACCTTGCAACCATCAAGGGCCGCGTACCTGTACTCAACTTCTTCGACGGCTTCCGTACCTCTCACGAGATTCAGAAGATCGAGGCTTGGGACTACGACGATCTCGCAGAGATGGTAGACAAGGATGCTATCGCAGCATTCCGTGCTCGTTCTCTCAATCCTGAGCATCCTGTTCTCCGCGGTTCCGCAGAAAACGGCGATATCTTCTTCCAGCACAGAGAAGCGTGCAACAAGTTCTATGATGCATTCCCCGCAATCGTTGAGGAATACATGGACAAGGTTAACGCTAAGATCGGTACCGACTATAAGCTCTTCAACTACTACGGCGCACCGGACGCAGAGCGTGTTATCATCGGTATGGGCTCCATCTGCGACGTTGCAGAGGAAGTTATCGACTATATGCTCGCAGCAGGCGAGAAGGTAGGTCTTGTTAAGGTTAGACTTTACCGCCCCTTCGTCGCAGACAAGCTCGTTGAAGCTATCCCTGCTACCGCAAAGAAGATCGCAGTTCTCGATAGAACCAAGGAACCCGGCGCTCTCGGCGAGCCCCTTTACCTTGACGTTGTTACCGCTCTTGCTCTTAAGGGCGTTAAGGCTACCGTTGTTGGCGGCCGTTACGGTCTTGGCTCGAAGGATACTCCTCCTTCCTCCATCTTCGCTGTATACGAGAACCTCGCACAGGCTGAGCCGAAGAACAACTTCACTATCGGTATCGTAGACGACGTTACCGGCCTTTCCCTCGAGGAGAAGCCCGCTCCCGACACCGCTGCTCCCGGCACCATCGCGTGCAAGTTCTGGGGTCTTGGCGGCGACGGTACCGTTGGTGCAAATAAGAACTCCATCAAGATCATCGGTGACCACACCGACAAGTATATCCAGGCGTACTTCCAGTACGACTCCAAGAAGACTTCCGGTATCACCATTTCTCACCTCAGATTCGGTGACAACCCCATCAAGTCTCCTTACTACATCAACAAGGCTGACTTCGTTGCTTGCCACAACTCCGCATACCTCAAGAAGTATGACATGATTACCGACGTTAAGCCCGGCGGTACCTTCCTTCTTGACTGTGCTTGGAACACCATTGAGGAGCTTGACGCTAACCTTCCTGCAGCTGTTAAGACCTACATCGCAAACAACAACGTTAAGTTCATCACCATCGACGCTACCACTATCGCTACCAAGCAGATCGGTAACGCAAAGGTTAAGAACACCGTTCTTCAGTCCGCATTCTTCTCGCTCGCTAACATTCTTCCCAAGGACGAAGCTATCGAGTACATGAAGAAGGCAGCTTACAAGTCCTACATCAAGAAGGGTCAGGCAATGGTTGACCTCAACTATGCCGCTATCGATGCAGGCGCAGACGCTTACACCGTGGTTGCTGTTCCGGACGCTTGGAAGAACGCAGGCGCAGATGCTCCTAAGGCAGCATTCAAGTCCGAGCGCGCTGACCTTGAAAAGTTCGTAAACACCGTGGTTCTTCCCACCAACGCAATGGCAGGCGACAGTCTCCCCGTATCCGCGTTCACCGATTACGTTGACGGTACGTTCCCGCAGGGTTCGACCATCTCCGAGAAGCGCGGCGTTGCAGTTTACGTTCCTACCTGGGTTCCTGAAAACTGCATCCAGTGTAACAGCTGTGCATTTGTATGTCCTCACGCTGCTATCCGTCCTTACGCGATGACCGCTGAAGAGGCTGCAAACGCTCCCGCTGCTACCAAGTTCACTGAAAAGCCCGTTATCAAGACCGATTACAAGTTCACCATGGCTATCTCGCCTGCTGACTGTATGGGTTGTACCCTCTGCGTTAAGGCTTGCCCTGTAAACGCAAAGGCTGAAAAGGACGGCACCGGCAAGAAGGCTATCGAAATGGTTCTGGGTGCTACCCAGGCTGACCAGCAGGCTCCTTGGGACTACGCGGTTGCTAACGTATCCGAAAAGTCCGAGCTTGTAAACGCTACCGTTAAGGGCTCGCAGTTCAAGCAGCCTCTGCTTGAGTTCTCCGGCTCTTGCGCAGGATGTGCAGAGACCTCCTACGCTCGTCTTATCACCCAGCTCTTCGGTGAGTCCATGTACATCTCCAACGCTACCGGTTGTTCGTCCATCTGGGGCGGTAGCGCACCTGCAACTCCTTACACCGTAAACCGCGAGAGCGGCAAGGGTCCGGCTTGGGCTAACTCCCTCTTCGAGGATAACGCAGAGCACGGTCTCGGTATGCACCTCGCTCAGAAGACCATCAGAAACAGACTCATCGCTATGGTTGAGGAAATGATGGCTTCTGATAAGTCTTCCGACGAGTTCAAGGCTGCTGCTAAGGCATTCCTTGACACTAAGGATAGTTCCACTGCTAACGCAGCTCCTGCAGAGGCTCTCATCGCAGAGATCGAGAAGGCTGCAAAGGCAGGCTGCCCTGTAGCTCCCAAGATCCTCGCTGAGAAGGATTACCTCGCTAAGAAGTCCGTATGGATCTTCGGTGGTGACGGTTGGGCATACGATATCGGCTTCGGCGGTCTTGACCACGTACTCGCTTCCGGCGAAGACGTAAACATCATGGTATTTGATACCGAGGTTTACTCCAACACCGGTGGACAGGCTTCCAAGGCTTCCAACATCGGCCAGGTTGCACAGTTCGCTGCAGCTGGTAAGGGCATCGGCAAGAAGAACCTTGCAGAAATCGCTATGTCTTACGGCTATGTATACGTTGCACAGGTTGCAATGGGTGCAAGCCAGACTCAGCTCCTCAAGGCTCTCACCGAGGCTGAGGCTTACAACGGTCCTTCGATCATCATCGCATACGCTCCTTGCGAAATGCACGGTATCAAGGGCACCATGCAGAACTGCCAGCTTGAAATGCAGAGAGCAGTTGACGCTGGTTACTGGCAGATGTTCCGCTTCAATCCTGCTCTTAAGGCAGAGGGCAAGAATCCCTTCTCGCTCGACTCCAAGGAGCCTACCGCAAGCTACATCGACTTCATCAAGTCCGAGAACCGTTACAACCGCCTTGCAAATCAGTTCCCCGAGCGTGCTGAAAAGCTGTTCGCTGATGCTGAGGCTAACGCAAAGGCTAAGTACGAGCGTCTGACTAGATTTGTTGAGCTCTACGCTCCGAACAACGACTAATTTGAAAAATTAGTTATAACACCCACTCGCGTTTGCGAGTGGGTGTTTTTTCATCACATATCGAAGATGCACGTCACAAATAATATTTTCACAACAATTTTGATAGAAGGAGATATTATTATGATTGAAGCATTTACGCGCGTCATTTCAACCGCGCTGTTTTTTCTGTGCACAGCTGTCGTAACGGGACTTACACCCACTCCGAGTGCAGAAGCCGTTCCTACCGTTGCCACAGTAAATGAAGCGGCGAAAGAATACTCGCTCGTCGGTATGTGGAACAGCGCCGGCAGAACGTTTGAATTCACACAAGACGGCAAGTTCATCTGCGATGACATAACGCTTGAATACACTCAAAGCGGTGAAAGTGTCACCGTTACCGGTATAATAAACGGGAAAAAGCGTGAATATACAGTGCGACTCGCTCCCATTTCCGATCGAGTAGCACGCCTTAACGGCATAAAGATGTACCGAATAAAATGAATGCTGCCGCCGTCCTTGACAAGAACGGCGGCTTTTGATATAATTATGGTAGAATATTTGAAAGGAATTACTTACTATGAATGAAGAAGTAATGTATCATATAGGCCTCACACGCGACGACGGCGCGAAATCGGCTATCATCTGCGGTGATCCCGCGCGCGTTGAGAAAATTGCACGGCTTATGGACGAGCCGAAATTCGTGGCGTCCAACCGCGAGTACACAACGTGGTCGGCAAAGCTTAACGGCGAGCGTGTGCTCGTAACCTCGCACGGCATAGGCGGTCCGTCGACTGCTATCTGTATTGAGGAGCTGCATCTCGTCGGCGTGGAAAATATCATTCGCGTAGGCACCTGCGGCGGTATGGATATAAACGTAAAAGCAGGCGATATCGTCATCGCGCAGGCGTCTATTCGCGCCGAGGGAACGTCGCGTGAGTATCTGCCGATAGAGTTTCCGGCGGTTGCTAACTTTGACGTTGTAAAGGCGCTCGCAGACGCGGCATCGGACGGCACTCACCCGTACCATGTCGGCGTGGTACACTGCAAGGATTCCTTCTACGGTCAGCACTCGCCATATAGAATGCCCGTCGGCGAATCGCTTATGGACTTGTGGCGTGCGTGGCTCGGCGGCGGCTGTCTTGCCTCGGAAATGGAGAGCGCAACGCTTTTCACCGTAGCGGCAACGCTCAGAATGCGCGCAGGATGTGTGCTTCGCGCGGTATGGAATCAGGAGCGCATCAACCAGGGAATCGTTGATCCCGAAGATAACGACTCGCTCTCCGCTGCAAAGGTTGCGGTTGAGGCTATGAATAGAATCATCGCTAAATAGGGAGAGTCTATGAAACTATATATAAAGCAACGAATTTTCACATGGGGAGATAAATTTTCCATATACGATGAGGCGGGAAACGAACGATACTATGTTGAAGGCGAAATTCTCACGTTCGGAAAAAAGCTTCATCTATACGATATGCTCGGCAATGAGCTTGCCTATATAGAGCAGCAGCTTCTCACGTTTCTCCCGAAATATCTGATATATCGCGGCAGCGAGCAATTCGCGGAAGTCGTCAAGGAATTCACTCTTTTTCACCCCGAATATACCGTAAACGGTCCCGATTGGAGCGTTCACGGCGACTTCTTTGACCACGACTACGACGTCACCCACGGGGAGCGTATGATTGCATCCGTATCTAAAGAGTGGTTTACGCTCGGAGATGCCTACGAGATATCATTCGGCACAGACGTTGATGAAATTGCGGCACTGTCGGTCGTATTAGTGATTGATGCCTGCATAGATGCGCAGCGCAGAAATTGATAATAACACAAAAAGCTGTCCTTTCGGACAGCTTTTTATTTTTACTTGTTGGGATCAAGTAACGGCCAATATGCCTTCATATAGTCGATGCCGGACCAAAGTGTCATCACAGTCATCAGAATAGTAGTCGCAAGCGAAAGTATCTGACCGTCAGAGAAGAAGTTTCCTGCCGGGATAACTACCGGATCAAGAAGGACCGCAATTACGCAAACTATCTGCGTAACGGTCTTTACTTTGCCAAGCCAAGCAGCCGCAACGACGGTGCCCGACTTATTAACGACGATAAGTCGCATAGATGTAATTGCAAGCTCGCGGAAAATAACGATAAGCGATGCCCAAAGGAAGATCGGGCGCATATATCCGTCAAGACGGTATATGATCGCAAGCATCGCGCCGAATACCATAAACTTATCTGCAAGCGGATCGATAAATTTTCCGAAATCCGTTACAAGATTACACCTACGCGCAATCTGACCATCAAGCATATCCGTGAAGGCGGTAAGCGCAAATAACGCCGCTGCGATAATACGCATCCACATTCCGTAGCTTGCGAAAAATTCGTCAGACGGGAATGTGAGCACCGCAACAAAGAGCGGAACGAGTATTACTCGGAGAATTGATAATTTGTTCGGTAAATTCATAACTTTATCTCCTTTAAATTATATCTTTTCGCCTACGAGATCGTAGTCGATAGCTTCGGTTACCTTCACTTTTACAAATTCGCCGGGCTGAACGCTGCCTTTAGGCGCGCTGAAATAAACCTTTCCGTCAATTTCGGGCGCATTGGCTTCGCTTCTGCCGTAAAATGCCTCGGATACGGGATCGAAATCCTCGCACAGCACGTCGATAACCTTACCGACAGCCGCCTCATTAAGATCCTCGATAATATCGCCCTGCGTACGCATAATGATATCGTATCTGTCCTGCTTTACCTGCTCGTCGATCTGGTCATCCATATCGTAAGCTACCGTACCCTCCTCGCGCGAATAGGTGAATGCGCCGAGATTATCAAATCTCGCCGTCTTTACGAACTCGCAAAGCTCGGTAAAATCTTCTTCGGTTTCGCCCGGGAATCCGACGATCACCGTCGTACGTATAACCATACCCGATACACGCTCACGAAGCTTACTTATAACCTCGCGAATCATTTTACCGTCGCCGTGACGGTTCATCGCACGAAGCATATTATCGGAAATATGCTGGATCGGCAGGTCAATATACTTAACAACGCGCGGATTATTCGCAAATACGTCGATAAGCTCGTCCGTTATCTTGTCGGGATAGCAGTAAAGCACGCGCACCCACGGAATATTCGTTTCTTCTGTTATGCGATTAAGCAACTCTGCAAGCTTATAGTCGCCGTAAAGATCAAGTCCGTAGCGCGTGGTATCCTGCGCGATAACGACAAGCTCCTTTACGCCAATCTCCTCGAGCGTTTTCGCCTCTGCTACGAGGTCCTCTATCGGACGGCTTCTGAATTTGCCGCGAATCGACGGAATAGCGCAGTAGTTACATTTATTGTCGCAGCCCTCCGCTACCTTAAGGTAAGCATAATAATCAGGCGTTGTTATGATACGCTCGCCGCCGAGCTTTACCGTTTCCTTGTCCTCGTAAGACGAATATTTTTCGCCCTTCGTAACAGCCTCGAGCGCCTCAACTATATTGTGTATGCTTCCGACGCCGAGAATAGCGTCAACCTCGGGCATGCTTTCGAAAATCTCGTCGCGATAACGCTCCGCAAGACAGCCCGTTACAACGATAGCCTTGAGCGAACGGTTCTTTTTGAGCCACGCAACGTCAAGGATATTATCAATAGCCTCCTGCTTTGCCGACTCAATAAAACCGCAGGTGTTAATAACGATAACGTCCGCATCAATATCCTCGGACACTATCTCATATCCCGCGCTGTAAAGCTCGTGGAGCATAACCTCGGTGTCAAGCTGATTTTTAGGGCATCCAAGCGATATGAAGCCCACTTTTACATTTTTACTCATTCTTCGTTTTCTTCCCTGATACTTTTGATTGCGTCGCGTGTCTGACTCACAGAGTAGCCGAGACGATACATCGCCGCATAGAATTTTTCTCGGTAGGCACGGTCTGAAACCGCGCCAAAATCAATTTTTTTTCGCACAAGCTTCAAAAGGTTTTTCTCAAAATCCACACCTTCAAGAAATTCCTCTAAATGCTCTGATAAAACGTCCCGTGAGATCCCCTTTTTATAAACCTCATTTTTAACACGTGACGGCCCGTAGAGCTTCACGTTTGCGAGGCTGTCGATAAGACGCTCAAGTATTTTTACCTCGTTTATATAGCCAAGTCCTGCTAAATATTCCGCAGCGTCCTCGCTTATAAACTCGCCAAATCCGCGCTGACGAAGCTTAAACGTTAGCGCGGATTTAGTATTGTCACCGTATGAAAGTATGTCGAGTCCCTTTTTTACAGCCGCCCAAAGCTCCGCGTCGTACTCAAGCTTGTCAAATTGCTCCGGCGAAAGCTCGTACGGCAGGCTTCCCATACCTATGTTTCCGATCTCGAACAGCATTTTTGAGGCGAGCGTAAGCTTTCGCTCGTCCTTATGTCCGGCGGCGTTTATTTCTACGGTCAGCACCGCCTCGTCGCCGCCTCGTCGCGCATCAAGAGCAGTTATGACGATGGAAAGCTTCATCAGTCGTCTGTTTCGAGAATAGAGATGTTCAGTGCCTCATCGTCGGGATCGATCTCGTCCTCTCCGTCGTATGCTCCGCCGTCCATAATGGTCGTCAGCTCGTCCTTTTTCGCCATAATCTTATCAACGAGCTCATTCATTATTTCCTCGTTAGATTCGATATACTGACGCGTATTCTCCTTACCCTGTGCTATACGCTGTCCGTTATAGGAGAACCACGAGCCGCTCTTCTTGATAAATTCAAGCTCGATCGCAAGATCAATTATCTCATTCGACTTGGAGATACCCTTACCGTAGATAATGTCAAACTCTGCGGTCTTGAAAGGAGGCGCCACCTTGTTCTTAACGATCTTACACTTAACGTGGTTACCGTAAACGTCGGTGCCATCCTTGAGCTGCTCTGCGCGGCGGATCTCGATACGAACGGACGAATAGAACTTGAGCGCACGTCCGCCCGAGGTTACCTCGGGATTTCCGTAGGAAATACCGATCTTCTCGCGAAGCTGGTTTATGAATATGAGAACACAGTTGGATTTTGCAACAGCACCCGATAATTTCTTGAGTGCCTGCGACATAAGTCTTGCCTGAAGTCCGACGTGGGACGCTCCCATATCGTCGTCGATCTCCTGCTGTGTGATAAGCGCCGCAACAGAGTCAACGATAACCACGTCGATAGCTCCCGAGCGGATAAGCGCTTCGGCAATATCAAGAGCCTGCTCTCCGCTTGAGGGCTGGGAAACTAAAAGATTGTCGATATCAACGCCAAGAGCCTTTGCATAAACGGGATCGAGAGCATTCTCGACGTCTATGTAGGCAGCCTCGCCGCCAAGCTTCTGTGTTTCAGCAACAACGTGGAGCGCAACGGTGGTCTTACCGGAGGATTCCGGACCGTATATCTCAACGATACGTCCGCGCGGTACACCGCCTATACCAAGCGCAAGGTCAAGCGTAAGCGAGCCGGTGGAGATAGCGCTTACCTCCATTTCGGGCGCCTCGCCCATACGCATAATAGTACCCTTGCCGTAATCCTTCTCTATCTGACCGATAGCGCCTTCTATCGCCTTTCTCTTTTCTTCCTTATCGGTGAGCTTCACCGGAACGGGCTTACTTTTTGTTTTTGCTTTCATATCTGGTAATTCCTTTCGTGAAATAAGGATTCGGTTTGACCGAACAAATATTCGCTATGACACCATTATACACCAAACAAACGAATAATGCAATACTTTTTTGAAAAATTTTTAAAATACTGCCGATTTGCCGCAATAACGGTATTACTGCTCGGTTTCCTCACTTGCTTCGGAAGTTACCTCTACTTCAACCGTTTCCTCGAACTCGTCCGGCTCGGCTACTGCTTCGTTTTCGTCTACCGATACGTTTGCAAAGTTAACGATATTTGCACCCTCTGCAAGTCGCATTACGATAACACCGCCGGCAGAGCGTCTGTAGAACGGAATACCCGATACGGGAGTTCTGATAATAATACCTTCATTGGTAATAAGCATAATATCATCGTTTTCTGCAACGGTTGCAATACCTGCGAGCATACCGGTCTTTTCGGAGATACCGTGGCAGGTTACACCCTTGACACCGCGGTTGTGTGCGGTAAACTCATCGAATCTTACACGCTTACCAAATCCGTTTTCGGTGATGGTGATAAGAGCCTTTTCGTTATCAACGAGTGCGCATCCTACAACATAGTCGCCGTCAGCGAGCTTGATGCCGCGTACACCGCGAGCTGTTCTGCCCATTGAGCGTACGTGCTGCTCCTCAAAGCGAGCGGACATACCCTCGTGAGTTGCAATAATGATGCTGTCCTCGCCCATAGTATGCTTAACGAACGATAATTCGTCGCCCTCGTCGAGCGAAATTGCTATCTTACCGCCCTTTCTCTGATACTCGAAATCGGAAAGGAGCGTTCTCTTTACGACACCGTTCTTCGTTACCATAAAGAGATACTCATTCTCGGCAAATTTCGGTATGCTGATGATAGCGGTTATCTTTTCACCCTCTGCAAGCTCGAGAACGTTTACTATATTCGAACCCTTTGCCGTTCTGCCTGCCTCGGGTATCTGATAGGTCTTGCGTGTATGCACCTTACCCGTATTTGTGAACATCATCACAAGCGCGTGGCTGTGTGCAACGATAACGTCCGCGATAGCATCGTCATCCTTGGTAGTCATACCGATGATACCCTTACCGCCACGTCTTTGTGCGGTATAGGTGGATGCCGGCTGACGCTTGATGTAACCGTCGTTTGTCATAGTAATTACGCAGTTGTGACGCTCGATAAGATCCTCGTATACGATATCGTCCTCTGCCTCGACAAGCTCGGTCTTTCTCTCGTCGCCGAACTTTTCCTTGATCTCGAGCATTTCCGTACGGATGATGTCCTTGACCTTATTTCCGTCAGCGAGAATACCCTCGAGCTCTGCGATAGTAGCGTAAAGCTTTAAGAGGCGTTCCTCTATCTTCTGACGCTCCATACCGGAAAGGCGTCCGAGAGTCATTTCAACGATAGCCTGCGCCTGAATATCGGTAAGACCGAAGCGCTCCATAAGAGCAACCTTCGCATCCGAAACCGATGCGGAAGCGCGTATTATCTTGATAACCTCATCGATATAGTCGATAGCGATCTTATATCCCTCGAAAATGTGTGCCTCACGGCGTGCCTTTTCGAGATCGAACTTGGTTCTACGTACGATAACCTCTTCCTGATGCGCGATATAGTGCGAAAGAATCTGCTTCAAGTTGAGAATCTTCGGCACGTTATCAACGAGCGCGAGCATATTGAACGCGCAGGTGTCCTGAAGCTGGCTATACTTGTAAAGCTGATTCAAAATAACCTGACCGTTTGCATCGCGGCGGTACGGGATTTCAATAAGGACCTCGTTGTTTCTGTCTGAAAGGTCAACGATGTTGGTAATACCCTCTATGCGCTTATCGCGTACAAGATCGGCAATAGCCTCAACAAGAGCTCTCTTGTTTACCTGATACGGAAGCTCAGTAACGATGATCTTGTGGTTTTCCTCGTCGATCTCGCACTTTGCGCGTACCATAACGTGGCCTCTACCTGTGGTGTAAGCCTCGTAAATGCCGTTAGAGCCGTAAACGGTTGCCGCTGTCGGGAAGTCGGGACCCTTTATAAACTGCATAAGGTCCTTTATCTCGCAGTCGGGGTTATCCATAAGGTAAAGAGTACCGTCGATAACCTCACAAAGGTTGTGCGGCGGAACATAGGTAGCCATACCTACAGCGATACCTATAGAACCGTTAACAAGCAGGTTCGGGAATCTTGACGGAAGCACGCTCGGCTCATCGAGGGTATTATCGAAGTTCGGAACGAAATCAATGACGTTCTTTTCGATATCTCTCATCATTTCGTTCGAAAGCTTTGCAAGACGTGCTTCCGTATAACGGTAAGCCGCCGCCTTATCTCCGTCTATCGAGCCGAAGTTACCCTGACCCTGTACAAGCGTATAACGCATCGAGAAGGGCTGAGCAAGACGAACCATCGTGTCGTAAACCGCGGAGTCGCCGTGCGGATGATATCTACCGAGCACATTACCGACGGTGGTTGCCGATTTACGGAAATCCTTATCGTAGGTAAGATTATCCTCGTACATTGCATAGAGAATACGTCTGTGAACGGGCTTAAGACCGTCACGAACGTCCGGCAGAGCTCGGGACATGATAACGCTCATCGAATAAGCGATGAACGAGCTCTTGACCTCCTCTTCCATCTCAATGCCGACTATTTTCTGATTAGGAAACTCAATATTTTCGTTTCTGTCGTTTTTGTTCATCATAAACCTCTTACTTTTCCACATATGAATTTGTATTTTGGTGAAAAGTTATCCACCTACTGTTGAAATTCCAATTTTGTCATATACTATCTGACTTTTTCGGAAGTTTTAGGTGACTTTTCAACACATACAACACAGAGTTTTCAACACTTTACTATGTTAGATGTGGAAAACTTTTTAAATATCAAGATTTGTCGCGTAAACGGCGTTTTGCTCGATAAATTCACGTCTGGGCTCAACCTTGTCACCCATCAGTATGGTAAACATTTCGTCACATGCAATAGCATCCTCAACGGTTACCTTAAGAAGCGTACGCTGCTCGGGGTCCATCGTGGTTTCCCAAAGCTGCTCGGGGTTCATCTCACCAAGACCTTTGTAGCGGCTGGTCTTTGTACCCGTCTCGCCTATTTCAGCGAGTATTGCATCACGCTCCGCATCGCTGTAAGCGTAATAGTTTTTCTTACCCTTTACTATTTTGTAAAGCGGCGGCTGTGCGAGGAAGATGTGTCCGTCCTCTATAAGCTGCTTCATATGGCGGAAGAAGAACGTCAGAAGAAGTATTCTGATGTGCGAGCCGTCGACGTCCGCATCGGCCATTATTACTATCTTTCCGTAACGAAGCTTTGCAATATCAAATTCCTCACCGATACCGCAGCCGAGTGCCTGAATTATCGGGATAAGCGACTGGTTTGAATATACCTTATCGAGTCGGCTCTTTTCTACGTTGAGGACCTTACCGCGCATCGGGAGTATCGCCTGGAAGCGGCTGTTTCTGCCGCTCTTTGCGGAACCGCCTGCGGAATCACCCTCGACGAGATAGAGCTCTGTAAGCTCAACACGCTTTTCCTGGCAGTCGTAGAGCTTGCCGGGAAGTCCGCCGCCCTCAAGTGCACCCTTTCTTCTTGTAGCATCGCGTGCGCTTCTTGCTGCCTCACGCGCTCTTGCTGCTGCGAGTGCCTTTTCGAGGATTATCTTTGCGGTTGCGGGATGCTCCTCGAAGAATTCGGTGAGCTTATCCTTTACAAGACCGGAAACGAGAGTTCTCATCTCGGAGTTACCGAGCTTTGCCTTGGTCTGGCTCTCAAACTGCGCGTCGGTGAGCTTAACGCTTACAATAGCGCAAAGTCCCTCACGGGTATCCTCACCCGTAAGCTTCTCGTCAGCCTTTAAGATGTTGTTCTTATGCGCGTAATCGTTGAGAACGTTTGCGAGCGACTGCTTAAATCCGGTTTCGTGTGTACCGCCCTCAATCGTGTGCATATTGTTCGCAAAGGACATTATCGTTTCAACGTAGCTTTCGTTATACTGAAGCGCTACCTCGGCGATAGAATCGTCCTTTTCGACCTTCATATATATTACCTCGGGATGTATTCCCGCGTAACTGCGCTTATTTTGGAGATGCTCAACGAAGCTCTTTATACCGCCCTCATAGCAGAGCTCAACCTCTGCGGGACCGTAACGGAGAGTTATATCCTCTGCGGTAATAGTTGCAGCACCCTCATCGGTATCTGCAACTGTCGGAGCCTCGGTGGTGGTTTCCGCAGGCTTTTCAGCAGCTTCGATCTCGGTTTCTTCTACCTCGCTGCCTCTCTCGTCGCGGAGAATTATCTTAACTCCTGCATTGAGGAACGCCTGCTCACGGAGTCGCTTCTCGACAGTCTTATAGTCAAGCACGACCTCCTCGAAAATAGTAGGATCAGGCTGGAAGCGAACGTAAAGACCGTGCTCACCGTTAGACGAGCCAACGTGCTTGAACGCACGCGCAACCTTACCGTGCTCAAATCGCTCGGTGTAACGCTCTCCTTCGTTACAGTTTTCAACCTCCACCCATTCGGAAAGAGCGTTAACAACAGACGCACCTACGCCGTGCAGACCTCCGGCGATCTTATATCCCTCGCCGCCGAATTTACCACCTGCGTGGAGCACCGTAAATACGACCTCAAGCGTCGGTATACCCTTTTTAGGATGAATACCGCCGGGAACGCCACGTCCCGTATCGCGTACGGATACGGAATTATCCTTATGAAGGGTAACTATAATCCGCTCGCAGTATCCGGCAAGCGCTTCGTCGATTGAGTTATCGACAATTTCGTATACAAGGTGGTGCAGACCTCTTATAGAGGTTGAACCTATATACATACCCGGGCGTTTTCTTACCGCCTCGAGTCCCTCAAGCACTTGTATTTGGCTATCGTCATAGTTGTTTTTTACTTGTTCCGACATTTTTACCTCTCTATTTTAGCTTATAGAAAGCTTTGTTTTTAAATTACTGTTAGTCTGTAAACTCGGAGTTTATTCTTCCGAGCAGCGCAGACGTTGAGATCTGCGATACATATACCTTATCTTTATTACCGTCACTTGTAACGATAAAGGATTTCGGTATTTCTTCCTTTATGTTTATCATACGCTCGTCCTTTTCCGCGGCGCGAAGATATTCTCTCGTTGCCGTTTGTATAGTCGCCGTGTCCATATCGAATATGCCGATAATCTCACGCGTGCGTATGATTCGGTTGTTTCCTGCGTGTACGTACATATATGTACTCCTTTGTAGGGGGACGCGGTCGCTTTTTGAAAAAAGCTCCGCAAAAACTTCAAATAACGCTATCGCTGTCAGAAATTTTGGCGTTTGCGCCTATTTAGTTATAACTTCCGTTTTCAACACCGATGAATTTTGCATCGGATTTAACGGGCGGTGTGGTGCAGGTTGTCATTATAACTTGTCTGTTTTCAAGACGCGACAGTAAAAACGACTGCCGTCTTGCATCAAGCTCCGAAAGAACGTCATCAAACAGAAATACCGGATATTCGCCCGAATATTCCATTGAAATCTCTCCCTCACCAAGCTTCATCGCAAGAGCGAGCGATCTTTGCTGACCCTGTGACGCAAACTGTCTTGCTTCCATCCCGTCGAGATATATCTCTATATCGTCCTTATGAGAGCCGTAGAGAGTAATTCCCGCGGCGATTTCTTTTTGAGTGTTTTGTGTGAGAAGCTTCATATAGTGCTCGTAAGCTTCCATTTCTGAAAGCTTCTCATACGTTTTCATACTGTTTTTGTAACGAAGCTCCGGTTTTTCGTAAACTTCATTACCTGAAAGCTCTTCAAAAAATTCTTTTACGAATTCTCCGAGCCTCTCAACGTATGCCGCACGAGTTTTATAAATGAGCGCACTTTCTCTTGCAAGCTGATCGGAGTAAACCTCAAGAAGTCCTATATCTCCGGCACCTTCGCTTATTTGCTTTAAAAGCGCGTTTCGTTGAGTAAGTATCTTTGTAAATCTCTGAAGACTTTTTAAATAAACGGGACGAAGCTGACAGATAGCCACGTCAAGAAAATTTCTTCTTTCCGACGGCCCCGCCTTTACTATCGCAAGATGCTCAGGACAGAACAAAACAGCCCTGAATACACCAAGCAGCTCCGATATACGCGGAAGCGTTACTCCGTTTTTCTTTATCTCTCGCCTTTTCGTTGATTCGCTGTTATATGCCTTGAAATAAAGCTCCTGTTCTCTTTGGATATCGGATATTTCAAGACACGCTTCAAAATAGTCAGCACCCGTCTTTACCATATCGCGTTCTTTCGGAGTACGAAAGCTTTTTCCCGATGCCATAAGGTAAATTCCCTCAAGTGCATTGGTTTTTCCTTCAGCATTGTTTCCTATAAGAACGTTTACTCCGGGAGAAAATTCAATTTCTCCTTCTGTGATATTTCGAAAATTACGGTAGCTTACTTTTTTTGCTATCATTTAAGCTTACAAGGAAGTACGAGGAATATAAACTTATCGTTTTCCTCTGCTTCAAGCGGCTCTATTACCATACTGATATTAGGGCTGGAAAGCGAAAGGCGAAGCTTATCGCACATAGATGCCTTCAAAGCCTCGGTAAGATAACGGCAGTTGAAACCGATCTCAATATCCTCACCGTTGTGGCTTGTAACGATCTCATCGCGTACCTTTCCGTTTACAGATGTAGAGGTAATCTCGAGTCTGTTTCCACCGAAACGGCAGCGAGCAAGAGATTTATTCTTTCCGGCAGAATCGTCACTTACAAGCGAAGCACGGTTAAGTGCACCCTCAAGAGCTTCTGTATCAACATCAACAAAAATGGTGCTGTTTTTAGGAATTATACGCTCATAGTCGATATAATCACCCTCTATAAGTCTGGAGAAGAATACGGTATCGCGCTTATCAAAGCGGAAAATAACCTGCTTTCTCGAAATACCGATGCTTACGTTTTCGTCGTTTTCAGAAAGAAGCTTAACAAGCTCTGAAAGTGTTCTTCCGGGAACTATAAACGAGGTATCGATTTCCTCACCGGATGTATTTTCAAGCTCACAAACCTTATCTCGGATAGCAAGTCTGAAGGAGTCACAGCCAACCGTGGTTATACGGTTACCGTTTATCTTGAAGAAAGCGCCGTTAAACGTAGCACGAGCATCGTTCTGCGCTACCGCAAACAGCGTCTGAACGATCATATTCTTCATATCACCCTGCTTTATATTGAAGGTATTTACGCTTGATATATCAGGCAGAGTAGGAAAATCTCTCGGATCAAGGCCGTTGAGCTCGAATTCTGCACTTCCGCAGGTAAGCTTTGCTCTGAAATATTCGTTTACGGAAAGCTCAACCATTCCTGCAGGAAGAAGTCTTATAATTGAGTTAAGGCTTTGAGCATTGATAATGCAGGATCCTGCTTCTTCAACCTCTGCTTCTATCTCTATCTGCATACCCTTTTCAAGGTCGTACGACGTAAGCATAGCCTTGTTATCTTCACAGGTAATGAGTATACCTTCTGCTGCTGAAATAGTATTTTTAGTTGAAACGCAGTACATAGCGTTGCTTACTGCTTCCTGGAGTATAGGACGGCTGAATCTGAGCTTCATATTTTTTACCTCAATCCTTTTTAAAATAAATAATAAAAATAATAAATAATAATTTTAGTAGTAATAGTAGAGTGTGTTATAAAAGTGGAAAAGTAAAAATGTTCTGATAAATAGGTAATTTTACAGATTTTTTCTTCGAACTTTACGGTGTTGTAAAAATGTTATAAAATGTTGGTAAATAAGGAAATAAATTAGGAACCTTATTTACGTGTTGAAAATCGGTGAAAACTTTGTGTTTAAAAGAGGAAAAGTCTGTGGAAAAGACTTAGCCCTTAAGCTCCTTTATAAGCTCGTTTACGTCGGCATCTGTTTGAGTATTTGCACCAAGCTGACGCTCGACTGTACGAAGCGAGGACATTATAGTTGCGTGATCGCGCTTCATTATCTTTCCTATCTGCGTATAAGGAAGGCTTGTGAGCTTCTTTATTATATATATTGAAATATGACGTGCGTAAGCTATTTCCTTGTTGCGTCTTGTACCCTTTATTTCCTCGACGCTTACACCGAGCTTCTGTGAAACCTTCTCTAAAATGCGGTCCACGGTCATAATACCCGGCTCGTCTTCACCTATAAGATCGGATATAGCCTTTTTAGCGGTATCAAGAGTAATTTCGCTTCCGGTAAGAATTGAAATAGCTGCAAGCTTTTTTATAGCTCCTTCAAGCTGACGTATATTGCTTTTGAGATTTTCCGCAAGAAATTCAACGACCTCATTTGAAAGATCAATATTTTTTGCCGCCGCCTTATTTTTTATGATAGCCGAACGGAGATCTGCATCCGGCGGCTGAATATCAGCAGGCATACCCCACTCAAATCTTGTTTTTAGGCGTTCCTCAAGACGCTTTATTTCACGCGCCGGACGGTCAGAGGTAAGTATGATCTGCTTATTATCCTCGTGAAGTGCGTTAAAGGTGTGGAAAAATTCTTCCTGTGTTGCCTCTCGACCTGCTATAAAGTGAATATCGTCTATAAGAAGAACGTCTGCAGAGCGGTATTTTTCGCGGAATTGATCGGTGGTTTTCTTTGAAATACTGTCAATGAGCTCGATAGTAAAATCCTCGCCCTTTACGTAAACGATCTTAAGCTCCGGACGAGTTTCCTTTATGCGGTTTACTATAGCATAAAGAAGATGCGTCTTTCCAAGTCCGCTCGGTCCGTAAATAAACAGCGGATTGTATGTAGAGGATTCGATAGTTTCAAGACATGCGGGTTCATTTGCAACAGCCAGAGAAGCAGCGTGTGCAAAGGTGTTTGAAACTCCTACTATAAAGTTGTCAAACGTGTATGCGTTGTAAATGTTAGAAGACTTATTGCTTGACAAGCTATTATCATCCTTTGAAGGCTTGTCCACTCTGTCTGCTAAATTAACAGGCTCCGGCACTCCGGCGTTATCGCTTACGCTGACGTATTTGTAGTACTCCTCCGGCGCCTGGGTTTTATCCAGTATAATAACCTCAACGCGAAATCCCACGGTCTTTTCAAGTGCATCTGCGATTGCAGATGCATATTTTGTTTTTATAATACCGTATTTGTAAGGCATATCGCATATTATAAGCGCTCTTGAATCTGTAAGCTCGTGAAGCTTAAGAGAGGTAAACCAAAGAGCAACTACGTTTTTTGAATATTCCTCGGAAAGAACATCAACAACGTTTGACCATATATCATTGTATGCTTGCATGATGTATCCTTTCTGCTTGGCTTAATTACGTGTGTATTTTGAATTTTATTTTTACAGCTAATATTTAATATTATTTAATAATATATACAATATATATTATATCATATAAAATTAAAAATAGCAAGCATTTTACTGTTTTTATTCAAAAATTAAGAGAAAATTTACACTTGGAGAAAGTTTTTTTGAAAAAGGTCTTGACAAATGAGTATGTCATCGTGTATAATAACAGGTGCTATTGTGTGAATTTTGTATTCATTTCAAAAATAATAAGCATTATTCATCGCAAGATGATAGTCCGATTAGTTTAAGGAGGTGTAAGAATGCTTAGAACTTACCAGCCTAAGAAACGCCAGAGAAAGGTTGAGCACGGCTTCAGAAAGAGAATGAAAACTGCTGATGGCAGAAAGGTACTCAAGAGAAGACGCGCAAAGGGAAGAAAGAGACTTACCTATTAATCTCTTTTTAAACGTAGAAGCTGTTACAACTCGGCTGCTGATTACAGTTGCGCCGAGTTGTAATTAGTATTCGCTTTTGTGAAGAAAACGAAAAAATGAAACCGCCGAAGATCGCGGGGATACCCGTATTTCGGGGGTTTTTATTGTTATAAGGAAAAAACAATGAAGCTTTTCGCTATAAAAGAAAATCATCTTTATTCAAAGGCTTACACCCGCGGCAAAAAATTCGTGGGGCGTTTTATCGTTGTGTATATTCTTCCCGACTATCTCTCAAAAAAGCTTGAAAAAGCCAATCCTACAAAGCAAAGGCTTAACCGTATCGGCATAACGGTAACAAAAAAGCTTGGCGGTGCTGTAGAGCGAAACCGCGCAAAGCGCATAATACGCGAAGGATATCGCCTTGCTGACGTAAAACACCCGGTAAAGCGCGGATTTCTCATTGTAATAGTAGCGCGCGGAAGTATCGTTAGAGCAAAGTCGTGCGATATTGAAAAAGATTTGATAAAGGCGTTTAAAACGCTCGATATGTGTGAAAAATGAAGTACGCGGCTATTTTTTTTATAAATCTCTACAGAAGATTTATTTCCCCTCTGAAGCCGCCCTGTTGCCGATTTACGCCCACGTGCTCCGAGTATGCTCTTGAGGCATTCAGAAAGCGCGGATTTATTGTAGGCTTTGGTTTGACTGTGTGGCGTATACTCCGCTGTAATCCGTTCGGTAAAGGCGGATACGATCCCGTGCCTGATAAAAAATGCAAATAAACGGTTCTTCCGTATAGAATAAAGGAGATACATAAAAGTGAAGATTTTTGATATAATAAACGTTCCGCTCGGTTATATAATCAAAATTTGTTATCAGCTTACTGATAATTACCTGCTTGCACTGCTTCTCTTTTCTGTAGTGCTTCAGATATTGCTCTTACCGTTTGCAATAAAGCAGCAGAAAAACTCCATAAAGCAGGCAAAGCTTGACCCGAAGGTAAAGGCTATCCGTAAAAAATATGCGGGCCGTACCGATCAGGCTACCCAGCAGAAGATGAACAGCGAGGTAATGGAACTCTATCAGCGCGAGAATTTCAACCCTATGGGCGGTTGTCTGCCTCTGCTTATCCAGATGCCTATTCTCTTTGCCCTTTATAACGTAGTTATCAATCCTCTTAAGTACATTTGCAGCTTAAGCGCAGAGGTTATAGCGAACATTCAGGCTAAGGTATATGAGCTGATGAGCGCTGCACAGATGGAGGGATTTGAAGCGTTTGCCGCTGACAAGACCGTTCGTCAGATAGACCTTATCAAAAATATGCGCAAGCTCGGCGAAGCAAACTTCGATGAGATTATCGGCGGAGTGACCGAGGAGATCCTTCCTAACTTTACTGTTCTCGGGCTCGATCTTTCCGCAAGACCGGTAGACGAGCTTTGGCCGCTTATTATCGTGCCTGCTCTTACTCTTATATTCACGCTTGCAAGCCAGTTTATTACCAAAAAATTCAGCTACAACCCGAACGCCGGACAGCAGCAGGATATGTCTATGAAGATAATGCTGTGGTCTATGCCCGCTCTTTCCGTATACATTGCGTTTACGATTGAGGCAACTATTGGTTCTTACTGGATATTCCGTAACATTCTTTCCACTATTCAGACTGTTATCCTCGCAAAGGTAATGCCTATACCGCGCTTTACCGAGGAGGACTACAAGGCGGCTGAACGCGAGGTTGGAGTAAAGCCCTCGAAGAAGGAAAAGAAGGAAAACGGCGAAAAGAAGAAGGTTCGCTCGCTCCACCGTATCGACGAGGACGACGATATTGAAGAGGCTGTACCTAATACAAGTAAGGACGGTAAGCCCGAGCTTAAGGAGGGCGTCAACGAAGAAGACGCTCCGAAGCTCAAGGATGAAAGCGACCGCAATACCAAGAACGAAACCGACGGAGAATAAGGAATTCTCCTAAAAATAACATAGAAAGGAAACAAAACTGTGAAGCAGGAAATTATATTTACCGGCAAAACAGTCGAGGCAGCGCTTGAAGATGCAGGCGTGAAGCTTGGAGTTGAGCCTGAATCGCTTAACTACGAAGTCCTCGAAGAAGGAAGCACAGGATTTCTCGGTATAGGTTCTTCCCCTGCGAAGATAAAGGTAGTTCGTACCGTTGCAGGCGAGGCAATTGCCAAAGAGTTCATAGACACTCTGCTCGAAAATATGGAGATACACGCAGACGTTGAGATGACAGCGACTCGCAAGAGTGACCGTCAGATCAGCATCGTAGGTGAGGAGGCAGGTGTGCTTATAGGCCACCACGGCGATACGCTTGAGGCTCTCCAGTATCTTACCAATCTCGCGGCAAATAAGCGCGAGGAGGACGAATCCCGTGATTACGTACATATCACGGTAGATGTTGAAAACTACCGTTCCAAGAGAGAAGGCACCCTCCGTTCGCTCGCTCGCCGTATGGCGGCGAAGGTACAGAGAACCGGTAAGAGCGTGATGCTTGAGCCGATGTCGCCTTATGAAAGACGTATTATTCACTCCGAGGTTCAGGGCATTGAGGGCGTATCCACAAACTCCGTTGGAGTTGATGACGGACGCCGAGTAGTTATCTACCTTGAGAGCGAGGGCTTTGTGGTTCCTGCGCGCTTTAAGGACGGCGAAAAGTCGGGCGGCAAGCGCTCCGGCAGACGCGGAGAGCGCAAGAAAACGCGCCGCAGTGAGTACGAGAAGTACGAGCCCAAGAAGCCGGCAGCTCCGAAGTACGACGATGGCGAGAAGATGAGCGAGGAGGAACTCTCCGACCTTATTTCCACCTACGGTACTCGCGAGGCAAAGGAAAATTCCACTCGCGAGCCGCAGAAGAAGTTCAAGGACTTCGACGAATATTTAAACAGCATTCTCGGCAGTACCGACGGCGAGAACTGATATAAAAGGCATCGCCTCGGGTTAACCCGAGGCGATATTTTCTATGAAACGAGGCTATTATGACAAACACTATAGCGGCTATTTCAACTGCATACGGCCGCGGAGGTATAGCGGTAATACGCATCTCCGGTGACGGTGCTATCTCTGTTGCAGATAAAATGTTCAAGGCGAAGAACGGCAAAGGTGTTTTTGATATTGAGCCTTCGCACTGTGTATACGGAGATATTATAAAAGGCGGCGTGCATATCGATGACGGCGTTTGTACGGTCTTTCGTGCGCCCCATTCATATACGGGCGAGGACGTTGTTGAAATAAGCTGTCACGGAGGAATAGTTCTTACCGAAAAGGTGCTTGAAGCCGCGCTCGAAGCCGGTGCAAGACCTGCCGAGGCCGGAGAATTTACTCGCCGCGCATTTACAAGCGGTAAGCTTTCGCTTTCGCAGGCGGAGGCTGTCGGTATGCTTATTGACGCGGTAAACGATGAGCAGCTGTCGCTCGCTGTGTCACACGGCGATGGCGTTATGAAACGCAAAGCGGACGAGCTTTACGAAAAGATCAAGACGGTAGTTACGGGCGTTTACGCAAACGTTGATTTCCCTGACGAGGATCTTGCCGAGTTGTCCGATTCCGAGGTTTTATCCGAGCTTTTGGTGCTTGAAGCCGAGCTTTTGGCGCTGAAGAGCACTTATCGCGTCGGCAGAGCTGTTTGCGAGGGTGTACGAACGGTTTTAGTAGGCAAACCGAACACGGGTAAGTCATCGCTGCTCAATCGCCTTGTGGGGCGCGAGCGTGCGATTGTGACTGACGTTGCGGGTACGACGCGTGACACGATAGAGGAAACGGTTCCGTGCGGACGTATAATGCTGCGGCTTTGTGATACCGCAGGTATGCGCTATACGGAGGATACCGTTGAAAAGATCGGTGTTGAACGTTCGCAAAAAATGCTCGATGAAGCAGAGCTTGTGCTCGTTCTGTTCGATCTCTCGAAGGAGTTTGACAGTGACGACGGGCTTCTTATGGAAAGACTTAAAAATAATTCCGCCACCAAGATCGCGGTACTCAATAAGACCGACCTTGACCAAAAATTCGACCGTTCCCGTATTGACCTTGGCATTTTCTCTCATACCGTTGAGATCTGCGCAAAGAATGACGATAGCCTCTCGGGCGGTATAGATGCGCTGAAGGAGCTTATCTGCTCGCTTTACGTTGAAGGACAGATAGACTACAACTCCCGAGCGGTGCTCACAAATGCGCGCCAGAACGCCTCTGTGAGCCGAGCGCTTGAATATATAAGCGCCGCCATCAGGCAGCTTCAAAGCGGATTTACATCCGATACGGCAGGCCTTGATATAGAGGCTGCACTCTGCGAGCTATCCGAGCTTGACGGCAGACGGGTAAGCGAGGAAATAGTCGACGGTATTTTCCACCGCTTCTGCGTTGGAAAATAAAAAGCCGACGGCTTATGCCATCGGCTTCGGTTTATCTTCTGCGTGTAAAGAATACGAGAACGAGAGCGACTATAGCGGCAATAATAGCTATAATAATCACTACTGACCAAACGCTCATACCGCCGGTCATATCCTCGACAGCGTTCTCAGCGCCGTCTACAACGTCGCTGACAGCGTTTTCTACGCGGTTTGCGGCATCGCCGATCATATTGTCGGTTTCCTTGTTCGAGGTGTCGGGCGTGTGTGTGGTGTCGTTTGCGTTATTTGATGTGTCATCGCCGAATTCGCCGGTTCCGGGCGCGGAGGTGTTATCATCACCGACCATACCGTTTTCATCAGCGGTTTCGTCGGACAGGTCGGCGTTGCGGCTGTAGCCGGGACGCATTACGCTTGCGGCAGATGCGCCTACGGCGAAAAGTGACATCACAAGGCACACTGCAAGAAGTGCCATAATTGATCTTCTGTATATAATTGGCTTCATTTCAAAACTTCCTTTCGGTGGTTTCATAACGTATTATGAAGCGCAAGAGCACATATTATGCATATAAAAATTTTTAGGGGTTGAAAAATTATGGAAGAAAAAAGATTTCAAAAAAACGACAGCGGATTTGTCTGCAGAAATTGCGGATTCGAGGTCGAGCCGCTCGGCGTAACCTCGCGCGACCATTGTCCCAAATGCCTCTGCTCAATACACATAGACATAAACCCCGGTGACCGCGCGAACGACTGTCTTGGCTTGCTTCGTCCCGTGCAGGTGCTTCCCGACCCGAAAAAGGGATATATAATCGTCTACCGATGCGAAAAATGCGGCGCGACGGTGCGAAATAAGGCGGCGTACCCGGCAAAGGTACAGCCCGACGATATAAACCTGCTCATCAAGCTGACGGCGGGAGCTATGTAAAATAAAAAAACCACCCCAAAGGGGTGTCTTCCATAAAGCAGGTTGTACCTGCCGAAAAAGCAAATTTGTAGGGGCGACCAGTGGTCGCCCCTACATTACAAAAGGACAGAGATTTTTCGTCTCTGTCCTTTTTCACACGCCTTGCCCCGCAAGGTATAGTGTGTTACACCTTTTAGGCGTACTGTCGGGAGAAGGTGGGCCTCCCTTGTGTAAAGGGAGGTGGCTCGCGCAAGCGATACGGTGGGATTGTTAAATCAAAAAATTATCGTAAAACAATCCCTCAGCCGCCTACGGCGTCAGCTCCCTTTACACAAGGGAGCCTTTGGTTTGTGCGCTCTGAAAGTCCGTCTTCTTTTCCTGACAAGCACTGCTTTTGTGAACACAAAAGCGAAGCACCGCGCAAGGCGGGGCGAGGATCATTTACGATAACCGCAATTTTTTGCTACCTTCACAAGCCCGATACGTTCACAAGTTTCAACGCCGAGAGGAGAGTTTTTCTCCCAAGGGTTGTTTATATCTTCTAAAGCATTGGAATTTCCAATCGTGGCATGGTCTTTCAAACAGTAATCAATAGCATATCTCCACATCAAGTCGATAGCCTTTTCCTTGCTTGTTGTACTGATCGTAAAAATAGCACCGATGTCATATTTTTTGAGTTCTCTGATTTGATCAA
>JAZQZL010000079.1:0-5984 GCA_045634005.1 Candidatus Flemingiibacterium sp. | reverse complement strand
AACCGGTTCTATCGGTAAGCGTTATCGCCGTGAGGACGAGATCGGTACTCCTCTTTGCGTAACCTACGACTTCGAGTCCGAGACCGACGGCTGCGTAACTGTTCGTGACCGCGACACTATGGAGCAGGTTCGTATTCCGATAACCGAGCTTAAGGCTTATATCGCTGAAAAGATCAGATTCTAAAAAATAATATAAACCGCGTATCGAAAGGTACGCGGTTTGCTATGACGTTTGGAGAATACAGTGGCTAATTTCTTTAAAAAAGCATCAGTGCGCAATGCGTTTATGCTCGGCACGCTCTGCTCTTTTTCCTACCTCGGCGTTTACTTCGCGCGTAATGTTTTAAGCGCAACCACGCCGAATATCACACAGACTACCGGGCTTACCGAGGAATACATAGGCACCGTTTCCTCGCTGTTTATGATATTCTACGCAGCGGGACAGATGATCAACGGAATCGTCGGCGACAGGATAAAGGCAAAGTATATGTTAAGCTTCGGCCTTATACTTGCCGGCGCCGCTAACATCGCCTTCCCCTATTTCATTGAAAACCCGACCGTCGCAAAGCTGCTTTACGGTCTTACGGGATTTTTCCTTTCGATGATATATGCGCCGATGGTCAAGGTCGTTGCCGAAAACACAGAGCCGCACCACACGGTAAGATGCAGCCTTGGCTTTACGTTCGCATCGTTTATGGCATCTCCGATCGTCGGTGTGCTTGCATCGTTCTATAATTGGCGAGCAGTATTTATAATGAGTACAGTTATACTTCTCATTATGGGTATTGTGTGCTACCTTACCTTCACGTTCTTTGAGAAAAAAGGTATTGTAAAGTACGGTCAGTTTGAGAGCGCTAAACGCGTCGAGGGCGGCGTAAGGCTCCTCATCAAGAACCGCATCATCAGATTTTCCCTGCTTTCGATGCTTATCGGTATAATTCGTACGTCAGTCGTCTTCTGGCTTCCCTCATATTTCGTGGGAGCGCTGAATTATTCCGCGGAGGCATCTACCGCGGTATTTGCCGTTGTTACGTTTATAGCTTCGTTCTCCACGTTCTTGGCGGTGTTTGTTTACGAGCGTCTTAAGAACAATATGGAGCTTACGATGATACTCTCGTTTATCGGTTCAACACTTTTTTTCATACTTGCGTTTTTCGTGAGATCGCCTATCGCCAACATCGTATTCGTCACAATCGCTATCATAGCGGGAAAATGCTCGGCTACGATGCTTTACAGTAAGTACTGCCCGAGTCTTCGCGATACGGGAATGGTATCGAGTGCGACGGGATTTATCGACTGCGTAAGCTACATCGCATCAGCGGCAGCAAACATCGCATTTCCGATCTGGGCAAGCGCTATCGGTTGGGGCGCACTCAACCTCGTTTGGGCTGGACTTATGCTTCTCTCGCTTATCATTATCGTCCTTAAATCAAATAAAACCGCAGCCGTCAGGCTGCGGTTTTCGCTTTTACTATTTTAAAGTATCTCGCAAAGCGCGTTTACGTCGTCCTCGCTCGTCGCCCAGCTTGTAGCTATGCGTACAGCGGTATGCTCGTCGTCAACGATCTCCCAGAACGATACCGACACACTCTCACGAAGCTTCTTTAACTGCTCGTTCTCGAGAATGATAAAGATCTGATTGGTAGTAGTTTCAATGAGGAACTTATAACCCTTCTCAATAAGCACCGCGCGGATGCGGTCAGCCATCTCAATGGCGTGACGGCTTATCTTGAAGTAAAGCTCGTCGGTAAAGAGCGTGTCAAACTGCACGCCGAGAAGTCTGCCCTTTGCAAGAAGCGCACCATGCTGCTTCATCGACGAAAAGAAATGCTTCGGAGCGTTTGCATGGGTGAATACAACAGCCTCACCGCAGAGTGCGCCAACCTTCGTGCCGCCGATATAGAACGCGTCACAGATTGCCGCGATATCCTTAAGCGTAACGTCTGTACCGGTGCTCATAAGACCGTAGCCGAGTCTTGCGCCGTCGAGGTAGAGTCCCATATTGTATTCGTCGCACACCTCTCGGATAGCCAACAGCTCGCTCTTGGTGTAGAGAGTACCGTACTCAGTCGGATGCGATATGTAAACAAGGCCCGGGAATACGAGATGGTCGCGAGCCTCGTCCGCGTAGAAAAGCTTTGCGAAGTGTCTGATGCTCTCTGCGCTTATCTTACCGTTAACGTGCGGCACGGTAAGCACCTCGTGACCGGTGTACTCGATAGCGCCCGCCTCGTGCGCGGAAACGTGTCCCGTCGTCGCAGAGATGACGCCCTCATAAGGCTCGAGCATTCTGTCGATCACCGTCTGGTTTGTCTGCGTACCGCCGACGAGCAAGAACACCTCTGCATCAGCTCGACCGCAAGCCTCTTTGATCTTCTCTTTGGCGAGATCGCAGTATTTGTCATTGCCGTAGCCGGTAAGCGGCTCTAAATTCGTTTCAACAAGTCGGCGCAGTATCTCTTCGTGTGCGCCCTGAATGTAATCGCTCTCAAAATTAAGCATATCTGACCTTCCTATGTACGTTTATTTTGCCCGAAAAGCCGATTGGCTTTTCGGTTATTTTGTTTCGATGCTCTGCATCCACTCGTCCGCCTTTGCCTTTGACATACGAATGATGCTCTCCTCGGGGTGGATAGAGTCCGCGCCGCCGTTTACGTACAGAAAATACTTTCCCGTGTCCGTCTTGTAAAGCGTTTCCTCATACCCATCGGTGCTGCCGACGCTGCCAAACGTGTGCTTTTTGATAAGCTCGGCGGTGTCGGTGTCGTATTCTATCTTGCAAATTATCTTTTTCATATATGTTTCTCCCTTCATTGGTTACACATATATTATACCGATTTTGCGCTTAAATACGCGAAAAACAAAATTATTTTTCGCGCGACCACTCGTAAGCCATACGCGGCGAGCCATCGCCGACGTAGATAGTGCCGCGATGTATAAAGCCGCACGATTCTACGGCTTTTTGCATCGTTTTGTTATCCTCGTGCGTGTCGATTCGAATGTGGTCGTATTTTTCGCTTACGAATTCAAAAATGCGTCTGAATACGCCGCGCTCGCTTCCATCGGACGCCACGCGGTGTACGGCAACGTACGGCGAGCTGTCAGCCCACGCGCCCTCAATGTGAGCATACGTAGGATCATCGCCCTCAAACACCCCAAAAGTGGCGCACACGCGCCCGTCGTCAGCGCAAAGCACGTATATATTTCCGTTTTCGATATCACTCATAACAAGCTCCGGATACGGATATGCGCCCCGCCACTGCGTCGGATTGCCGTTCTCGCGCATATACGCCTTCGCCACGTCAAATACGCGCATTATTTCTGCGTGATCGGCACTTCTTGCTTTTCTTATCATTTTAACTCCAATTTATCAAAAGAGCCGACGTTTAAGTCGGCCCTTATTTTTACAAAATAAGTTCGGTGATAAAGTACAGAACAGACGGACAAAGAAGACATCCGAGTCCCGTGTAGAACGTGGACGTCATTGCACCGTACGGAACGAGCGCGGGATCGGTAGCCGCAAGACCTGCGGTAGTGCCGCTTGTCGTGCCCATAAGACCGCCGAATATCATAGCTGCGCGAGGAGTGTTAAGTCCAACGAACTTAGCAACCATAGGCGTTAAGATCATAACCGCAACGGATTTGATAACGCCTGCCGCGATAGACAGCGTAATTACCGTGTCGCTTGCGCCGAGTGCTTCGCCGGTAACGGGTCCGACTACGAATGTAACCGCACCTGCGCCGATCGTTGCGAAGCTTACCGCATCGGTGTATCCGAATGCGAGAGCAACAAGACCGCCGACGAAATAGGACGAAATAATTCCGAGGAACAGCGCGATTATTGCGACAACGCCGCACTTTTTGATCTCGGAGAATTTAGCGCCGAACGCGGTGGAAACTATAGTGAAATCGCGGAACATCGAGCTTCCAAGGAAGCCGACGCCGGAGAAAACGGCTATATCGGCAAGACCTTTTTTATAAGTGGTAGTGCCTTCAGCGGCAAGCCAAGCGTTATCGGGATTTGAAAGAAGAAGACCTGCTATGTATGCAAGGATAAGTCCCGCAAAAATTGCAATAGCGGATGCGGCAATTCTTCCCTTGAAAACTTTTTTGGAAAGAAGATCAGCCACCAGCGAAAGGACGCCGATAATAATAAACGCCGCAATAAAGCCGTTTGAGGTGAAAAAGTCAGCGATTATATTAAGTATATTCTGCATTACTTCGCCTCCCCGTCTTTTTTCTTCTCAAGCTTGCCTGCAATAGTGTTAAGCACAACGAGAAGCACGAATGCTGCCGCAACGACGGCAATTCCTGCAACAACTGCAAGCCATCCCTGCGTAAGCGCGCTATATACGTTCTGCGATGCGGACATCGCTATAATTACGGGTAAAAACATCGCGCCCCAGAACTTAATTCCCTTTTCCCAACCTTCAGGAAGCACCTTGTTTACCCATTTCGAGTTGGTTATAAGAAGCAAAAGGAGCATTGCAAAGCCAACGCCGCCAATGTCGGAGTTGATGCCCGTTAAAAGACCTATTATCTCGCCTACCGTTGTTCCGAGGAACATACAGAGGGCAAGTATTGCTACACCGTAGATCATAGTAAAATTTCTCCTCAATTGCTAAAAATCCGTGGCAAAACAGCCACTCCAATTATTATATCACACACAGCTTGCATTTTCAATAGGTCGGAAGGCATTTTTTCTCAAAATTTTCAAGTATTTTTGCATCAGGCTCGGCTGTGCTCTCCGCAGTCTGAATCGTACGCGACGCGAGCAGAGTGCCGACTTTCACAGCATCGGAAAGCGGCATACCGCTTGACAGCCCGACCACGGTGCCCGACAGGAACGCGTCACCGGCTCCCGTACTGTCAACGAGCTTCGTGGGAATAGCAGGCGCAAAGCCCGACTCGCCGCTTCTTGTGTCGCAGTAGACAGCGCCCTTTGAGCCCATTGTGACCACTATTGAGGCGGAGCCGATCGAAGCGATATTTTCGGAGAGCGCCTCGAGCATTTCGTCGGGTGTATACGTCGAAAGGTCGCCGCCGAAAAGCTGTCCTGCCTCGACCTCGTTGCAAATAAAGCAATCAAGCGCCGCCAGATATTCGCGGTGTGAGAGTATAACGCTCATATTGCCGACAACTGTGTAAACGGGCTTGTTGTATTTCTTCGCAAGCGCGAGCACGATCTCGTCAAGCTCGGGCGAGCAGTCTATCTCAAGCACGATATTCTCGCACGCCGACACAAGCGCGTCGCCGCGCTCACGCATCAGCGCGATAAGCTCCCCAACGCTCGGCGGACAGGATATCTCGCCCGCAACGTCACCGTGCTCGTCAAGTATGACCATCCACTGACCGATGCCTGCAGACTCAACCGTACGCATAGCAGACGTATCAACGCCGCGCGTATTAAGACGCCTTACAACGTCGTTTCCGAGCGCGCTGTCCTCGGTCAGCGACGCGAATGTCACTTCTCTGCCGCAGCCTGCGATGTTCTCCGCGACGTTTCGCGAAACGCCGCCGTGAATGAAGCTGACGCTGCCGAGATTTCGTCCGCGCACGTTGTATTTACCGAGCGGAAAGCCCTTTATATCAACAAAAACAAATCCTATTACAAGTGTACCTGCCATTGATTTATCCGTCCTTTTTACCGTATAGGCGGTGAAATGACCGCACCTATGATTATAACACATTTATTTGCCTTTTGCAAGATATTTTGACATAATCATCACCACCGGCTTAGCCTGTGGTTTGCTCCGCCCTGTAAGGGTGTGGTGCTGGCAGGGCTAACGCCCTCTGAATTGTCTGACACACGCAAATCTGCCCTACTGCCGCAAACGCGGCGACTAACCTTAGCCTCCCTTGTGTAAAGGGCGGTGGCACGGCGTATGCCGTGACGGAGGAATTGTAAACTTTGACTTTCGAGAAAACAATCCCTCAGTCACCTTCGGTGACAGCTCCCTTTGCACAAGGGAGCCTTCAGCGGC
>JAZQZL010000078.1:0-39097 GCA_045634005.1 Candidatus Flemingiibacterium sp. | reverse complement strand
ATTCTGCAATATCCTCCTGCGTCATATCCTTGGCGCGTCGAAATTTCTTTATTGTTGAACCGATATTCATAGTAATTCTCCTGTTAATAAAACATCAGAAGCTCTTCTGTGATTATATTATACCAAACAACAGTCGATTTGACAACGGAGAGTTTCTTTACCCTTATTTAAGGGTAGCTTAATTTTCGCACGTAAAAAATCCCCGACTCGCGTCGGGGATTTTCCTTATTATATTGCGCTATCGCGATATTAATACATACCGCCCATGCCGCCGCCCATACCGCCTGCGGGCATCGGAGGTTCGGGCTCCTTGATGTCGGAAACTACTGCCTCGGTGGTGAGAACGGTAGCTGCAACGCTTGCTGCGTTCTGGAGAGCGCTGCGGGTAACCTTGGTCGGGTCAACGATACCTGCTTCCATCATATCAACGTACTTTTCGTTGTATGCGTCAAAGCCGTAGCCCTTCTTGCCGCTCGTGAGGATCTTATCAACGATGATAGAGCCCTCGAAGCCTGCATTCTCCGCGATCTGACGAACGGGAGCCTCAAGGCTCTTAAGAACGATCTTAACACCGGTCTTTTCGTCGCCGTCAACGGTGTCGAGAAGCGCCTTAACGTCCTCGATTACGTTGAGGTATGCGGTACCGCCACCTGCAACGATACCCTCTTCAACAGCCGCCTTGGTAGCGTTGAGAGCGTCCTCGATGCGGAGCTTCTTTTCCTTCATTTCGGTTTCGGTAGCAGCACCAACCTTGATAACAGCTACGCCGCCGGAAAGCTTTGCAAGTCTTTCCTGAAGCTTTTCGCGGTCGAAATCAGAGGTAGTGATCTCAAGTGCGGACTTGATCTGGGTGATTCTGGTCTGGATAGACTCGGTCGTACCTGCACCGCCAACGATGATGGTATTTTCCTTGTTAACCTTAACCTGTCTTGCACGACCGAGCTGGGTGATCTGGGTGTCCTTAAGCTCAAGACCGAGCTCGTCAGAGATAACCTCACCGCCGGTGAGTGCCGCGATATCGCGAAGCATTTCCTTACGTCTGTCGCCAAAGCCGGGAGCCTTAACTGCAACGCATACGAAGGTGCCGCGGAGCTTGTTGAGTACGAGAGTGGTAAGAGCCTCGCCCTCTACGTCCTCTGCAATGATAAGGAGCTTCTTGCCTGCCTGAACGATCTGCTCGAGAACAGGGAGAATTTCCTGAATGTTGGAGATCTTCTTCTCGGTGATGAGAATGAAAGCGTCGTCGATAACAGCTTCCATCTTATCTGTATCAGTTGCCATGTAGGGAGAGAGATAGCCGCGGTCGAACTGCATACCCTCAACAACCTCGCTGTAGGTTTCAGCAGACTTCGACGCCTCAACATTGATAACGCCGTCGCTGGTTACCTTTTCCATAGCGTCTGCGATAAGGTTACCGATAACCTCGTCGCCGGAGGAAACGGTGCCTACGCGAGCGATATCCTCGGTGCCGCTTACCTTTTTGGAGTTAGCGATAAGACCGGAAACAGCCTTATCAACTGCCTTCTGGATACCCTTGCGGATAACGATGGGGTTAGCACCTGCGGTTACGTTCTTCATGCCCTCGGTGATGAATGCCTGAGCGAGAAGAGTTGCGGTGGTGGTACCGTCACCTGCTGCATCGTTGGTCTTGGTAGCAACCTCACGAACGAGCTGTGCGCCCATGTTTTCAGCAGCGTCCTCAAGCTCGATTTCCTTTGCGATGGTAACACCGTCGTTGGTGATGAGCGGAGCGCCGTACTTCTTGTCGAGAACTACGTTTCTGCCCTTGGGACCCATGGTGATCTTAACAGTATTAGCGAGCTTATCAACGCCTGCGAGCAGAGCGTTTCTTGCTTCGATTCCGTAAATGATATTCTTTGCCATTATTATCTACCTCCGAATTAGCTTATTCAACAACAGCGAGAATGTCGCTCTGGCGAACGATGATATACTCGGTGCCGTCGCACTTAACTTCAGTGCCTGCATACTTGCCGGTGATGACCTTCTGGCCAACCTCAACGGTCATAACAACTTCTTTGCCCTCAACGATTCCGCCGGGACCTACTGCAACGATCTCTGCAACCTGCGGCTTTTCCTTTGCCGCACCCGCGAGAATGATACCACTCTTGGTGGTTTCCTCAGCTTCTACCATTTTAACGACAACTCTGTCGCCAAGCGGTTTGATAGTCATAATAATTACCTCCTAATATTTGAGCCGTCATACGACGTGCTTGTTATCTTGCTTTTAGCACTCAAGACCCTCGAGTGCTAACTCACGAGTATATTGTACACCCTCCCATAGTTAAAGTCAAGGCTTTTTTCTACAGTTTACATTTTAGTCACAACTTATTTCCACAATATATATTTATGCCAAAATACGCGATTTTGTGCACTTTCGGGCGTTCTTTACCGGGGCAATACTTCATACATTATAATCATCACGAGTTTTGAAGGAGATCGCTATGCCAATGAACCTGCTGGAGCTCGCAAACACGTACCTGTTCGGTCCCGGACTGTGCATTGCCGTATTTTTCTGCGGCGTGTATTTTCTTTTTCGGCTCGGGCCGTTTTTTATTACCAACCCGCACAAAACGGCGGCGGCACTGCACGCCGGTAGCTGCGACGGCATATCGCCCATACGTGCAATGATCGTCGCGCTCGCCGGCACGCTCGGCGTCGGCAACATCGCAGGCGTCGCTTCCGCTATCGCGATAGGCGGCGCGGGAGCGGTATTCTGGATGCTTGTCAGCGCGCTCGCCGCATTACCGATAAAATACGCGGAGATAGTACTCGCCGTGCGCCACAGAACGCGCGACACTTGCGGAAAGCCTCACGGAGGAGCATGTTTTTACATAGCCGCTCGCAGCACGCGCACCGCAAAATTTTTCGCCGCCTTTTTTGCAGTGCTTTGTCTTTTCACCTCGCTCGCGATGGGGTGCGCGGTGCAGTCGAACGCAATTTCGTCAAGTATGTACGACACGCTCGGAATACCGCCCGTTATCTGCGCCGTCGCGGTGAGCGTGCTCACGCTTACCGTTGTTTCCGGCGGACTTTCGCGTATCGCGCTTCTGACCGAAAAGCTCATACCGCTTATGAGCGGTGTGTATATAATAATGTCGCTGTACGTAATTTTCTCAAACGCGTCGTTGCTTGGTGAGATATTGGCAGATATCATCTCGGGTGCATTTGCGTCTGATGCGATAAGCGGCGGTGTGCTCGGCTTTCTCACGAGCCGCGCGCTTCGCATCGGTGTGACGCGCGGTATCGTATCAAACGAAGCCGGATGCGGCACGGCGCCAATAGCTCACGCGAGCGCCGAGGTGAAATCTCCGGCGGCACAGGGGATATGGGGTATGTGTGAGGTGGCTATCGACACGCTGATCATCTGCACGCTCACCGCTCTCGTAGTCCTCATCGGAGAAAAGCGCGGAGTCGCGATCACGTCGGACGGTATGCTTGCGGCGTCGTCTGCATTCGGACGGTTTATCCCATTTTCCGAGCTTATACTGTGCGCGTCTGTTGCCGTATTCGCCTTCTGCACGGTAGTGTGCTGGTTTTATTACGGCACGGAAAGCCTTGCGTATCTTACAAAAACCAAATACGCCAAGAATATATATCTTATAGTTTATTCGCTGTGCGCCGCGATTGGCGCTACCGCCTCAAACGAAGCCGTGTGGAGCTTATCCGACCTTGCAATAAGCCTGATGTGTTGCATCAATCTCGTCGCCGTAATGCTCGCCTCAAGCGAGATAAAGCACGAAACTGACAAATTTTTTGGCAAAAAAGAATATAAGATTGTGAATAAGAATATTCCTATTTTGCATAATACTGTTGCAAATCGTCGAAATTTGTGATATAATGAGGGTAATATATTTCTTGTATCCAGAAAGTGAACAAACATTATGAAAACACTCATTTTAGCAATCCTCGCAGGCCTGTGCATAGGCCTTGGAGGAACAGTCTACCTTTCGGTAGACAACCCTGTGGTCGGAGCCGCTCTATTCAGCATCGGACTTTTGACCATCCTCGCATTCGGTTTCAACCTTTTCACCGGCAAGGTAGGATACGCGCTTGACAACAAGCCCTCCTACATCGGAACGCTTATGCTTATCTGGCTCGGCAACCTTATCGGAACGGGCGCTATCGCGCTCCTTATTGGCTTCACCCGCGTTTACGACAAGCTCGCCGCAAAGGTTGACGGTATCGTAGCCGCAAAGCTCGGTGACAGCCTCCTCAGCGTGTTCCTTCTCGCTATCGGTTGCGGTATGTGTATGTTTATCGCGGTTGACCAGTACAAGAAGCAGCACAACATCGTAAAGGCTCTGTTCGTTATCTTCCCTGTTATGGTGTTTATCCTCTGCTCGTTTGAGCACTGCATCGCGAATATGTTCTACTTTATTCTCGCGCATAGCTTCACCTTCAAAACACTTCTGTATCTCGTTATAATGACTCTCGGCAATTCCGTCGGCGGATTGCTTATCCCGATATTCCTAAAGATCATCGGTGAAGAAAAGAAATAATCCAAAGCTCGGAGGCGAAAGCCTCCGAGCTTTTTACCCTCGTTCCCATTTAATTCCTTTATACAACAATTTTTGTGCTGTGAGCACAATATTTATACATATTAATATCTTGACATAAACGCATGAAAATGGTATAATATTGTGAATGATATAATACTATATACACATAACTACAACGGAGGTATATTATGCAGACTAAACCAACCTATCTGATACTCGAAAACGGCACCGTTTTCTGTGGTAAGTCATTTGGTTATGAGGCTGAAATTATCGGCGACGTCGTATTTACTACGGCTATGACCGGCTATATGTCAACTCTTACCGATCAGGGCTATAAGGGACAGCTCGTTGTTCAGACTTTCCCTCTTATCGGTAATTACGGTGTTGTTTCCCACGAATGTGAAAATAAGGGTGTTGCTCCCGCTGCTTATATTGTTAGAGAATTATGTCAAGAGCCTTCCAATTTCAGATGCGAAGGTAGTCTTGGCGTTTTTTTAAAGGAAAATAAGATCGTCGGTATTGAGGGCATCGACACGAGAAAGCTCACCCGCATTCTCCGCGATGCAGGCTCGATGAGAGCAAAGATAGCCTACACTCTCCCCGAGAAGCTCGACAGCATTATCGCAGAGCTTAAGGCATACACCGCGCCTAACACAGTTGCAGAGGTAACCTGCAAGGAGCCTGCAACAGTTAAGGCAGAAAATGCTACTCGCAAGGTGGTTCTCCTCGACCTCGGTGCAAGCGATTCCATCGCGAAGGCTCTGAATGCTCGCGGCTGTGACGTTATCATCCTTCCTGCAAGCACTACCGCAGAGGACATTCTCGCGTATAAGCCCGACGGCGTTGTGATCTCGAACGGTCCCGACGATCCGAGCAAATACCCCGAGATAATCACCGAGATAAAGAAGCTCGCTGATAAGAAGGTGCCGATGCTCGGCATCTGCCTCGGTCATCTGATGCTCGCACTCTCGCAGGGCGCGAAGTGCGTAAATCTCCCCCACGGTCACCGCGGCGGCATGCCTTCCATCAGACTTTCCGACAAGCGCGTGTTCATCACCTCGCAGAATCAGGGATACACCATTGACGAAGCATCGCTTCCGAAGGATATAAAGGCGACCTACGAGAACGGTAACGACGGCACTCTCGAGGGTGTTGCATACGAAAAGATCCCCGCACTCGGAGTACAGTTCCGCCCCGGAAATGCCGGCGGCCCCAACGCAACAGAATTTATTTACGACGAATTCATCGGTATGATGAAATAAGAGGTTAGGAGGAAAATTATGCCGCTTAGAAGTGATATTAAAAAAGTAATGGTAATCGGCTCCGGTCCTATCGTTATCGGTCAGGCAGCCGAGTTCGACTACGCAGGCACACAGGCGTGCCGCGCACTTAAGGAGGACGGACTTGAGGTCGTTCTCGTAAACTCCAACCCCGCAACCATAATGACCGACAACGCTATGGCTGATGAGGTTTATATCGAGCCTCTCACGCTTCCGACAATAAAGCGTATCATCGAAAAGGAGCGTCCCGACAGCCTTCTCTCTACCCTTGGCGGTCAGACCGGTCTTACGCTGTCAATGCAGCTTGCAAAGGAAGGCTTCCTTGACAAGATGGGCGTAAAGCTCCTCGGCGCGCGCCCTGAAACCATCGACAAGGCAGAAGACCGTCAGATGTTCAAGGACACTATGATGAAGATCGGTCAGCCTTGTATCCCCTCTCTCGTTGTTAACGACCTTAACGCAGCGCTTGAATTCGCGCATGCAAACGGATATCCGCTCATCATTCGCCCTGCATTCACGCTCGGCGGAACCGGCGGAGGTATCGCTTATAACGAAGACGAATTTATCGAGATCACGAGCGGCGGTCTTAACGCATCGCCTATTCACCAGGTACTCGTTGAAAAGTGCGTATCCGGTTGGAAGGAGATCGAATTTGAGGTAATGCGCGACAGCGCAGGCAACGTTATCACCATCTGCTCGATGGAAAACGTTGACCCCGTAGGCGTTCACACCGGTGACTCCGTAGTAGTTGCTCCCGCAGTTACCCTCTCCGATGACGAGTATCAGATGCTCCGCGGCGCAGCTCTTGACATTATCCAGGAGCTTGAGATCGAGGGCGGATGTAACTGTCAGTTCGCACTTCATCCCGAAAGCAAGGAATATGCGGTTATCGAGGTTAACCCCCGCGTATCGCGTTCCTCCGCGCTCGCTTCCAAGGCAACCGGCTACCCGATTGCAAAGGTTGCGGCAAAGATTGCTATCGGCTATACTCTCCCCGAAATTCTCAACGCCGTAACCGGCACAACCTACGCTTGCTTTGAGCCTACTATCGACTACATCGTAGTTAAGTTCCCCAAATGGCCCTTCGATAAGTTCGTTTACGCAAAGCGTACGCTCGGCACCCAGATGAAGGCAACCGGCGAGGTTATGGCTATCGGTACCTCCTTCGAGCAGGCTATCATGAAGGCTGTTCGCGGAGTCGAGATCGGTATGAACAACCTCTCGCACAAAAAGTACCGCGAGCTCTCCGACGAGGACGTAGCAGCAAGACTCCACAACGTTGACGACGAGCGTCTGTTCATCGTTTACGAGGCTCTTCGCCGCGGCACGAGCGTTGACACCATTCACGAGATCACTATGATTGACGAGTGGTTCCTTAACAAGTTCTTAAACCTCATCAACATGGAGCGCCGTCTTGGCAAGGAAGCTCTCACGAGCGAGCTTTACCACGAGGCAAAGGTTCTCGGCTTCCCCGACAAGCTTATAGAGGAATTCACCGGCAAGGCACTTCCCGCAGGTATGCACAAGTCCGCCGTATACAAGGTAGTTGATACCTGCGCGGCAGAATTCTCCGCTAATACTCCCTACTTCTATTCGACCTACGACGACGAAAACGAAGCCGCAGAGTTTATCGAAAAGAAGAAAGATAAGAATAAGAAGACCGTTATCGTATTCGGCTCCGGTCCTATCCGTATCGGTCAGGGTATCGAGTTCGACTACGCTTCCGTTCACTGCGTATGGTCGCTCAAGGAAGCAGGCTATGACGTTGTTATCGTAAACAACAACCCCGAAACCGTTTCCACCGACTTTGACACCGCAGACAGACTTTACTTCGAGCCGCTTACTCCCGAGGATGTAATGAACATCATCGAAACCGAAAAGCCCTACGGCGTTGTCGTAGCATTCGGCGGTCAGACGGCTATTAAGCTCACCAAGTTTATGTCTGAGCAGGGCGTAAATATCCTCGGCACGTCCGCAGACTCTATCGACGCTGCAGAGGACAGAGAGCGCTTTGATGCACTTCTTGAAGAAAACAACGTTGCACGCCCCGAGGGCTTTACGGTAATGACTACCGAGGAAGCACTCACCGTTGCGGCAAAGATCGGTTACCCCGTCCTTATGCGTCCCTCTTACGTTCTTGGCGGTCAGAATATGATCATCGCCTTCACCGAGGACGACATCAAGGAATATATGAAGATAATCCTCGCAAACAACATCGAAAACCCCGTTCTCATCGACAAGTACCTTATGGGTATTGAGCTTGAGGTCGACGCTATCTGTGACGGCGACGACATCCTCATTCCCGGTATCATGGAGCACGTTGAGCGTACGGGTATCCACTCGGGTGACTCGATCGCAGTATATCCCGCTTGGAACATCACCGATAAGCTCCGCGAAGAGATCATCGAGGTAACGAAGAACCTCTCCACCTCGCTCAAGATCATGGGTCTTGTAAATATTCAGTATCTCATCAACAAGACCGATAACAGACTCTACGTAATAGAGGTAAATCCCCGTTCGTCGCGCACCATTCCTTACATCAGTAAGGTTACCGGCGTTCCGATGGTTGACCTTGCAACCCGCTGCATGCTCGGCGAAAAGCTCGCAGATATGGGCTACGGCACCGGCCTTTACAAGACCTCGCCGTACGTTGCAGTCAAGGTTCCCGTATTCTCGTTTGAGAAGCTTATGAACGTTGACAACCACCTCGGTCCGGAAATGAAGTCCACCGGTGAGGTTCTCGGTCTTGCAGCTACCCGTGAGGAAGCGCTCTACAAGGGTCTTGTTGGCGCAGGCTATAAGCTCAAGAAGCAGGGCGGCATATTCATCACCGTCCGCGACTCCGACAAGGCAGAGATCGGCGAGACCGCAAAGCGCTTCTACGACCTCGGCTTTGAGCTCTTCGCAACCCGTGGCACGGCAAAGGTAATCGAGGACTACGGTATGAAGGTAAAGACCGTCGATAAAATCCACGAGGGCGAAAACAACACCTTAAAGCTTATCGAATCGGGACGCATCGACTACGTTATCTCCACCTCGGCAAAGGGACGCATCCCGACGCGCGACAGCGTTAAGATCCGCCGTAAGACGGTCGAGCGCGCGATCCCGTGCCTTACCTCTATCGACACGGCTAACGCAGTTGCAGATTGCCTGAGAAGCCGCTATACTCAGAGAAATACCGAGCTCGTTGACATCAACGATATGCGCGACGAGAAGGAAGAGCTTGCATTCACGAAGATGGAAGCCTGCGGCAACGACTATATCTACTTTAACTGCTTCGATCAGACCATCGACAATCCCGAGGGACTCTCGATACGCCTTGCAGACCGTCACTTCGGTATCGGCGGCGACGGCGTTGTGCTGATGTACCCCTCCGACGTTGCAGACGTTAAGATGCGTATGTTCAACCTCGACGGTACGGAAGGTAAAATGTGCGGCAACGCGGCTCGCTGTGTTGTTAAGTATATGGTCGACAACAAGATGGTCCCGGACACCGGAAAGGTATCTGTCGAAACCCTCAGCGGTATTCGCGAGACCGAATACGAAAAGGTGAGCGGTCAGGTCAGCACCGTTACAGTCAACCTCGGCAAGGCAGAGCTCAATCCTGCGCTCATTCCCGTAAAGATCGCACTCCGCACCGCAGTTGGCGTACCCACGCAGGTTGCAGGCGACCGTTACCGCATCACGTGCGTGTCTATGGGCAATCCTCACTGCGTCGTATTCAGCGACGAGTTCGAGGAAGCGCTCGACAACCTCGATCTCGAAGCGATCGGTCCGAAGTTCGAAAACGACCCGATATTCCCCGAGCGCGTCAACACCGAGTTTGTGAAGGTGCTTAACTCCACAACACTCAAGATGCGCGTATGGGAGCGTGGATCCGGCGAAACCTTCGCTTGCGGCAGCGGCGCTTGCGCGGCTGTGGTTGCGGCAGTTGAAAACGGCTACTGCAACAAGAATGAGGAGATCACCGTGAAGCTTCGCGGCGGCGATTTAAAGATTCGCTACACCGATGAGGCAGTATACCTTTCGGGCGACGCAAACAAGATCTATGAGGGCAAGGTAATCCTTTAATTAAACATCAAATCGGCTCGCTTAATGCGAGCCGATTTTTTTGCTTGACATTTTCGATTAAATATGGTATAATATCTTCAGCACACAGTGTGCCAAGGTTGGAGGTGTCTTTATGCAAAACGAAGAACAGACTCTCATATACGACGATATGTCGGAGCGTATAATAGATATAGTCGAAGGCATCGTGCTTTCGTCCGGCGCAGATAACATAACCGTACGTCAGGTGCTGAAGGAGCTCAAGCTGACCAATCGTGTCTTCTACAACCGCTTTCGCAACATTGACGACGTGTTTGACATAGTTTATAAAAAAACAACGATGAAAATGCGCGAAAGCATCACAGGCTTCGATCCTGACGGCGACTTCTTCGAGCAGATCTCAAATATAGTAGAGAGCACACTTCTTGTTTCTTACGACACCAAAAAGAATTTCAGCAACTACGTGTTCAAGAACGACTCCATCTCTAATCAAAATTACGAATGGTGGACAAAAGAAATAAAAAAGCTTCTCGAATTCGGAATCTTGCACGGATACTTTAAGCACCTTGACACCGATAGTATGAGCTACGCAATATGGTGCTTCATCCGCGGATATAACGCGGATGCGCTCGCACGAAACCTTCCGCGCGAAGAAACCGCAAGCAACTTTAAATATTGCTTTGGAGTATTACTTGACGGAATGAAGGCATAAAATATATTTACGCCCCATTTCGTCGAGTAATTTTTACGGCACTTTTCAGCACACAGTGTGCTGGATATAGATCACGAAAGGAATCCAACAATGAACTCAATAAAAATAGTAACCGACTCCTCCTCTAATCTGATACGCCTTGATGGCGTCGAATTCGCCTGTGCGCCGCTTAAAATAAACACCGAGAATAAGGAGTACACGGATACCGCCGAGCTTGACGTAAACGATATGGTAAACACGCTGTACCGCTACAGCGGCAAATCCTCCACGTCCTGCCCTAACCCCACCGATTGGCTTAATGCCTTCGGCGACGCCGAAAGCATCGTTTGCTTTACCATAACGAGCAATCTTTCCGGTAGCTATAATTCTGCACACAAAGCCAAGGAATCCTACGAAGCAGAGCACCCAAGCCGCCGAGTTTTAGTTGTTGATACACTGTCTGCCGGTCCCGAAATCGCATTGATGGTTGAAAAATGCCGCGAGCTTATATTGCTCGGCAAAAGTCTTGATGAAATCGCAAAAGAGCTTCGCACCTACAAGACAGAGCTGCTCTTTGTGCTCGAATCAATGAAAAACCTCGCAAATAACGGCCGCATAAGCAAGCTTACTGCCGCAGCGGCTGGCGTGCTCGGCGTACGTGCTGTGGGCAAAGCGAGCGACGAGGGAACGCTCGAAATGCTTTCAAAATGCCGTGGCAGCTCTAAAGTATTGCAATCGCTCATTGAGCACGCAAAGGAGCTCGGATACAATGGCGGAAAAATGCGCATCGCGCACTGTCAGAACGACCCGTTTGCAAAGCTTCTCGCCGCAAAAATATCCGCCGAATTCAGCGGCGCACAGATAACAATTGAAGAATGCCGTGCGCTTTGCAGCTTTTACGCTGAAAAGGGCGGTATGCTCATCGGCTTCGAGGTATAATTTTGTATATATAAAAAAATCCTTACCGCATACGCGGTAAGGATTTTTTGTTTTGGAATTAACCAACAATACCCGAACGTTCGATACCACCGATCAGATATCTCTGCAGGAAGATATACATTACAAGCAGAGGTGCAAGGATCAAGAGGCCGCACGTGTTTCTGATAGCCGATTCGTAGAGATTCTGGGCAGCGTATGCCGTATCCAGAGTTCTCGGGATCGATACTATGCTGGGCATAAGTGCAATCGTCGTCTTCGTAAAGAATACGTTTGTATAGAAGTTATCTGTCCACTGCCACGAGAACGCGAACAGGAAGATAGTGATCATCATCGGCACAGAAAGTGGGAGAATGATCTGAAGGAACGTTCTGAAGACGCCCGAACCGTCAATGTACGCGGACTCCTCAAGCTCATCCGGTACGCCGCTGAAGAACTGTCGCATCATAAAGATATACAGACCGTTCTTAAAGGCAAGACCGCCAAGCGAAAGCAGTGCCAGAGGCCAATACGAGTTGGTTAAGTTAAGTGCCTCGCCCGTCAAAAGCTCAAGTATGCCAAAGACGTCAAAGAAGCGGAACTTCATAAACATCGAAAGCTGAAGAGTCTTATGCGGAACGACCATCGTAAAGATTACGAGGAAGAACAGAAGCTTGTTACCCTTAAACTTAAACTTTGCAAGGCCGTAACCGATTACGCAGCACACGAACGTCTGAATGAGTCCGCAAAGTGCAGAAAGCGTAAAGGTGTTGAACAGCGCCTGGAAGTAGTTGTTCTGGCTGATGATCGCCTTATAGGTGTCAAGCGTGGGATATTTCGGAATCAGCTTAACCGTTACGTCAACGAAATCCTCGCGACCCATAAACGAGCCGGAGATCTTCGCGAAGAAGGGGAAAAGAATGACATATGAAATACCGATAAGAAGAACGTAGGTGAATATCTTAACGAAAACCGTCTTGAAGAAGTTAAGGTTAAGGAACTTCGCCTTAAGACGCTCCTTGAGAGGAGTTCTCTCGAACTCAACTCTGATTCTGTTTTTGCTCTCCTTCATAACGCGGGGAGCATTTTGTGTCTGTTGAGAATTCATTATTATGCCTCCTTAGTCGCGTTTCTGATAGAAGACGTATGCGCTGAGTACCGCTGCTACAATACCGATTATGAGTATGACTATCAGGAAGTAGAGCCATGCCATCGCCGTACTGAGAGTGTTACCGTTAGTCGCATTGTTGTAAACGTTGGATATGTAGGTCATAACCTGGTTCGACTGTGCCGTAAACGAGTCTATAACCGTATACACCGTGTTTACAAGAATCATCGGGCTTATCATCGGGAAGGTTATCTTCCAGAAGGTTTCCCATGCGCTTGCGCCGTCAATTGAGCAGGATTCGTAAATTGCGGGGGAGATAGACTGAAGACCTGCGAGATATATAAGCATCTGTACACCGGAACGGTTGATAATGTTGTAAATATTGTTAACCATATTAACAACGTACTCAACAAGCTCTGTACCGACCTTCATATTCGCAAACAGTACTTCGATATCGACGACTGAAAGTATCTCACTCGTCGCGTTCTGTCCCGAACCGTCGTTAATACCCTCTTCGGTGTTCTCCATATACTCAAGCATAGTGTTTGACTGGTCAATGGAGTCAACGATACCGGTAGCGATAATAACCGGAATAAAGAATATCGCACGGAATGCTGCTCGTCCGACCATCTTCTGATTAAGAAGAACCGCTATAAAGAGCGAGAATATTACGATCGCGGGAATATCAAAAATAAGCTGCTGAATACCCGCGGTAAGTATCTGAACAAACTCGGGATCCTCAAAAAGCGCTCTCTGATAGTTTCCAAATCCAACAAACTGGAGGGAAAGTCCGGAAGAAGCGAACTTAACCGTATGGAAGCTGTACTTAATAGAGTCAATGATAATCGGCAGATAGATAATAAGGAAACCGATTACAAAGGGGAGTACGAATACCCAACCCGCACGCGCTTTACGCGCATCAAGAGAGGCCGCACGCTTGCGCTTCTTCGTAGCGCCTGCGCCTGTAAGCTTTTTTACTTCGCTATTCAATTTTTACACCTCTCCTTCCTTATTTAAGGATCACGAAATTGAGTGCGTCAACGGAGTAAGCTTCGCCGTCAACAACTACCTCAACTCCAAAGTTGTTGTAGTTAAGAATGAATGTCTTGCCGCCTTCGTAAGTAACCATTACAAGACCGCTATCGGTCGTGTACTTGGTGTACTCATATGCGTCGGAATCATCTTCGCCAACGATGAGTGCAGGAACCTTGTTATTGTCCTTCTTATCATCCTTGCCGTAGAGAGCCTCAAGACGCTCTGCAAGCTTTTCAGCCTTTTCAGCCTTCTCGGCAGCAATTCTGTCTGCCTCGGTCTGTGCCTTCTCTGCTTCTTCTATAGCATCCTTGTCAGCCTCTAACTCCTCTGCGGTGGGAACACGCTCACCGATAAGGAACTCGTGGTCAACTATCTGCTTATCCTGAAGATCACCGATTGCACCGTTAAGTACGTTATACAGTTCAACGAGTTCTTCATACCAGATGTCGAAGGAAACCGAATAGTACTTGTTGAATACGGTATCTTCCTTGAGAAGCGATGTGTTCTGCATAGAAAGAGTGAAGTAAAGATTGGATCCGTTTTCAATAGCCTTGAGCAGCTCGTACTGCGTATCGCCGGCCATATTGATTGCGGTACCGGTGAAGTTTACACAGCCGTGGAATACCATACCAAGGAACGGTACAGACTCGCTTGCGCTGGAATAGCGGCTGGAATCAAGGGGAGCAGCGATAATGTGATCTGCGTAGTTAACGGTGTAAATGTTACCGCCGTCAACCATAACATTTCCGTACGTTTCCTCAAGATTTGCAAGGAGGTCTACAGTAAAGCCCTTGGAGTCCTCACGGTTGTAAGGCTCATCCTTGTCGAAGTCGGAGTTGAGGTCAGTACCGAGAGTCGATACCGAAACTCCGTTAGGATTCAGCTTGGAATATTCCTTGCTGAAATTGTTGAAGAAGTAGTTGTATACGGACGGCGATACCGCAAGGGACATACCTCTCTCGAACGACTGGAGCGTCGAATCGTAGAAGCGCTTGGTGGTATAACGGTCGTCCATCGTCTTGATAAGGTGCTGCTTGTTGGAAACACCGTCAAACGACTTGAACTCGCCGATGTTAGCGAAGTCAAAATCAGGATATACGCCGATGCCGTTCTCCTCTGCATACTCTACAAACTCGGTAAAGCCTGCATTGCCGCCAACAACCTTTTCCATTTCAACGTGGTACGGAGCGGTATCGTTAAGGCCGCCGTTCGCGAAGCCCGTGAGCTTGTAGTTCACGTTGTTGATGCCTGCCTCGGCAAGCTTATCATACATCGCCTTAAGATCGTCGAATGTGGTGAGAGGCTTAAGCACCTCAACAGGTACGGACAGTATCTTCTCTATAGTGTTGATAGCACCGAAGGATTCGATGTAAAGCGGGAGAGTAGCTTCAGTTTCGGTGAACTCGGTAAGAGTTTCCTTCTCGATAAGATAATCTCTGTACGCCTTCGCCATGCCTACGTAGCTGGTTTCGTAGTACTCGTCGAGTCTGGACTCCTTTGCAAGCTCATCATCGGTAAGCATAATATACTTAAGACGGTAGCTGCCGGTGTACTTACGCTCAGAAACTACGGTGTACGTAGCGTTGGTACCTACGGAGATGGCTTCTGCCAGATTGTAGGTGTCCTTAGGTCTGGGATAGAACGTGGTATAAACACTATTGTAGTTGTGCTGGGATCCGCCATGCTCTGTGGTGATCTCTGCAAGCGAGTCACCCTCCTCGAGGATAGCAAGGAAGCCAACCGACTTCTTGTTCGGGGTAGGCGCTACCATGAAGCCTGCCTCAAGCTGTGACTGTGTAAGCACCGGTTCAACGAACACATTGGACTCGACAAGTCCGAAAACAGGAAGTCTCATCGTTTCTCTGTTCTGACCGGTTACTACCTGGTAAGCGTAGTCCTGACCGTAGATCTTACCCGTAATAGTAACGGTCTTGCTGCTAACGTCCTGGAATCTTACAATCGCACCGGAGCCGTCCGGAATGAACGTATATCCCTCGTAATAGGTCGAGCCTGCGCCGAACCAAGGAAGAATACTGATAGAGGTAAGCTGATATGCACTCTCGTCAAAACGGATACCGTTTGCAGGAAGACGAACGTCGAGATTGCCGTCGTCATCAAGCTTATACTCAAGCGAGAGTCTGAAAAGTGCGGGAGCCTTATCTGTGCCGGAGTAACCGGTAATCAAATGGTCCTCTGCAAGGGTTTCATAGGTGTACTCGGGACAATACTTCTTGATTACGCTCTCGACAAGGTTCTGCTGGCGTTCGCCTGCACTGTTATCGAAAACGTAGATTGCCATGTCGTTACAAACCGGGTATGCCGCGATCATCTCACGGCGAGCACGCTCGGTAAGGCTGGGATCGTCAGCATCCTGAAGGGTGTAGTATGCCATAAAACGCATTCTCTCGTCGCCGTCAGGAATATTCGCGAGTATGAGCTCCTCGAAGCGTTCACGCTTGATCTGCTTCGGAAGAAGCTTACGGGTTTCTTCGCGGCCCATTACGTACTCAACGCGAACACCGTTCTTGATCTTCTTAACGGTGATCTGACCTCTCTGGCAAGCCTCAATAAAGCTGTTCATCTCAATTTCAGAGCCGTTATCGGTATATTTGATAACGATCTGCGAAAGGAGATCCTGCTTTATTGTGTCTGCCGTAAATACAGATGCAACGTCGTAGGGGTTCGAGAAAAGTATCTGACCGGTTTTGGTGTTCACATACGCGATCTCGCCGGAAACAGGCTCAACGTAGAGTTCGAAGTTACCCTTGGAAAGGTACTTTTTCATCGTAGCAAGCTTTTCTTCAGCGGTGGCGAACACCTGTGTTGCGTAGTCGATAGTAGGCTCGCCGGTTTCCTCGTCAAATCCGGGAACGATTTCATCTTCAGCGGCAACCGGTACTATCGTTAGCATTCCAAAGACCATAACAACAGTCAGGAACGCCGATAATAATCTGATTTTTTTCATTTACTATAACTCCTATCCTGTTATTACATACGGAATGTGATTTCTGTGATGATACTTGAAACAAAGCTGACTATCTTCGCAAGCAGCGTCGAGAAAAGGACACCGATAAACATTATGATAGCCATACCGACAATGGTACCGACCGAGGTGAGCACGTTCTTGGAGAACGAGTAGTCGTGCGTTACCATCATACCGAAGAACAGTAAAAGTCCGGTCCAAACAAATGCGATAGAAACGAGGAGATTGATAATGGTTTCCTCGGATGAAAGCATTACGTTGGAGGCAATTACCGAAGGAATTATAAGAATCGGAAGGGGAACAAGTGCGTAGCAGGTTGCCACGAAGATGTCCTTGAGGCTTCCTTCACCGTCAAACAGCGTGGTAAGGCACCAGTTTGCAACCACCCAAAGAATTACAGGAAGTGCAACCGCTGCAACGGTCATAAGAATCGTGGAGGACTCCTGTCGAGGATCGAAGATGTAGCCCGTACCAACGTCCTGATAGTAGAACGTAACAATTGCGAGCGCCAGCCATACGAACGCCGCTCTCACGGAGCCGCGCTGCTCGTGCTTAAGATCCCAGAAGCCGTCAAACGGGTGCATAATAAGATGCGCCGCATAAACAAGCTCTTCCCAGAAGGTCTTGCGTCCCTTCTTAAGCTGTGTTTTCTTGTTGAGCTTTGCTGCGTACTTGTTAAAGAGCACGAACAGAGTCACAAGAACTATAGCAACCAGCGGAATAAGAAGAATGTAATCAGAGATCCACTGCTTTCTGATTTCCTTAAAGGATTCAGAATAGTTTTCAGTATCGTACGCTGCCTTGTAATACTCAAGGGACTCCTCGTACTGTGCGCTTCTGTAAAGGCTTCTGCCTATACCGATATACGCGGTGTCGAAGTTGTTGTTTCTCTTAAGTATTTCAGTCCAGTAGTCGATAGTTGTGTCGTAGTTACGGTTGTTGGTATTCTCAATCGCTGCAAGGAGCAGGTCACCGTACTCAGTACGGCGGAACACCGTGATGTTATCTGCAGTCTTATCGAGGATAAGAATGTCAGTGCCGTGGTAAGCAATAGCCTCAACGGACTGGATATTACCGAGCTGCTGACCCATATCACCGAAGATGAAGAGGAGATTACCGTCTTCGTCGTAGGTGTAGATCTTGGAGCGCTTCTCGTCGATGATCGACCAAGTACCCTCGGGACCTACAGCCGCGTCAATAATCTTGGACGGGCCCTCGATTACTGCAGTGGTAAGCGTACTTACGTTAACCTCACCGCCGGGACCGAAGAAGCCGTTACGCTTCATAATGTCCTCACCTGCGGTATTGAGCTTCTTGACGGGAGCGTACGTACCGTCCTTGCTGTCAATAGCCGCCTGCTGCTGATCCTTATCGATAGCAGAGGTGGTGATATACATAAATCCGTCTTTGTCTATCGTTATGTTATTAAACTCGGTAGAGATGTACTGCTGCTGCTGCTTTCTCTGCGCGTCAGTCTGGAAGTTTCTCCAAAGAAGCGCAAGCGCATCAACGGTAACCTTCTGTGCACCGATAAAGCCCTGGAACTCGCCGTCCTCGTTGATTGCGATAACACCCATGTAGGTGGTGGAGGATACGACGTAAATTCTGCCGTATTCATCTACCGCAATAGCAGAGGGCTTGTAGATCGAGCCGGCGGGGAATACGTCTGCATCGGGCTCCTCGATAACCTTATAGAACGAACCGTCAAGGTTGAACATTACGATACGGTTATTATCGGAGTCAGCAACGTAAATCTTTTCGTTCTCAACGAAAACGCCCGAGGGATTCTTGAGCGCATCCGGAACGCCGTTCTGGTTGATAAACTCGCCTATGTAGAACTTAAGCTTGAAATATCTGTCGAGAACTACAATGCGGTTGTTTGCCGCATCCGCAATATAAACGTTCTTCTTGTCGTCAACAACGAGGTCGCGAGGATCGTCTATTGCGGGCTCAACACCCATATATGCGGAATCGATCTGTCTGTCCGGTACGTATGCATCGGGCGAGATAAGAGCAAAGCCGTCGATAGAATAGGTGTAGGTGGTGTAAGGCGTGATAGCCGCGAGAGGCATACAGCCGAGCACCAGAATAAGACATGCAGCGAGGGCAAGAATCTTTGTAATCTTTTTCATTTTCACCCTCCTTAGTCCTTCATACCCGAGGAGCCCATCGTTTCGATGATGTTACTCTGGGTGATAATGAATACGGAAATCGGCACAGCCATCATAATAACCTGAGAAGCTGCCGATGCGCCCGCACGGGCGATACCGCCTGCAACGATCTGGTTGATCGCGTAGTTGAAGGTCTTGAGCTGCTCCGAATAGATGTAAATGGAGCTGCCGGAATTCCAAAGTCCCTGGAAGGAGTAGATGATAAGGGTAAGCCAAGCGGGCTTAACCATAGGCATCGCGATCTTTATAAAGGTATAGAACTCGCTTGCGCCGTCAAGACGTGCGGACTCGAGCACCGCGTCGGATACGGAAGACTCCATAAACTGCTTCATAAGGTACAGACCGAGGGAGGTACACCAAGCAGGAACGATAATTGCAAGGTAAGTATCTACCCAGTGGAGGGTACTCATAGTTAAGAAGTTTGCGATACCGGTAACGGTGGAGTTAAACATAAGGGAGAGGACGATAACCTGGAATATCCAGTTACGTCCGGGGAACTTGATCTTTGCCAGAGCGTATGCAGCCATAGAGGAGAAGATCAGGTTGCCGAAGGTACCCGAAACGGAGATAAACACGGTATTGAATATGTATCTCGAGAAGGGAACCCAAGAGGTGGACATCAATTTAAAGAGGTCCGAGAAATTCTTGAACGTAGGGTTTACAACGTAGAAGCGCGGAGGATACATCCAAAGCTCATCAAGCGGCTTCAAGGACTGCATGATGACGTAGAGCATAGGAATAAACATAAATGCTCCGAGGAGGATAAGCATCAGGTTAATTCCTATATCGCCTCCAACCGAACGGTTGAGGACAACTTTATGTTTTCTTGTTCTAAGTCTTGCCATATTATTGTCCCACCTTCGAGAGTAATTTCTTGATAACCATATTACAGCCCACCATTACGATGAAGAGTATAACCGCGATAGTTGAGGAATAACCAACCTCAAAACGCTGTCCACCGTAGTCCTCGAGGTGGTGCATGATAGTATGTGCCGCATAGTTAACGGACGGGAAGCCTGCGAGCGCGGTTACGACTGCGCCGAAGCCGAACGAGCTGGTAATTGCCATGACCGCACCGAACATAAGCTGAGGCTTCATTGTCGGAAGGGTTATGTACCAAAGCTCCTGCCATCTGTTCTTTATACCGTCAACGGCGCCTGCCTCATAAAGCGACTTATCGATAGTCTGAAGACCTGCGATAAACGAGAGGAAGGAGGTACCGAGAGAGGTCCAAAGAGCAACTACTATACAAAGTCCCATAACCCAATCCTCGTCCTTAAAGAACGCGATAGGCGATGTGATAAATCCGAACTCCAAGAGATAAGCATTAACGTATCCGTAGGAGTCAGATGAGAAGATTACCTGCCAGATGAGGTAAACGGAACCTGCGATAGACGGCGCGTAGAAGATAAGAGTTACAATTGCGCGGATCTTCGGAGCAAGCTCATTGATGAACCAAGCAACAAGCAGGGATACAAGATAAGATACAGGACCGGTGATAGCCGCGAATACGAGGGTATTCTGAGCTGCGGTCATAAAGATATCATCATCAAGGAAGAGTCTGATATAGTTGTCCATGAAGATGAAATCCGGAAATTCAAGCAGGTTAAACTCAGTGAAGCTGAGTATTATCGACAAGCCAACCGGGAATACGGTGAATATCGTAAAGAGGATCATAAAGGGCGCGATCATCAGATACGCGGTCTTGTTACGAACTATCTCTTTAAGAGTCCACTGAAACTTGGTCATGTCTTTGCGAGATGTCGGCTTCGGCTTTTTTGCGGCCGTTGCAGTCTGTGACATGTGTGTTCTCTCCTTTACAGATTTGTTTTCCTTATCCCGCCCCCACGCATTCGCGTGGAAGCGGTTCTTATATTATATAAGGAAGATTAATTGTCAGATTCGCTCTGTCCGTTTTCTCTTGCTTCTCTGTCTGCCAGCGTTTCGCCGAGCTCAAGAGTGTCAAGATCGAACTCTTTACGCTTTCTCGTGATTTCCTTGTTGATGTCGTCGATGTAGTCAAGGAGCGATTCAACAGGGTCAGCGTTGTTGTTGAGTGCATCAAGGAATGCGAACTCTACGTAGCGGGTAATGATATAACCGCCGGGCATTTCGGGAATAGTTGCGAGGTTGTTGTACTGCGTCATGATGTTCTCAAGATCCTGAGTAGACCACGGCAGCGATGCAATTGCTTCCTTATTAGCGGTAGCGAACATTGCACCCTGACCAACGATTGCAACCTTCTCGTTAGCGTAGCTGGACTGAGTTTCCGCGGTGGTGTACCAGTCCATAAACTTCCACGCCTCGTCCTGCTTTTCACAGCCTGCCATCATAATAATGGAGGTAACGGTGGAAATTGCGGTGTTGTTGATATTGCCGTTCTCGTCTTCAATACCGATTACAGGGATAAATTCCCAAAGGTCGCGAATTTCAGTCGCGAAGACGGAGAGCTGGTTATACATAGTTACGTAGTCAGCGAAGATGATCGGCATCTCACCCGTTCTGAAACGGTTAGCCGGATCATACTGATACGGGAACGAATACTGTGTAAAGTACGAGCACAGCGTGTCGAACGCCTCGAGCGCGAGGTTGGAATCGAGATTGATTCTCATACCGTCGTCGGCATAAAGCTCGCCGCCCATTTGATAAAGCAGGAGCTGGGTTCCGGGCAAGCTGTTCGGGATGCCTACCTCCATGTGGTTATACTGAAGAACAGGGATCATAGCCATAAGATCGTCCCATGTCTTGGGAATGTCAAGGCCAAGCTCCGCGAATATGTCCTTGCGGTAGAACATCATCTGGAAGGTCTGAGTTTCGGGCAGACCGTAGGTCACGCCGTAAAGCGAAAGCGGAACGGTTGCGGACTCGGAGAATCTCGCGGTAACCTCATCAAAGGTATCGAAATCGTTAAGCGGTTGAACTGCGCTTCTGATTGCGTACTGTACGGGAATGGTCTGTGCGTTTTCAAGTGCAACGTCAGGACCGGTTCCCGAAAGCGTAGCAGGAAGAAGCGTGCCTACTGCAACGAGTCGGAGGTTTACACCGATTCCGGTGTTCGCGCTGAATGAGTGGTCACACAGATTGCGGACAACCTGCGCGGAGTCACGGTCGCTCTGCGCCCAAACGTCAATGGTAACGGCTTTTTCGCCGGTATCGCTGACACCGAGGTTAGAATAGTCGGTGAAGAACGAGCCGATGAAGGCACGGATCTCAAACCATACTGCCTGGAAGAAATTAGCCTCTGCCTTGGGAAGCTTTTCGCCCACAGGCTGGATCATTATGTAGTCAAAGAGTACGGGCTGATTTCTAACAGTATTAAGCCAAGTACCGAGCGTACCGATGTTACTCTTGAGGTTACCCATATTCTTTGCAACCTCGTCCTCGCTGGTAGCCATCTTCTTGAGGATACGAGCGATGTTATCAAGAGTAGCAACGTTACTTCCCTTACCGCCGTTTACTTCAGTAAGGATAGCGGATACGTCGGAAAGCTCGAGGTACTGCTTATACAAATCTCTTATAGTATCGGGGATAAGGTTATTGAAGTTGTAGTCACGGTAGGTATCGGGGTCAGCACCGGTTATCTGAAGTATTTTCAGATAGTCGTTGTTGATGGAGGTGAGCGCCTCCTGAACTCGGCCGATGATCTCACTCATATTGCCGAGAACGACCTCAAATCTGACAGTGTATTCCTTACCGGCCTCGAAGTAGAACTGGAAGGAGGTCTCTCCGTTATTGAGAGGCTCGAGCTTCCACTCTTCCGAGAAGTTGAACTGCAGGTAGTTTGCTTCTTCAAACGGGATCTCGCCGTTAATGTAGATACGGCGCGAAGTATACATACCGTTGAGGTCTGCCTGCTTGTAGCGGGGAACGATCTCGTAAAGACCGCTCACCTCAGGGGTGAACGTGTACTCGATCCACTGACCAACGCCCTGCCACTTTGTACCGCCGAGAGTGTTGAGCTTGGAAAGCGTCGGGCTCTGCGGCTGAGTCATAGCGGACGTTCTGTCGTTCTGCGGATAGATCGTCTTCGCCGAGGTAGCATCAGCGTACTCCGCCTGAAGAATTATCGGCTCTGCACCTGTTGCAGGCTGATAACCTGCTGCGGTATACTCCGCAAGAATGTCCTCGTATGCAGGAAGCTCCTCGTAGGGCACGAGCGTGATGGTCTTGATTATCAGATCCTCACGGGTAGCCTCAAGCGAGATAGTACGCTTACCGGCCTCAAGAACCACCTCATACGCATTAACGTCGTATCCCGTGGAATCGGAGAACGTGTACGTCTGCCACGCCGGAACTATATACTTACCGGGACGGGTATCGTTACCTGCAGCGTCGGTATCGAAGCTCACGCTTCCGTCCTCAGCCACAACGTACTCGTCGTTCCACACCTTGGTGAGCGAGAGGTATCTGGCGCCCTTGAAGGGATATTCGCCGTCGATACGCAATCTGCGCTCGATGGATGTGGACTTACCGTCGGCAGGATAGTTATATTCGATCTCGATCGCATACTTCGCAGTCGAGGGAATTTCAACGTCCCACGCGACAGTACCGGCACCGGGAGTAAAGAGCGAATCGCCCTCAACCCTAACCTCTGCATCGGTCTGTTCCTTGTTGTAGTCAACGCCGTTTATTACAATTGACTCCTCTGCACGTGCTACGTCAGCGTTTCTCTCTGCGTAGATCGCGTAGGTCTCGGAATTAAGCAGATCGCGAACGTCGTCGATGTCGTATCCGACAGTCGAGGACAGATCAGTATCTGCATCGGCAACCGCAGACACGGTAAATGCCGAGCCGAGCATAATCAATGATAAAAAAGCAGCAATTAACTTTGTTAATTTTGTTTTCTTCATTAACCTTTTCCTCCTGGCCAAATTACTTTTTGGGGTGCAAAATTGCAAACAGTCTTGCCGTGAACCGCTCTGTAACTCTTATACGCGTGCGTCGCATAATGCGCGTACGCGCGCGGGGGCGCAAAACGGGCATAGCAAGACAGTGAACCAATCGGCGTCCGTCCGACTCTCATCGGTACAGATCGCCGATTTTTTCATACAAATATAATAACATATTAGGGGTAAAAAGTCAATAGCGGTGCATATACGCTCTTATTTCCAAGTATGGCAACAGCGGTGTCATGATGTGTGAATTGAGTCGTTCACAATTCACCTTCACGCCCGCAAGCCCATATCTTACCAGTCAAAACCAATTGCAACTTGCCATATGTAATTTAAAATTACCAATTATCAACGTTTTTTCGGCTAAATATCGGCATTTTTGTCGATTTTATCGCGTTTTTTCATATTTCGTAAATTTTATTTACCTAATTAAAACGCAGTTTGCTTTGTGACAGGCACCAATATAGCGCAAATTCTATAGTAATATTGCACAATTTTTTCACTCTTTTTTCTACGCATATACAACTTGCACAAATTTTGCATTTTTAGCGCGTTTTTATCCATTTTTTACTATTATATATCTATTTTACCATTTCTCGGATAAAAATATACCGCCGCTGCATGCTGCGGCGGCGGTTAGTATATCAGTGATGCTTGGTGCAAGTAGCGCAATGTCCTGCACAGCCCTTGCTGCGAAGGTCGTGCGCGATGCCCTTCTTGTCGTAGTAGTTGGCGATAGCTTCTTTTACCGCTTCCTCTGCGAGCACCGAGCAGTGTATCTTCTGAGGCGGAAGTCCGTCGAGCGCCTCAATAACAGCCTTGTTCGTGAGCTTGAGTGCTTCTTCAACGGTCTTGCCCTTGATAAGCTCGGTTGCCATAGACGAGGTCGCGATAGCCGCGCCGCATCCGAAGGTCTTGAATTTTACGTCCTCGATAACCTCATTTTCGTTTATCTTGAGGTACATTCTCATAATATCGCCGCAGGTAGCGTTGCCTACTTCACCCACAGCATCAGCATTTTCGATCTCGCCAACGTTTCTCGGGTTAGCGAAATGATCCATTACTTTCTCGCTATACATAGTATATCTCCTTATTTCTTTGTATTTACGCGTTGTAAAGCGGGCTCATCATACGAAGGCGCTCTACAATAGGCGGAAGCTTTTCTAAAATGTAGTCGATGTCAGCATCGGTAGTATCGCGGCTGATGGAAAGCCGAAGCGAACCGTGTGCCTGCTCTACAGGAACACCGATAGTAAGAAGCACGTGCGAGGGCTCAAGGGAGCTTGACGAGCAAGCCGAGCCGGTAGACGCGCAGATTCCTGCTATATCGAGAAGGAGCAGAAGGCTCTCGCCCTCGATAAATTCGAACGATACGTTAACGTTTCCGGGGAGTCTGCCCTCTCTCGGACCGTTAAGGCGCGTATGCGGAAGCTTCGTTATCTCATCGATCAGACGATCACGCATCTTTTCAACGCGTGCATTCTCCGGAATACCTGCTACAGCATCCTCGAGAGCCTTTGCAAATCCAACGATGTAAGCAACGTTCTCCGTACCGCCGCGGCGGCTTCTTTCCTGGCCGCCACCGTCGATAAGATTGTTTATGCGCACACCGTTTCTGATGTAAAGCGCACCGATTCCCTTTGGAGCGTGGATCTTATGTCCCGACATAGCAAGCATATCAACACCGAGGTCGGCAACGTTTATATCAATCGCACCAACAGCCTGAACTGCATCGGTGAATACGAACGTCTTGGGGTTTTTCTCCTTTACAGCCGCCGCAATCTCTCTGATAGGCTCGATCGTACCGATCTCGTTGTTAGCGAACATCACCTCAACGAGAATAGTATCAACACGAACTGCTGCAGCAACCTGCTCAGGAGTTACGCGACCGTTTTCGTCGGTGTCGAGATAAGTTACCTCAAAGCCTTCCTTCTCGAGCGACTCAAGCGCGTGAAGCACAGCGTGGTGTTCGATCTTGGTGGACACAATGTGTCTACCGCGCCCCATATGTGCGCGAGCAATGCCCTTTATAGCCCAGTTATCAGCCTCAGATCCGCTTGCGGTGAAGTAGATCTCGTTAGGCTTTGCGCCAATGAGATCAGCGATTTTCTCGCGAGCCGCAGTTATAGCAGCCTTTGCTTCTCTGCCCTTTGCGTGAAGGCTCGACGGGTTTCCGTAAACGTCGCCGAAGTACGGAAGCATCGCGTCAAGTACGTTTTTCGATACCGATGTGGTCGCCGCATTATCGGCATAAACCAATCTTTCTGCCATGATATTTATTCGCCCCTTCAATTTGAAAGATAATTTTATTTTAAGCGGTCATCTCCGCATTATTATTGTATACCTTTTTGGTGTAGATTTCAATGTACTGAAAATGCTAAAACCGTAAACAATCTGTGAACGTCAGCGGTACAGCTCCGCCTGCTCACACGCAAGCGCATCACAGCGCTCGTTATACGGGTGACCTGCGTGTCCCTTTACCCAAACAAGCTTTACGCTGTGTCTGTCAAGCTGAACGAGGAGTCTTTCCCACAGGTCGGGATTAAGAGCGGGTGATTTGTCCGCCTTCTTCCAGCCCTTGCTCTTCCAGGAATACACCCATCCCTTTTCAATCGAATCCACCATATATTTTGAGTCTGACGTGAGGGTTACCTCGCAAGGCTCCTTCAACGCCTCAAGCGCGTTTATCGCCGCGAGCAATTCCATACGGTTGTTGGTTGTCTGCGCCTCACCGCCGGACATTTCTTTTTCTCTGCCACCGTAGACGAGCACCGCGCCCCAGCCGCCCGGACCGGGATTGCATTTGCACGCGCCATCGGTATAAATATCAACGTGCTTCATACAGCTCGCCTCCTCACGTTATAATTAATGTAACGTCAACCTGTTACCTCATTCATTTCTTTGCCCGTATACTGCGACATAAACCAATACATAGCGGTATTCGTGTCGATCTGATGACCGCCGTCGAATATATCGAGAAACACGCGGCTTTCGGGATATTTAGCGCTGATCGCGCTGTAAAGCTCTATACTGTGGCTGACCGGCACTACGGGATCGTATTTGCCGTGGAATATCTTAAGATTAGCCTTCGCTATCGTGTCGATATACGACATCGGCGAACGCTCCGCCATCTCACGCTCGTCGCCATTACAGCAAGCAAGCACGTGATCGCGGTAGGTTTCGTTCTGCTCTGCCCATTTTTTAAGGTCGGTTATCGGAACATACGCACCGACAGCCTTGAAATATTCAGGAATCATTCCCGCCATCAAAAGCGCCATATGACCGCCGCCGCTGAGTCCGAGCAAAAATATGTTGTCAGCATCAACGTTTTCGGTCTTGACGATATAATCTATAGCATCCTTTATATCCTGCTTTGCGATGCTTGAGCCGCAAGCCTCGCGGCAGATCGGATTCGATTTGAGATTTGAGCCTCTGAACTCTGGAAGGAGCAGATTGAAATCGTATTTTTCCGCACAGTCAAGTCGGGTTATTTGATTAAATCTGTCGTAACTCCACGTGTGCAGAGCGACGAGAAGCGGGCGCTTCTCTTTAGATTCGGATCTGTAAAACAGCGACGGCTGCATACTGCCGTCAACCGACGACTTTATAAGAATTTCTTCTTGCTTCATCTCAAACACCGTCCAACAGAATAATTATATCACATTCCGTGCTCTTTTTAAACAATACAGGATAAATTAGCTCAACTTTTGAATACAGGCAAATGTGCAGGGATACGGCGGTCGGCCGTATCCCCTGCTTTTACTTATTTGAAGTACTTAACGCCGGACTCAAAGATCTTCTGATCCTTGTCGCCCTCGATGTTAACAGCCACATTCTTACCGATACGCTCGCTGTGTCCCATCTTACCGAGGATACGTCCGTCAGGGCTTAAGATACCCTCGATCGCGTAGGTCGAGCCGTTGGGGTTGTAACGGATATCCATAGTAGGATTACCGTCCATATCAACGTACTGTGTTGCGATCTGACCGTTAGCCGCAAGGCTTCTTACAAGCTCCTCGCTTGCCCAGAAGCGTCCCTCGCCGTGAGAGATCGGGATAGAGTGGATATCGCCTGCGTTTACACCTGCAAGCCACGGGGACTTGTTCGACGCGATGCGAGTGCGTACCATCATAGACTGATGGCGGCCGATAGCGTTGAAGGTAAGAGTCGGGCAGTCAGCATTCATCTCGTCCATGATCTTACCGTAAGGAAGAAGTCCGGACTTAACGAGCGCCTGGAAGCCGTTACAGATACCGAGCGCAAGACCGTCGCGCTGCTCGAGTAGGCGTGTTACCGCATCCTTAACGCGAGGATTGCGGAGCACTGCGGTAATAAACTTACCGGAGCCGTCCGGCTCGTCACCGCCGGAGAAGCCTCCGGGGATCATAAAGATCTGTGCATTATCAATAAGCGAAACGAACTCGTCGACAGCGTCCTCAAGCGCCTTCGAATTAAGGTTGCGAAGGACGAATACATCTGCGTGTGCACCTGCCATATTGAAGCGGCGCATAGTGTCGTATTCGCAGTTAGTTCCGGGGAATACGGGGATGACAACTCTCGGCTTTACGAAGGTGTCAACGTGGTGAGCCGAAGCGCGGGTGGTGCAAGTAAAGGTTTCGGTGGTTTCAGCCTTAACCTCTGCCGCCTTAGTCGGGAACACCTTCTCAAGGGTGTTCTCCCAAGCGTCTGCAAGCTCGGTAACAGCAACGGATGCGCTGCCGATAGTTACCTTGCCGTCATCGGTAGTATAACCGATAAGCTCGCCGTCAAGCTCGTCTGCGGATTCAATAATGAATGCACCGTAGTTAAGAGCGAACAGCTTCTTTGCGTCAATACCCTCGGACTTGAAGCCGACACGGTTACCGAAGCTCATCTTCATAAGACCTTCCGCAACACCGCCTGCGTCAACAGTGTAGATAGCCTTTGCCTTACCGCTTGCCGCGATAGCGTAAACCTTCTCGAAGAGGTCGCGAAGCGATGCGAAGTCGGGAAGCTTGTCCTCGGTGTATGTGGGAGCAAAGTAGTAAACCTTATCGCCCGCTGTCTTGAATTCGGGAGTTACGATCTTCTTTGCATCCATCGGAGCGATAGCGAAGGATACGAGCGTCGGAGGAACGTCGATATTCTCGAACGTACCCGACATAGAGTCCTTACCGCCGATAGCCGCGATGTTTAATTCGAGCTGTGCCTTAAGAGAGCCGAGGAGTGCCGCCATAGGCTTGCCCCAACGCTCGGGCTTTCCGTTAGTGCGCTCGAAGTATTCCTGGAAGGTAAGGTAGATAGTCTTATAATCGATGCCTGCCGCAACGAGCTTTGCAACCGACTCAACAACAGCATATGCTGCGCCGTGGTAAGGGCTCTTCTCGGAGAGGAAGGGATCGTAGCCGTAAGCCATTACGGAGGTGGTATCGGTCTCACCCTCGAGCACGGGGATCTTCGCTGCCATATACTGCGGCTGAGTAAGCTGATACTTACCGCCGTAGGGCATTACAACAGTACCCGCGCCGATAGAGCTGTCGAACTTTTCAACAAGACCTCTCTGCGAGCAGATATTGAGGTCAGCGATAAGCTCGCGCATAGCCGTTTCAGTGTTTGCGGTGTCAAGTGTTGCCGCATAGCCGTCGAGAAGTCCTTCCTCGTTAACGGGAGTGATCTCGATCTTGGTGTGCTTCTCTGCACCGTTGGAGTTAAGGAACTCACGGGAGAGGTCGATGATATATTTGCCATTCCAGAGCATCTTAAGGCGAGGAGCCTCGGTAACCGTTGCAACAACGGTGGACTCGAGATTTTCGCGGGAAGCATACTCGCGGAACTTGTCTACGTTTTCAGCGGCAACTACGACAGCCATACGCTCCTGCGACTCGGAGATCGCAAGCTCGGTGCCATCAAGGCCCTCATACTTCTTGGGAACTCTCGAAAGGTCGATTTCAAGACCGTCTGCAAGCTCGCCTATCGCAACGGATACGCCACCTGCGCCGAAGTCGTTACAACGCTTGATAAGGCGGGTAACGTCGCCGTTTCTGAAGAGGCGCTGAATCTTGCGTTCTTCAGGGGGATTACCCTTCTGAACCTCTGCACCGCAGGTGGTAAGGGATTCAGCGGTATGCGCCTTCGAGGAACCGGTAGCACCGCCGCAGCCGTCACGTCCGGTCTTTCCGCCGAGGAGCACGATAACGTCGCCTGCCTCGGGACGCTCGCGAACAACGTTGCACTCGGGAGCCGCACCGACTACCGCACCGATCTCGAGGTGCTTTGCAACGTAGTTGGGATGATAAAGCTCGTAAACCGCACCGGTAGCAAGACCGATCTGGTTACCGTAGGACGAGTAGCCTGCGGATGCACCGTGAGTGATCTTACTCTGCGGAAGCTTACCGGGAAGAGTGTCAGCAACAGCCACGCGAGGATCGGCACAGCCGGTCACGCGCATTGCCTGATAAACGTATGCACGTCCGGAAAGCGGGTCACGGATAGCGCCGCCAAGGCAGGTTGCCGCGCCGCCGAAGGGCTCGATCTCGGTAGGATGGTTATGGGTTTCGTTCTTAAACATGAGAAGCCAATCCTGAAGCTCGCCGTCAACCTCGACCTTGATCTTGATCGAGCAAGCGTTGATCTCCTCGGATTCGTCCATATTCTGAAGTACGCCGCGCTTCTTAAGATACTTAGCCGCGAGGGTACCCATATCCATAAGGGTTATATTCTTCTTGCGCTCGCCGTAAACGAACTTACGCTTTTCGAGATAATCGTTGTAGGTGTCCTCGATGTACTTCTCGCCGATCTTAACCTCGTCGATAGCAGTAAGGAACGTAGTGTGACGGCAGTGGTCAGACCAATAGGAGTCGATAAGGCGAACCTCGGAGATGGTGGGATCACGCTTCTCCTCGTTCTTGAAGTAGCTCTGGCAGAACTTAACGTCGTCAAGATCCATTGCAAGCGCATACTTTTTGAGGAATGCCTTAAGCTCGTCCTCGCCGTAAGCGATGAAGCCGTCGATCGTTTCAACGGTGGTGGGAATATCAAATTTCTCCGCAAGAGTGGTAGGCTTATCAAGCGAAGCCTCGCGACTCTCAACGGGGTTGATAACGTATGCCTTTATCTTTGCAAGCTCTGCGTCGGTAACGTCACCCGTGAGCACGTAAACTCTTGCAGTACGAACCGCAGGTCTGTCCTCGTAGGTGATGAGCTGAACACACTGTGCGCAGGAATCGGCGCGCTGGTCAAACTGACCTGGCAGATATTCAACGGCAAAAACCTTCTCGCCCGAGGCCGCTGCAAGATCATCGAAAATGATGTCGCTCTGTGGCTCGGAGAAGATGGTGTTCTTCGCCTTGTTAAAGATCTCCTCGGAGATTCCCTCAATGTCGTATCGGTTGAGCACACGAAGTGACTTGAGCGAGGTGATCATAAGATTCTCGCGGATGTCCGCAAAAAGCGATCTCGCTTCAACTGCGTGCGCGGGCTGCTTTTCAACAAATATTCTGTAAACCATATTCCGACTCCTTTTTGATTTTATGTATTCGTAATTATTAGATGGGGATACGCGGCTTTCTTGAAAGAAAGCCTGGCAAAGAACTTTAAATAAGCTCCGCCGCCACAGAGTGTTTGGCTAAACTCTATGTCGCGCTCTCGGTAGCCGGGTCCCCTTCCCCGGCAACCGTTTTATGGTTACCGTTAGATTTCTACATTTTTGGCGTTGTGTAAATGGTGCAACGCTTTGTAAGTGATGTACGCTTTTTGTAGGGACAGGCGTCCTCGACTGTCCGCTATACAGCTCAATGCATCACACGATAAAGCCTGTGAATACGCCGTTTTCGTAGCCGTTGAGCTTAACGGTTTTCACCTCATTGTGAAGATCGTCGCCCGTAATGACTGCCACCTCTAAAAATTCAGAGGTGTGTCCAACAGCGCGTCCGTCCTCGCAAAGCTCAAAGAGGACCTCTTTCTGCGTGCCGATGTATTCCATCGCGCGCTCGTATGCGCATTCGCGCTGAAGTGCATCAAGCCTTGACGCACGTTCCGCTTTTATAATGTCGGGCACCTGACCGTCCATTTCGGCGGCAACAGTTCCCGTTCGCTTCGAATAGGGGAATATATGTAAATGTGTAAATCCGATACGCTTCACGAAATCGGCGGTTTCGAGATAATCCTTTTCCGTTTCGGTCGGGAAGCCCTCGATAAAGTCTGCGCAGAAGGTAACTCCCGGCATCTTTTCGCGAAGATCCTTCACGTATCTTTCCACCATAGAGGTGTTATATTTACGCTTCATCAGCGAGAGTATGCGATCGCAGCCCGACTGCATCGAAATATGGAAGTTGGGTGCGAAATTTTTAAGCTTTGAAATACGCTCGACAAATTCCGGGCGCAGTATCGACGGGTCGAGCGAACCAAGTCTGATGCGCAGGACGCCCGACAGCTTATCAACCTCCTCAAGAAGATCTATAAGGCGGTATCCGTCCTCAAAATCCTTGCCGTAGGAAGCCGTTTCAATACCTGTCAGAACAATCTCCTTATAGCCGTTTCGAATGAGTCCGCGCACCTCCGCGAGCACATCCTCGGGAAGCTTGGAGCGTACCTTGCCGCGCGCTGACGGCACGATACAGTACGTACAGTGATTATCACAGCCGTCCTCGATCTTAACAAATGCTCGTGTGCGTTCCGAGGAGTGTATAGCCATCGGCTCAAACGGAGCCGCCATAATATCATCAACCTTGATGTCTGCGCTTCCGTTCTTCTCGCCCGATGCGATAAGACCGAGCGCCGCGTCTACAAGACGCGTTTTGCTACTGTTTCCGCAGATGAAGTCAACGCCGTCGATCCCGGCAGTCTTGGCAGCATTCAGCTGAGCATAGCAGCCCGTAACGAGGACGTACGCTTCAGGGTTGTGCCTTGCGGCACGCCGTATCATCTGGCGTGTTTTTCTGTCACTTTCAGCGGTAACGGTGCAGGAATTTATAATATAAACGCCACACTTTTCGGAAAATTTACCGATAGTGAAGCCGTGCTTCTCAAATTCTTCGGCTATAGCCGTGCTTTCGTACTGGTTAACCTTACAGCCAAGCGTCATAATGCCGACGCGTCGCTTTATTTTGCCATCCACTTTGAACACCTCTGGATCTCACTGAAGAAAAAATGCCGACGTAATGAGTATAGAAATACACATTATATATATTGTACCATTTTTATTTAGTTTAGTAAATGACGAATGTGCCAAACTTTGTGTTCAGAGCGAAAAATATAATGATGAATTTGAACAACATCAACAATTTTGTCATTTGGTTTTGGTTATACTATCAAAACAGTGTGTCAAAGTCGCCCAAAAACATACAAAACCCACCACATATATTATAAATCCCCGACGAGCTTTTGTCAAGACAAGTCGGGGATTTATATACGTATTTACTTTGCTTTTTCGATAGCCGCGTTGATCCTCTCGCGCATAGCGAGCATATACTCAACGGTTCTCGGATATTTCTTAAAGGTCATCGGCTCGCTGCAGCCTTCCTCGATGATAGCAACGACCGCGTCGTGACCAATCTTTGTTTCAAGAAGCTCCATCGCACGAACGTCCTGGAACGCCTCGTTTGTGTGCTCGCCGTGGAGCGTGTAAAGCGCCTTTCCGTCGGGTCCGGGATAAACCATAAAATGGTCGCCTGCCTGACCGAAGTAGTCACAGCACGGATCGATAAAGGGATTGTTCGGACGTGCGCCCTTAGCATACCAATAGTTGAAGCCCCACTGCAAGAAGCCGACTATGCTAAACTTAAAGAGCTGTGCGCCGAGCATACGGGTACGCTGGCCGGGCATCGCAATATAGCGATTGGATACGTCGGTATGCTGTCCCTGACAGATATACGTCCAGAGGGGAGTTACCTTGTTTTCTATAAACGGCTCGATGTTGTGGCTCTCGGGAACGGGTGTCTGAATTTCCGCCTTTCTATAGGAATCGTACGTAGCCACCGCGTCTATCGTGGTATATCCCTCAAGCAGGTCAGCAATCATATTTTTACCCGCGCGGTAGCCCTCAAGGTCATCGGGCTTCGGCTCGTCGAGCAGGTGGAAGAAGCAATTCTTTTCATCAATGCCAAGCGTTTTCAGATGCTTTAAGAAATCCTTCAGATATGCTCTGAGGAATACCCCATATTCACCGTCAAGCGCATTCGGCTTGCCGCCGAAGATCTTCTTGTATTCGCCGTCGACCGTTGCCATGACCTTAACAGGCCAATTCGAGCCCCACTGCGAGAAGAAATGCGACATTTCAAACTTATTGAAGCCGCGCGCCCTCGCCATAGCGATATAGCGATCAAGACGCTCGTAGCCAAAGGAATATTCGCCATTATTAAGATACACGTCAACAAGCTGTGTCGTAGGACGCTCGGTGCCCATTTTCGTGTCTGTTGCAGGAGTAAACATCGAAACGAACGCGGTGTTTATACCGCACTTTCTTTCCGCATCCATAAAGTTACCAATAAGCTCCCAATGGCGCTCGGAGAAGATCTCGCACTGATAGTACGCGGCAATACAGTCGGTATAGAACCACTCGGTGTGTGTAAGCTTCATCTCGGGAAGGAATGCGTCGATAACCTTGATCTTAACGGTATTTCTTATCTCTTCTTCATCATTCCACTTAAGTACGAGCGTAACGTCATATTCTCCGGGCTCAAGTCCGTTCTCGTCCTCAATGGAAATATAGTGCGTGCGAAGCTGTCCTACAACGACGGTAACGCCATCCTCCTTAAGATCCATCGGAAGGAGTAAATCGGGGTAAAGACCGGGTTCACGGCGAAGATAATCGTCATCTACCGTCCAATACCACGAGGTAAGTGTTACGGGAACCTGCTCCACTCTCGACACCTTTATTTTGTCAGCAAGCGGGCCTTCAACGTCAAGCGTCCATTTGCGTGCTGGAACTCTTAAATCCGAAACAGCTTCGTATGCCAGCTGAAAGGAAAGTCGCTCGTTACGGAGCATCGACAGCTCCTTGATCTCAAGCTTACTGTCAAGCTTTTCATCAAGGAAGCACTTTTCAAGAGAAGAAATAATTTTTGCTCTTACTTCAAACATTTGGTTGTCCTCCAAAATATTATTTCATTCGTATTATAGCATACGGGCACTCCATAATCAATGGAGTATTTTTGCTATCAAATGGAGTATTTCGCCAATTAACGACTTCTCCACGTCGACGGAGCAAGCAGCATTATCATCGGGAATATTTCAAGTCGTCCTGCGAGCATAACGAACGAGAGCATCAGCTTCGTAATTGGCCCAAGCGCCGAGAAATTACCGGCAGGGCCGACCTCGCCAAGGCCGGGGCCAACGTTGTTGATGCACGTTGCCACCGTGGTAAAGCTTGTAACAAGGTCACATTCCTCAAGCACGTTAAATGCGAAGAAGGACACCGCAAAAAGCATCGCATATACAATTATAAACGACGAAGCGCTTCGAATAACGTCCGACTCTACAGGCTTGCCCTCGACTTTAACGGAAACGACCGCACGCGGATGAAGCATATACTTTATCTCGCGGAGTCCTGCTTTCACAAGCAAAATCACACGGCTCAGCTTGATACCGCCCGTCGTCGAGCCTACGCACGCGCCGCAGAACGTGAGCAAAAGTATCACCGTTTTCGAGAGAATAGGCCACGTGTCGTAGTTTGCCGTGGAAAATCCCGTAGTGGAGATGATGGACGCCACCTGGAAAAGTGCATAGCGTATCGACTCTCCGACGCTTCCGTAAATACGGAAAATGTCGAACGTGATAATGGCGGTAGCGGTGGCAACGATAATACCGTACCAACGAAGCTCCTCGCTCTTTACCGCCTGCACGCCCTGACCGATTATCAAAAGATAGTACAAATTAAAGTTAACACCGAAAAGAATCATAAATATCGCAATAACGTACTCGAAATACACGCTTTCATACGCCGCGATGCCTGCGTTCCGAATAGCGAATCCGCCGGTACCTGCCGTGCTGAAGGAGTTCACCAAGCTGTCGAAAAGTGGCATACCGCCAAGCAGCAGCAGGACCATCTCCAAAAGTGTCATAACGATATAGATTCCGTACATAATCCGCGCGGTACGGCTTATTTTTGACACAAGCTTACCAACCTTCGGTCCCGGCACCTCCGCGCGCATAACGTGCATAAGCTTTACTGAGCGAGTATCCGCCTGAGGGAGTATGGCAAGCACAAAAACGAGTACTCCCATACCGCCTATCCAGTTTGTAAAGCTACGCCAAAGCAGTACGCTATGATCAAAGCTTTCGACATCGTTAAAGATGCTTGCACCCGTTGTAGTAAAGCCGGAAACCGTTTCAAAAAGCGCCTCTGCAACAGAGCTTGTACAGCCGCAAATGAGGAAGGGCAGCATACCAATAAGCGACAGTACTACCCAAGAGATCGCAACGGAAACAAAGCCCTCCTTCGCATATATCGAAGAGTTCTCCGGTCTTTTAAGGGTGAAAAACGTACCGAGCGTAAGCGCTATAATTATCGGTATCAAAAAACCGAGCTGCAAGCCCTCGCCATATATAAGGCCGCACACGAGAGGCAAGATCATAAGCAGACCCTCGACACGCACAAGCTGACCGATAATATAGGCAATCATTCTGTAATTCATAGCCCGTCACCCGTCAGTTTCCGATCAGAATATCGTCAAGATCGTGCACAGCCGCCTCGCTCTTTGCAACAACAATGACGGTATCTCCAAGCTCAATCGTATCGTCACCGTGAGGATAGATCACCTTATTGCCGCGAATAATGCACGCAAGCAGGATATTCTTCTTGATCTTCATTTCTCTTATCGGCACACCGAGCGCATCAAAGCCCTCCGCCGCTACAAACTCTATAGCCTCCGCCTGATCGTCGACTATTTTGTATAGCGTTTGGATAATGCTGTTATCGGAATGCTCAAGTCCACGCAGATAGCGCAGAATATTGTTCGCCGTAAGTGATTTTGGCGACACGATGCACTCAAGACCGATGCTTGACAATAGCTTCGTAACGCTTGGGCGGCTTACCTTCGTGATAACCTTATCCACGTTTCTCTTGGAGGCAAACATCGAAATTATGATATTCTCCTCATCAATTCCCGTAAGAGAAACAAGTGCATCAACGCCGTCAAGACCTTCCTCTAAAAGAAGGTCGCTGTCCGTACCGTCGCCGTTTATTATCATAGCCTTCGGAAGCAGCTCGGCAAGCTGTGTTGCGCGATCGGTGTCGCGCTCGATAAGCTTCACGTCTATGCCCGCGCTCTCGAGCATTTTTGCCGTGTGGTACGCGAGATTTCCGCCGCCGATAAGCATTACGCTGCGAATGCGCTTATCCATTACGCCAAGCTTTTTGAAAAAGCTTACAAGGTCGTTGTGCGACGCCGTTATGTGAATAGTGTCGCCCGCAAGAGGAGTGAAATCACCGGACGGTATAGTTACGGCATCCCCGCGCTTGACCGCGCAAACGAGCACGTTTACGCCAAGACACGAAGCAAGCTCGCGCAGAGGTCTTCCGCAAAGCGGATGATTTTCGTCTATCTTCACCTCAACAAGGTCAACTCTGCCCTTGCAGAAGGTGTCAACCTTAAGCGCTGCGGGGAAACGCAGAATTCTTACTATCTCCTTTGCGGCATCATACTCGGGATTTACCGCCATTGAAAGGCCGAACTCGCCGCGCATAAACTGTATCTGCTCCGAGTATTCGGGGTTGCGTACGCGCGCGATAGCGTGACGCGTACCGAGCTTGCGCGCAACCAGACAGCACATCAGATTGAGCTCATCCGAGGCGGTAACTGCGATAAGCAGATTTGCCTTGTCCGCGCCTGCCTCAAGCTGTACGGCGCGCGACGCGCCGTTGCCAACAACGCCCATAACGTCGTATTCGTTTACTATATCTTCAATAAGCGCCTGATCGGTGTCCACAACAACAACGTCGTGTCCTTCCTTCGAAATGTAGGAGGTCAGAAGGTCACCGACCTTTCCGCAGCCTACGATAATGATCCGCATAAACTCATCTCCTAAAAAAGTTTGTATTTTATTATATTGTAATATATTGTGAGAAATAATTCAAGAGGTAGAACACATTTTTTAATAATTTGTGTACTTTTACAAATCCGCTTGACAAAATATAGCGCATATGCTATAATTCAAGTGTACTAACACACATAGTACACTCAACACACCACAAAGGAGGTCAGTGAATGAGTGTCATAAGCGTTGACACGAGGGACCGCAAGCCGATATACGAGCAGCTGACAGACAATATCAAAAGCCTTGTTCTGCGCGGCATTTTAAAGCCCGACGAGCAGCTCCCGGGCGTACGCACGCTGGCAGTTGAGCTTGCCATCAACCCTAACACTATTCAAAAGGCATATGCAGAGCTTGAGCGTCAGGGTATCATATATTCGATGCAGGGACGCGGCAGCTTCGTGACAAACAATGTTGAAAGCCTTCGCGCACTTGAGCGCGAGGTCATTCTTTCCGAGATAGAAAAAGCGTTTTCAGGCGCAAAGCAGGCAGGTATACGCCGCGAGGATATATCCGAGCTTGCCAACAGGATTTGGAGGGATAACAATTGATCGAAATAAAAAACACAAGTATGAGCTACGGTAAGGTTAACTCGCTCGAAAACGTGAGTGCAACCGTTAAGAACGGCTCTATATTCGGGCTTATCGGCTCCAACGGCTCGGGCAAGTCCACCCTGCTTCGCATACTATGCGGAGTTATAAAGCCCAAATCGGGCGACATACTATACGACGGGGTAAGCGTTTGGGAAAACGACCTTGTAAAGCAGGACATCGTTTATCTGTCAGACGAGCAGTTTTTCCTGCCGCACTGTACGATAAACGATATGCGAAAGCTCTACAAGACCGTTTATACAGGCTTTTCGGACGAAACCTTCAAGAGGCTTCAGTCGATCTTCACGCTCGACTGCGACCGCAAGATAAACACCTTTTCAAAGGGTATGAAAAAGCAGGCGTCGGTTATGCTCGGCGTTTCCGCAAAGCCGAAATATCTGCTCTGCGACGAAACCTTCGACGGTCTTGACCCCGTGGTACGCCAACTTGTAAAGCGTATTTTAGCCGAGGAAGCGGCAGAGGGCGGTATGACAACGATCATCGCCTCGCACAATCTTCGCGAAATGGAGGACATCTGCGACACTGTCGGACTTTTACACAAGGGCGACCTCCTATTCGTGCGCGAGCTTGACGATATGAAATCGGAGTTCCACAAGGTGCAAGCAGTATTTAGCGAAGATTTCGACGCATCTGCACTCGTTCCTATGAAGATACTCGGCTATCAAAAGCGCGGAAGCATCGTATCATTCATCGCTCGTGGCACGCTCGACGAGATAAACTCGGCTATGAACGAGCGCAATCCCACCTTCTACGAAATGATCCCGCTCACACTCGAGGAAATATTTATAAGCGAAATGGAGGAAAGAGGATATGACTTCTCAAAGCTTGAATACT
>JAZQZL010000077.1:0-19209 GCA_045634005.1 Candidatus Flemingiibacterium sp. | reverse complement strand
GGGAATCTCCGCCAACGGCGGATTATGACGGCAACGTTTATCGCTTTTGCGTTAGCAAAATGCGGCGCCTTGCGTCGCAAGATAAACTTGTCGCAGTTGGCTCGCGTAGCGAGTCTACTGCTGTTAATCTCATGATGTCGCTGGTTCAAGCCCAGCAGGGGGAGCCATATCGGGGCAACAATTTTGCACCCTAACACAAAAGTCCTTGATTTTCAAGGACTTTTCGTGTTTTTAAAGGCGTTTTTTAGAGTCGAAATTTTTTGCTGAAAAATGCTCTGTTTTTCGTTTATACAGGTCTTGAACCTACGGGATAATCGCACATTTGAGAAATCCCTGCTTTTCTGTTATAGTATAGATAGAAAGAAGGAAAGCGAGGACATACTTATCAAATTGCTTTTGTATACTATTTCGAATCAAGTAAAATCCACTAATACTACAAAAATTATAGTTGTACTATACTTAATGTCTATAAACACTATGTGTTTATTCTTCGATAATATGATATAATATAATCACAAAAGCGCTTTTGAGTAAATTATTGGAGGTAGAAATATGTCTATCGGAACAACAATTAAAAGGTTGCGCAGAGAACGCAGTATCACACAAGAAGAACTTGCAGAATATTTGGGAATCAGTACGGGAGCAGTATCCCAATGGGAATGTGATCGAACTGCACCGGATATTACACAGCTGCCGCTGCTTGCCAATATTTTCGATGTCAGCGCCGATGAATTGCTTGAAATTGATGGCAAAAAGAAAGAGGAAATCATACAGATGTTTTTAGATAAGTATGATGAACTTTCGAACAAGGGTGATCATATATCAAAATTCAATTTGACGAAGGAAATGTATGGGAAATACCCAAACGATTATCGGGTTATTGAAAAATATATTTCTGAACTGTTTAACGATCCGAACTATCCCGATGAACCATTGGGAGAAGAAGTTCACAAAGACGAGATTTACAAACTTTGTGAAAATGTTCTTGAGAATTGCACGATTCAGAAAATCCGATATTCCGCAATGAGCATTCTTTCTGCGCTCTATATCAATGACGGTCTGATTAATAAAGCAAAAGAAATGTGCGAGCAGTTTCCGGAAAGCTTGTATGATACGGTTTCGGAGCAATATGAGTGGTTATATTGCAGATGTGGTAATGATAAGTACATCGAGTTCATAAAAAAGAATTTGCGATCTACAACACATCACCTTGCAAATAAAATCGTTGATCTCGGATTAGCCATGCGAAATCCGGAAGAAAGAATACAGGCGTTCAAAAAATCTCTGAGTATGTTAGAGTTGTTATATGATGACGATGATTATGGATTTTCATACCACCAAATTGCCTGTATCCATTGCTTTATAGCAAAACAGTACTTTATACTTAGAGATAATGAAAATGCGGTTTTGCATCTTGAAAATGCGCTGTATTTTGGTAAAGTATATGATGAGCTGCCGAAGATAGTAAAACACACCTCATTCTTGCTGAAGGGTGACGAGGAAGACTTATCCACAGTGTATAATTCAACTCAATTGAACTGTGTTGCATCAATGATAGATGTGTTCAATGAAGGATTGACAGGTATCTCTGATCAACCAGAATTATCAGCCATTTTGAACAAGTATGCTCCATATGCCAATAACATTTAAAGTCAGCTTTTGATAGTTGCATTTTTGTACTACGAGCCCAAAAACAAAGAGCAGGTCAATCGACCTGCTCTTTGTTTTTCTCTTTTCTCTTGTTTGGCTTAAACCTGATATATCTACGTGCAAACGTCATCGCCGAGCAAAGCTCGGCTTATGTGGGCAACGTTTATAGCGCTTGCAAAGCAAAATGCTTCTCTGTATTGAAAAGCGAGCGATTTTATGGTATAATGGTCACAAGAAAGGCGGTGTTTTATGAAAACACTTGATCAGACAATTGATAGTTATTATAAAAATGGAATTGTAGAGAACATAGCCGTTCGTGTCGGTATCGGTGGCCGAGTGATATATGATACATTCCGCGGAAACGTTGATGAAAACACACTTTTTGATATGGCTTCTGTTACTAAGATGATTGCGACGACCACGCTTGCACTTATTGCGATTGACCGTGGGATTTTATCTGTTGACGATCCGATAAACAAATTCTTTCCGACTACTAAAGCTATGACGGTAAAGAATCTGCTGACACATACTATGGGAATTGGCTATAAGGTGTTGTGCACAGACGGTAACACCTACGAAAACATAGCCGAAAAGATACTTGAAATTCCGTCGGATATTCCGATAGGCTCCGACGTTCGCTATAGCTGCCCCGGATTTATTTTGCTTGGTAAGATTCTTGAAAAGGTTTTCGCAAAGCCGCTCAATCGGGCCTTTGACGAGTTGGCGGCGAAGCCGCTTGGGCTCGCGAGTACATCGTTTTTGCCCCAAAATAAGCAGGGGGCGGTAAATGCCAATGTTGATGAGGCAATGCGCGGAATTGTAAATGATAACAACTGCCGTTTCCTTGGCGGTGTAGCAGGAAACGCGGGCGTGTTTTCGAATCTTTCCGACGTAACGGGCTACGTTAAGCTTTTGCTAAATAGAGGGCAACCCCTGATCTCCGAAAAGACATTTGCCCGTGCAGTTGAGAATTATACTCCGGGAATGAGCGAATCGCGCGGACTCGGCTTTTTATACGTTGATGAAAGATACGCGCAGGCGGGCGGACTTTTTGCCGACGGTGCTATCGGTCACTGCGGTCACACCGGTCAGTCGGTATTTGCCGATTACCGATCGGGACTGTACGCGATAGTTTTGTCGGATGCATCGGTATCCACGACAAGAAAATACGGCAAAGAGCGTTACGCGGAAGTTATAGAGATGCGTGAAAAATTACACAGCGCAATCAAGCAGGATTTAGGTGCAATAAATCTATGACTTTTATGAGTTGTAATTTTGTTTTGCGGGATTAAAACCAAGAGCAGGTCGTGCGACCTGCTCTCTTCTCTATCTTTTCATACTTTTCTCAAAAAACTCTTGACTCTACCCCGTGGGGAGGGTGTATAATTAACGTAATCGGGGGTGATCTGTGTGCTTCGTATAGGCGAGTTTTCGAAATTTGCAAAAATTTCTATAAAAGCACTGCGCTATTATGACAAGATTGGGCTTTTGAAGCCGGCTATGATCGACAGCTCTACACAATATCGCTACTATAAGAGCGAACAGCTTGAAACGGTCCGACTGATTTCTATGTATAAAGAAGTGGGATTGTCCAACGAGATGATCTCAAAGCTTGTGAATCAAAAAGGCGACGAACGCGCCTTGCTTGAATATCAAAAGCAAGTCCTTACGGAACGCGCAAGGGAAATTAAAAACGCTTTGTCTGCGCTTGACGTGCTGCTTGGAGAACAAATCGGGCAGCAGTATGAGGCGAGTGTAATATTCGTCGAAAAACGCTTGGTGTATTGCTGTCGGGGATATATTGAAAACGTTGAGAGCGTTCACGATTTTGTAAAGTGCTGCGGCGCAGAGCTTGCAAAAACCAACCCCGACGTTAAGTTTTCCGAGCCTGACTACTGTTGCGTGATCTATCCCGACGACGGATACCGCGAATCGGGCATATTTATTGAATATGCGCAATCTGTTGACAGAGTGGGCGTAGATACCGAAATCATAAAATTCAAAGAGATAGAGCCAATCACAGCTATCAGCGTGACACACCGCGGATCATACGATAATTTACGTGACGCCTACCTTTTTGCCGTCAACTGGGCAAACGAAAACGGGTACACGCTCGAGGGTGAGCCCAGAGAGAGGTATATTCACGGCTCGTGGGACAGAAAAGACAAATCGGAATGGGTTACACAGTTACAGCTGCCCGTCAAGGAGAAGAAATGATATATTATTTTTTGTTAGCTGCATCAATTGTGCTGTGTGTATGCAAAAGCGCATTTTATAACGCTTACGCTAAAAAGAACGATTCGAGCCTTGTTGCAACATTTCGCTTTAATGCTGTCAGCTACGGAGTAGCAGCTCTTATCGCACTTATCGGTGCGTTGGTAAGTAAAGAGTCTATCTCCGCGGCTACCGTAATTTGTGCGTTTTTCTACGGCATTATTGTATTAAGCCTGCAGACGGCTTCCATAACGGCTATGAGCGTCGGTACGATGTCGGTTACCGCTATCTGCGTGATGTACGGTATGATTATTCCTTCAGTGGCAGGACCGATTTTTTGGAGTGAGCCGATCGGTGTTTTGCAAATACCTGGCATTATACTGATGATCGTGTCGCTTTGGTTCCTCAAGGGAGAAACGTCGGGCACAAATCGCAAAATGACGACAAAATGGCTGCTGCTCGCCTTGGCTGCATTTGTTTTTTCGGGAATGGCAGGTGTGATGGAAAAGATACACCAAAGCACGTCGGGCAAAGGGGAGAGAATGTCGTTCGTATGCATTGGGTGTCTGTTTATGCTTGTGTTTTCGGTGATAGCCGGATTGATATTACGGGGAAAAGCCGGGAACAAGACGCGGGTAAAAATACCGCCGATTGCGATATTATCCGGAATTGTTATCGGCTTCTATGCTTCGGTGAATCTGATTTTGGCAGGCAAGCTCAACAGTATGATCTATTACCCGATAGCCAACGGCGGAGCGATGATATTGACGGTGATTGTGTCTGCCGTTGTATTTGGTGAGCGTTTTAACAAAGAAAAAATTCTTGGAGTTGTGCTGGGGCTTTTTGGAATATTGCTTCTCAGCCTGCCCGTATAAAGCGGAGGAAATATGAGAGAGAACGTAAAACTGTACGGTGACGGAGCTCACGACGATACAGCGGCAATACAGGCAATGCTTGATAAGTGCGGTCTGGTTGAGATTCCGGACGGCAGATATTTGATAACCAAGCCTCTTATTATACATAGTAACACGCATCTGAAGCTTTCGTCGCTGGCGACTCTGCGCCTTGCCGACGGTGCGAACTGCTCGCTGCTTGACAACGACGGACTTTACAGCGATGAAACAAACGTAAATATTACGATAGAGGGCGGAATTTGGGACGGAAATCATTTAGCGCAAGAGCGTCAAAAAATTCCAAACGAGAGCCGACCCGGAGATGAAAATGAGGATAAATTTTGCGATAAGGAAATATACATATCCAACCGTTACCTCGTTTTAATGGTGCGATTAGTTCATACGGAGCGTTTAGAGGTTAAAAATCTTACGTTCAAGGATCCGACGAGCTATGCCATTCATATTGCGGACAGTCGGTACTTTAACGTGGAAAACATTACGTTTGATTACGACCTTTTAAAGCCTAATATGGACGGAGTTCATATCCAAGGTCCTGCGCGCTTTGGCAAGATTCGCAACGTATTCGGAAACGCTAACGACGACCACGTTGCACTCTGTGCGAACGGAACGGTAAGAAGCGAGATTACGCGCGGAGATATTGAAGATGTGGACATAGACGGTATATACTGCGATAACGGCTACACGGGTGTGCGTCTGCTCTCGCGCGGTGATGCTATTCGCAACATTCACATTTCCAACATACACGGCGAGTTTCGTTTTTACGCCGTGTCGCTTACGCATCATTATCCCATTCGCGATGACAAGCCCATCCTGCTTGAAAACATACACATTTCGGACATATACGCTTCGAAGAGCAGAACGGACGGCTTTGAAAACCATAGAAAAGCAATGGAAAACGGAGCGCTCATATGGCTTGAAAAGGGCATAAACTGCCGCAACGTAACGGTTGAAAACGTTTACCGAAACGAGAGAAATATGTTTACAAAGGCGCCCACGGTGCGCATTGATGAAAACGTGAGTGCTGACAATCTGCAAATAAAGAATATCCACAATATCTTTGCAGGCGAAGAGCTAGAATCCGTTGAAAATAGCAGCGAAGCCGTCAAGCTGTAATCTATCCGTATAACTTAAACCACCCGAGAGGGTGGTTTTCTTATGTCGGCTATCGATTTTGTGGGTATGTGTTGACAAGAAAAAGTGAAGATGATATAATATGCGTATACATAATAACTGCGAAAATAACTATATGACAAAGCAGGAACGGAGATTTTTATATGGACAGAATAGTCGTTGATTTTGCCAAAAGCGTTGGCCGAGTAAAGCCTATGCACAGTGTGAATAACGGTCCGGTTTACAAATTTGCATCGGACCAGAGAATTACAAATATTGACGCCTACAGAGCCGCAGGAATTCCCTACGCGAGAACGCACGATGCTTCGTTTTGCGCCACTTACGGCGGCGAGCATATCGTTGACGTTAATATGATATTTACCGATTGGTCAAAGGATGCCGACGATCCTGCGTCGTACGATTTCGTGCTGACCGATGAATATCTGCGCGTGATCGAGGCAGGCGGAGCTAAGGTCTTTTACCGTCTTGGCTCTAAAATTGAGCATTGGGCAAAAAAGTATAACACACTACCGCCGGCGGACTTTAAAAAGTGGGCAGTGGTTTGCGAGCATATTATCCGTCACTATACCGAGGGCTGGGCGGACGGATACACCATGGACATCGAATACTGGGAAATATGGAACGAGCCCGATCTCGATGCTGACGATTCCACGCATAAGCGTTGTTGGGGTGGCACGGCAAAGGAGTTTGGTGAGCTTTACTGTGTTACCTATAAGCATTTAAAGGCTTGCTTCCCTCATCTGAAGATCGGCGGTCCTGCCTGCGCGAGAATAAGCGAAAAGTGGCTCGACGGATTTTTCGGTGCACTCAACGAAGCAGGGATCAATCCGGACTTTTTCTCTTGGCATACGTATGCTTCATCGGTAGAGAAGATCAGAGATAACATTCGCCTTGCGCGAGAGCTTCTCGATAAATACGGCTTTAAAGATACGGAAAGCATTCTCAACGAATGGAACTATATAAAGGGTTGGAGAAACGAGGAGTGGATATATTCACTCAAAGCAGAAAAGGGACTTAAGGGATCCGCATTTATCGCTTCAACGATGTGTATGTCGCAGTATGAGGCTCTGGATAATCTGATGTTCTATGATGCCCGTCCTTGCGCTATGAACAGTCTTTTCTCTACGGATTTTGTTTTCGAATGTCTGAAGGGTTATTATCCTTTTTACATGTTTAATCAGCTCTATAAGCAAGACACTGCGGTTCACGTTACGCGCGAAAGCGAGGACGTGTGGGCGGCCGCGGCGAAGGGCGAGGAGCAGAACGTGATGCTCTCCTATTATAATGCCGACGACGGAGCACCCGAAAAGACTGTGAAGGTGGAGTTTAAAAACATCAAAACGCAAATGGCGTGCGACTCGAATATTATTGCCTCGATGCCACTCACGACTGTGAGCTTGTGCGCGAGGAAATCTTCACCGCGGATAATTTCGCGGCGTAAAGCGCGATATGATAGGAAAGCTGACGAGGGAGTAATTAAAAGAGCAGAAGAAAGCCTGATCTTTTGCCAATTTATCAAAATTATTGCGGGGATTCCGAGGGGAACGAAACAATCTACCGCTTTGTAGGTTTGTTGCGAAAGATTGTGCCGTTGGCGATGCTTCGCTTTTATTCTCCTGTTTACGGTGGGATAAGAGTACCGTTGCCTCGGTGAAAACAATAAAAAAATACAACAAACACAAACGAATACTACATTGAAAAGACGTTTTTGCTATGATATAATTACATTGATGGACAAGCGTAGCTTGGACGAATATATTTACGGGGTGAATATTATGAACGTTTCAAAGGTTACAGAGCTTCACAGCTTGGCTGTTGGATCGAAGATAGCGTTTGACGGTGCGGATTATACCGTCGTTTATCGCGATTCATATCTTGGTGAGGTCATAACTGCTCTCGAAAATTTCGGCAAGGATGAGGGCAAATTTGCCGTAGCCCGTAACGATAGCATACACATTTATTCGAAATATTCCAAAAACGAAAAAGCCATGCAGGACTATACTGTTCCGGCGAAGGAAATATTCAAGGACGGCGCAGACGTGCTCGGAAACTCCATGGAGCACGCCGATTTTTACACTATCCGCAAAATGCTTCCGCCGTATGACGACGACTCGTATATAGCGCTCGGTCATCAGTCGAACGAGCGTACGGCGACTGTTGACCGCTGCGGCCGCATATTTAATCAGAGAGTTGAATACAGAGTGCTCCGTCAGCTCATTCAGGAGCAGGTGGCGTACGATCCGTCGGATGTTTTCGGCGAGCTCGGAGCTGAAAAGCCGTATCAGTGCTTCCTTGACAAAAAATATCCGGTGCTTTATAACGTTCACGAGAGTGACGGAAAGATACTCGAGGGTCTTTATATTCTCGAAACCGGTACGTACAGAAGCGGCGGCGCGGCTTACGTCAGAAACGTTATCACGGACAAGGCGACGGGCGAAATACTGCGCGAGGAGTACCGAATTATCGGTCTTGACTGCATCACCTCGTACGACGAGGAGGACACCGTCATCTCTGCGGAGCTGTTCTACGATTGCTTACTCAATATTATCGGCTATTTTGAAGGCTTTGAGAAAGAGAACGCCAAGGTTGTGCTTCCTATAAAGGAGCTTGAGCGCAGCTATATCGGTACTATGTTTACGCTCGACGGGCTTTTCAGTGCGGAGCGTATGAGATACGGTCACCGCATTTACGGAACGACATATCACGATTTCTTCCCGCCGAACTTCATCGTTGCGCTTCTTGCTTATTCGATGAACGGACAGACGCTTAAAGCCGGCAGAATTGCGGAATACGTGCTTGCAAACGTGATCGACGCGCGCGGACGCGTTCTTTACCGCCAGGGCGACGGACAGAACTACGGCTTCTCCGCGAGCGAGCTCGGTCAGTTCTTATGGGTTTTAGCGAGATATGAAGGAATTTATGAGCCCAAGGGCCGTCTTGCTCCTTATAAATCAAAGATACTTGCAATTGGTAACTTCTTGCTCTCGAAGATATGTGAGGCTGATGAAATTCCCGGTGTTTCTGTGATCCGCACCTGTGCGGAAGCGGATACCAACGAGCGAATCCACGACTATCTCGAAAACACCCTCTGGGGTATTCGTGGGCTTGAAGCGATATGCAAGCTTGGCGACGTTATCGGTGCAGACACCAAGGCGTACGCTGATGCTGCGGACAAGCTTCGTGCCGATATAAAGACGATTTGCAAAAAGACTGAAACGGATTCGCCGTTCGGCAAGGTCGTGCCGTTCCGTCTTGGATACAGCGCAACGCCCCTTACGCTTGCACCGTGCCGTACCACGGCTTATCCTATCAGCGACGAGGAATACGAGCGCTATGCCAAGATAAGTCACGTTCGCTCGGACGGCGGCGAAAACGAGCAGGATCTCATCGAAAACTGCTATGCTAACTACCGCTATTATCCCGAAATGCTCTCGGCTTGTATGCTCGATGAGGAATACGAGCGTTCGATCTACCGTATGCGCGAAGCTATCGGCGGAGAATTTCTCGGTATGATACGCTGGTTCAGCGGAGCAGACGATTGGCCGGCATATAATCTCGCGATCAACTATATGGAGCGAGGAGAGCGTGAAAAATTCCTGAAGCTTCTTTACGCGCACGCCTGCCACCACGGTCTTATCGATTTCCACATCTACTACGAGCAGATTACGCTTACCGACAAGGATTTCCACATCAAAGCTGATACGTCCGTTCCGTCCATTATGCTTAACAATCTTATGATAAACATGATGTTCTGCTACGAGAGGGTGGACGGCTCCGAGATCGAGCTTATGAAGGGTATCCCGTCCGAATGGCTCGGAAAAGAAGAAATATCCATTGATAACGTATGCACCTCAAAGGGTAAGCTTTCGCTCTTTGCTACCAAGGATACCGTGCGTCTTATCTTCGACGGCAACTTCGATAAGGTAAGGCTTTGGCTTAACGGATTTGACCGGGAGCGAATTCAGCGTATTGCACTTCTCAACGATAATATAAGCTGCGACGGCGACAGCCTCATAATTTCAGACGCTGTCGGTGAAAAGCTTATAAAGCTCGCGTGACGGTCGAATACAATAACCTCACCTGCCGAGGCAGGTGAGGTATCTTATCCGGACTAAATGTTTGTTTATTTCACATTTCGATTGTCGCGTATAGATAATTTTGATGATGTCCGTTTTTTTAGTAAAAATGTGTGAAAATTAACAAATTAAATTTGGAATATTATTGACATACATGGGAAAATAGTGTATAATTGTAATGTATCGAAAAAGTTTCGAAGCTGTATTTATACACGTTGTGTATATATGGCAAAGCGTGGCAAAAAACGGCGAATTTCCCTGTGACCGCCGCCACACGGTCACGCCAAAGCGGTTAAATTTTTAAAGGAGATATAACCATGAAAAAGACACGCATTTTCTCCCTTGTCCTTTCAGCGATTATTGTGCTCGGCCTTATGCCGTCGCTGATGGGCGCTTCCGAAGATGTGCTGACCACTACAGCTGCACCTACGGAAACAACAAAGACGGTTCCGCTGTCGATCACCGAGCCGATTCCTGAGGGCGATATCCTCAAGAATGGCGACTTTAACCTCCAGAGCTGCCTTGGTAGCTGGAACTCCAATACCCAGACGGTTGAATGGATTGAGGACGAGAACGGTGGCTACATTAAGTGTAGCGGCATCGTTCAGAACTACAGAGGCTTTATCTACAAGGCGAGTGTAGGTGCAGGCAAGTATAAGCTCACCTGCTATCTCCGTTGCGCGGTTCCCGGAGAGATCAGTATTCTTCGTGTGTCTGCTTACTCCGGCAGTGACCCTATCACCTTCTACGCTTATCCCACCTCTGATGAGTGGCTCAAGGTTGAGGCTTATTTTGAATCCACTAAGTCTATCACCAAGATCACCTTCGCCGGCGGTACAAGCCCGATCCTTACTCAGGATTACTGCGTAGACAATCTCTCGCTCGTTCCTGTTAGCGAGATCCCTGCTGATGCTCCCACCGAGTTCTATCATGAGGGCAGAAAGCACTCCTACGCAGACGTTGAGGCTGCATCTTTAGCAAATGCTCCCGTATATGATATGTACGATAAGGAAGCAGAGGATGCACTCTACAAGATCGACGGTCTGTTTATCAACCAGGACGCTGACTCCATCGGCTCCACCACCTGCTCCGAGGAGCATCTTGAGAACTACGCAAAGCAGTTCAGAGATACTCACGTTACCGACTACGTAATCTGCGTATGTAATACCATTTCTTCCTTCCCGTCTACAGTATTCGATGACGGCGTTGAGAGCTATTACGTAAGAGATGAGGAAGGCAACGTCATCGGTACGAACAGCTACTATGACAGTGACCACTATATCTATGAGGTTCTCGACAGTGACTATATCGGTGCGTTCAACGATGCTTTCCGTGAGGTTGGTATCAACACATGGATCTCCTTCCGTATGAACGACTGCCACGGACGTAACGATACATACAGCGATCTTATGTCGGACTTCTACTATCAGAATCCGCAGTTCAGACGCTGCCCCGAGCAGACCACCGGTATTAACAACTACTGGAGAAACGCATACGACTTCAAGCACCAGGAAATCCGCGATATGTGGCTTGCATACATAGATGAGGCACTCTATCGCTACGACGTTTGCGGTATAGAGCTTGACTGGCTCCGCGAGCCCTTCGTATTTGCTCCCGGTGAAGAGGAAGCAGGCATTCCGATACTCAACCAGTTCATGCAGGATGTTGCTGACATCGTTGCAAAGTGGGAAGAGTACTACGGTCACGAGATCAAGCTCGGCGTTCGTGTATCCTCTACTCTTGAGGTTAACCGCAACTTCGGTCTTGATGTAAAGACTTGGATCGAGTCCGACATCATCGACATGGTATGTCCTTCCGGACGCTACACCACCACCGACAGTACCATTCCTGTAACAATGTGGGATGAGCTTATCGGAGATCGCGATATCATCCTTGCTCCCTGCATTGAGTACAACATCAAGTCCACTAATGACAGCACCTCCACTCAGGGTAACCACACCCTTGACACCTACTGCGGTTATGCTGCAATGCTCTATGAGCAGGGCGCAGACAAGATCTACCTCTACAACTACTACCGCAGCATGGGTAATGTGATTAAGGACGAGGACAGAATTACTACCAAGGATGCAAAGCTTCCTATTTCCTCGCCCAAGCAGTACTTCAACATCATCACCACTATCGGTTCTTATGAAAAGGTAATGGAGAGAAACCGCCGCGTTATCGTAACCTATAACGACCTTCTTGCTCCCGATAAGGAAGCTGTAGGTCAGCTTCCCGGACGCGTATTTATGTTCTCCGGTATGACCGTTAAGGTTACCCAGGCAGTCGGCGCAATTCCAGAGGGCTCTACCGTTAAGCTTAAGTATTCGCTCCCGAACGAGCTCTATGCTGACTTCCGCCCCGACACTTACGTAAACGGCGTTGAGTGTACTTACGAAAAGCTTGAGTACAATACCCTTGGTATTACCTCGTATCCGCTCTTTACATATGACGTTCCTGCAGAGGCATGGGACGATGTATTCAATATGGAATTCGTTCCGAACGAGTATACCGAAATCAACTACATTGAAATCGTTATCACACCGCCTGAGGCAGAATAATTAAGGGAGGACATAATGAAAATGAAAAAGAATAATTACATTATTGCTCGCCCTTGTTATGGCGGCAACGGCGCTGCCGATGATCTCGGTTGCGGCGGCAGAGGACGATCTGCTCACTCTCGAAATTGGCGAAAGTATTGCTCTTGACGAAATCAGCGGCTCCACCCCTATTGCGGCAGAGGCTAACGGCAACAAGTTCCTTCAGGTTCAGAAGATGGACTACAACGGCGGTGACGGTATTAAGTTAACCGTTAATCCGCTTACCGTTGACGGCAAGACCTATAAGTATTACTACATTCGCTTCAAGGTTCGTAACACCAACGAAGAGTATGACGGCCTCACTCCCGATGGCAGATACTTAAGACTTTCTTCAACATCCGGCGGCGTAAATGCTACTCTTGGTGCATATGCGAATCAGATCACCACTAACGAAGGCCACTTTACCAAGACTTGGTCTACGAGTGGCTTTACCAAGCAGCCTAACGTTATCGGTAACGGCGGTTGGACCGGCGGCTACGGCCATCCGATCTACATGGCAATCACCAACACCGCTAATCCGGGTACCATTTCTATGAATATTAACGGCGGCGCGGCGGTTGATAATTCTAACACGCCAGAGGTAGAATATGCCTACGTTTACGCTGATTTGGCAGCATATAACGCTGACCCTGATAAGCTCCTCAGAGGTAGATGGCGTACCGAGCACGATACTGCGATTCCTTTTGAGATCGACGACATCGAGATCGGTTACTTCATCGACGACCGTACTCCCGCGAGCGTCTACGACAGCAGAGTTACCAGCAACTTCGCTGCAAACTTTACCGAGGCTAAGGGTTTCCGTATCTACACCACCATCGACTTCGAGGACGGCACTCTTTCCGGTAAGGATGCAAACGGCAACATTGCTGCAACTGTTAGCGCGAACAACTCCTCCTATTCCAATTCGCTGTTCGCTGATATCGACGGTATGGCTACCGTTGCAGTTAACACCGAGTGCGCTTACGATCGCGTTCTCGATATGACTGCTGCAGATTCCGGTAAGTTTGAGTTTGATAAGCCCCTTGACACCGGTATCTACACTCTTTCCGGTAACTTCAGACTTGCTTATTATCAGAACTCCGGTCAGCGCCTTAAGATAGGCAACACGACCTTCAACTTCCACGACAGGGGCGTTCACGACGCAACCATCACCGTTACCGACGAGTTCGGCAACAATCTTGGCAGCTTCGTAATCAATCCTTGGTGGGATGATGATGCAATCACCTTCGCACTCAAGCAGCCCTCCAGCTACATTAAGCTGACTATGACCGCAAACGGCATCACCGAGGGCGATCACACCCAGTATGAGAACACTGTAGATATCAAAAATCTCAAGATCACACTTGGCGAGTCCTTCAGCAAGGAGCTCCCCGTTGCAGGCGGTCTTCTTCCCGGACTCAAGGTATATTCCACCGACTCCACAAGAATAGTTACCGATGACCAGAACAACACCTATCTCCACATCGGTGAAAGAAACTACGCAAAGGGTAACGACGGTGTGTTCCTCAGCACAGGCGTAAAGCTTGAAGCTTTAACCGAATACACTATTGCTGTTAAGGCGCGTCAGACCGCTGGATGCGTTGGCACCGACCTTGTAGCAATCAACATTATGCCTTTGTCGGGTACCACTCATATCAAGGGATATCGCGATCTTAACGATCTCACGGTTGATCCTGTAACCTGGACCAGAACGCACAAGGATATGCCTTATCCCTCTGCTGGTAACTACGACAGCTACCACGGGCACGTTAAGCATTCCGGTTACGGTTATGCAGTAGTACCCGGTGACTGGGTAACGTACCTCTTCTCCTATATTCCTGCAGAGGATATCGACTCCTTCAATATGTCGATCCATACCTCGTATGCGAGCGGCGCTCCGGTTGAAGAGTCGCGTTGGTACACGGGTGCAACTCTCTCCAACGGTACTCTCCAGTCGATCAACAAGGTCAACCCTATTGACATCGACGACATCGTGATTTATAAGAGCGCATCTGCAACTCCAGGCACTGAGGTCTACGAGTGGGATTTTGAAAGCGGTATGCCCGCAAGCGCTGCTTCGGCGTATGCACAGACGGCTAACGCAAGCGCAAATAAGCTCACCCTTGAAACGGGTAACTACTACTCGATCATCGGCGAAAACGGCGGTGTTCCCCAGATGACCATCTCCGGCTTCGACGGCTTTGAAAACGGCAAGTACTCCATCAGCTTCGACGTTCGTATCGGCGCATACGACGGTGATATCGATAAGGATCACAACACCGCGAATATTACCCTCAAGTCCCTGCGCCAGAGAAAGAGCGATCCTACCGCTGATCTTATTGAGGGCTCTGTATCCAAACAGACGATCAGCTCTGAATGGACCACTGTTACGTACGAGTTCAACGTAAAGAGCACCAGTGAGCTTGAAAAGCTTGTGATCGGCTTTGAGGCACTCGACGAGGGATATCTTGCAGATCTCAACCGCATCGACTACCGCAACTTCTCGATGACGCAGATCCCGACTGAAATTTCGGATATTCCTTATAACGGCATTCTGATGCTTCTGATCAGAAAGCGCTTCAACGAAAAGGGCGACGGTAACTATGCTTCCGGTGCTCTTAGCGAGGAAAATCTCCAGTACTGGATCAAGCACGATCAGACGCTTGACGTTAAGACCGAGGGCGAGGGTGAGGAGCAGATCTCTTATCTCACCGCAAGTGATATTAAGAACAACTACAGCGGCTTTATCTATGAAAACGGTAAGACACTCACCCCCGGCACCTATCTCTTAAGAGTAGATCTCCGTACCTCCACTCCGGGCGAGGATACACAGCTTCGCATTTCGCTTGGTGACTCTACCAAGAAGATAAGATTCGGCAACGAGTGGGTAACGTTTGAGTCTGTATATGACATCAAGGAAGAAACCGCGCTGTGGCTCAGATTCAGAGGCGGTCCTCTCGCATTCTACAGACAGAGCTTTGACATCGCTAACCTCACGCTCATCAACCTTGACGAGCTCGAGAGAGGTCAGACTGTCGTTGTCGGCGGCAACCTCTTCCCCGCAGGTAGCTTCGAGGATCCGACCGTAACCTATAAGTGGAACGGCGGCGCAAATGAAGCTTACGGCTACGAGGCTATAGAAGCAACCCGCCAGGTTGACAGCGAGGGCAACGGTTACATTCTCGTAAGCAACAGAGCTGTTAACCACCAGAACCTCGACCTTGACACCGGTATCCGTGTTGAAAAGGGTAGAGTTTACACCATCAACTACCGCATCCGTACGGCTGACCACAGATCCGACAGTGGTATGCGTGTATCCGCAACCGCAGGCGGCAGCTGGTACAAGCTGAAGGTTGAGGGCGAAGGTGCAGATGACTATGCATCGTCGTGGTACAACTCCTACGCTATAAACGGCAGATGGAAGGAAGTATCCTCCCAGTACATTGCTGAGTCGGACGGTACGCTTAAGATCAGATTCTCGGGCGACACCTCCGCAAAGAGCGTACACAATCTCGAAATCGACGATATCGAGGTATATCTGGTATTCAAGGGCACCAAATAACTTGGTCGCTGTAATATCAAAATAAAGGCACCGCCAACCCGTTCATACGGGTTGGCGGCGTTTTTTTATACTGTTCTGTCAAGGTGTTTGGCTTGGTTCGGCGATTTTGAGTGCCGCGCGGTATTCGCTCGGGCGCATACCGACGGTTTTCAAAAAGACCTTGGAGAAATACGAGAAATTGCCAAATCCGCAAGCGCGCGCGATGCTTTCGATGCTTTCTTCGCTTTCTGAGAGCATACGCTTTGCCATTTCCGTGCGGAAGATGTTTATGTAGGTGACGGGGGTACAGCCCGTAACCTTGTGGAACTCACGTGCAAGGTAGTATTTGCTCAATCCCGATGCTTCGGCGAGCATATCCAGCGTCAGACGGTTGCCGTAATGAGAGGAAATGTAGCCGAGGGCGCGCTTTACCGCCGAAAAATGCGGCGGTCCGCTATAAGGTTTGTTATCGCCTTCGTTGTGATAGCGACACAGAAGTGATAATATTTTGAGGGCTGCAGCGCGCATCATCTGCACCCGATATGGGTTGTCGGAAGCGTGCTCGCGCGCAATTTCCTCGATAAGGGCGGCAATTTCGACGTCGTGTATTTTGGTCTTGAAGCTTATCAGATTCGTGTCCAGGTGGTTTGACAGGCAAAACGCACGGTCGATGATAAGGCAGTAAAAGTGAAGCGGCCCGTCGGCGCGTGTGGTGTGAATTCGGTTAGCGTTTATAACGGCGATTTCTCCGGCGGTGGCACTAAAGCACAGCTCGTCGCTCGTTACGGTAGCGGTACCCTTGGTGAAATAGAGAAGCTCTATATTTTCGTGCCAATTTCCGACGTCCACGCCTTTCCTTTCTCTGAAATCGAAGCTGTGGAAAATAAACGGAATATGTGATTTTTGTATGGTGTGCTTTTCAAATACACTCATTTTGTATTTTCTCCGATAGCAAGATAGTCGTAAAAGGAAGCAAGATAAAACCTTGACAAATCCGTGTATTTATTATACAATGAAATTAAGCAAAAAGCAAGATTTTTGCGAAAATAATGTTTTAAGAGAGGAAAATCACCTATGAAAGAGGTAAAGGTTGCTATTGTCGGTTTCGGCGGAATCGCAAGAACGCACTACAAGAGCTACAAAAAGCTTGTTGAGCAGGGCGTTCCCGTAAAGCTCGTTGCTGTCTGCGACGTGGACCCCGAGAGATTTGTGCGCAAAATCGGCATAAATTTAGCCGATGATAAAAACAGTGCGCTTACCGATGACATACACAGATACACGAGCGCAGATGAGCTTCTTGCAAACGAAGAGTTCGATATGGTCGACATCTGCCTTCCCACGTACCTGCACAAGGAATACGCGATAAAGTTTATGCGCGCGGGCAAGCACGTGCTTTCCGAAAAGCCGATGGCGCTTTCCACTGCTGACTGCGAGGAGATGATCGCGGCTCATAAGGGGACGGGTAAGCGCTTTATGGTTGCGCAGTGCATTCGCTTCTCGCCGGCGTACGCATACATCAAGGAATGTATCGAAAACGGCAAGTTCGGCAAGATAAGACACGTCTTTATGGAGCGAATCAGCGCACAGCCGAAGTGGAGCTTTGAAAATTGGTTTGAGGATACCGAAAAGAGCGGCGGATGTATTCTCGATATGCATCTGCACGACGTGGATGCGGTCAGATTTTTGCTTGGCGATCCCTATGCGGTAAGCGCTACCACGCAGGACACGAACGTTAAGTGGACCGTTGTTAACACGAGAATGCTTTACGATGACGTTATGGTTTCCATAATCGGCTCGTGGGGCGAGAGCAACACCTCGAAGTTCAAGATGGCTTACAGAATACGCTTTGAAAAGGCAAGTGTTTTGTTTGAAGCGGGCGTGGCGACCGTATATCCCGACGAGGGCGAGCCGTACGAGCTCGAGCTTCCCAAGGCGGACGGATACGTTGAGGAGCTTCGCTATATGGTAGATCTCATTATGAACCCCGAGAAGGAAAACAATATCTGTACTCCCGAGAGCACCTGCCAGAGCGTAAGAGTTATTGAGAAGCTTCGCGAAAGCGCGGCGCTTGACGGTCAGAATATAAAAATATAAATTTAGAGGAGAAATATTATGAACAACAAGATTGGTGTACTTATCGGACTCAGCCAGAAATACGACATCGGCGAAAAGATCAAGCAGGCAAAGGATATGGGCTTTGATTCCTGCCAGCTTTGCGTTTGGGATATGAGCCTTTACTCTGACGAGATTGCAGAGAAGGTTAATGCCGCAGTTGCAGCTAACCCCGGCTTTGAGATCTCGCTTCTTTGGGCGGGTTGGGACGGACCCAAGGAGTGGAACTTCACCTACGGTCCCGCAACCCTCGGTCTTGTACCGCCTGCATACAGAGATGCTCGCGTAAATCAGCTCCTTATGGCGTCTGATTTCGCAGAAAAGATCGGAGTCAAGAATATCGCAACTCACGTTGGCTTTATCCCCGAAAACCCCGATAATACCGATTTCTGGGGCACCGTTGCGGCGCTTCGCAAGATCTGCAGATACTATAAGGCAAAGGGACAGAACTTCCTTTTCGAAACCGGACAGGAAACTCCCGTTACTATGCTTCGTACCATTCAGGCAATCGAGCTTGACAACCTCGGTATCAACTTTGACACCGCAAACCTTATCCTTTACGGTAAGGCAAACTCGCTTGACGCACTCGACGTTTACGGCAGCTACATTATGGACACCCACATCAAGGACGGCTTCTATCCCACCGACGGTATGAAGCTCGGTAAAGAGGTTCGCGCCGGCGACGGTAAGGCGAACATTCCGGCAGTTATCAAGCGCCTCAAGGAGCTTGGCTACACTGGTCCCTTTACCATTGAGCGCGAGATCAAGGATGACAATGAGCAGCTTATGAAGGACATCGCATACACCAGAGATTCTATCAAGCAGTGGATGGCAGACGCTGAATAATAACGTATCCCTCGGGCTTTGCCCGAGGGATTTTTTAGTCGCTTGACAAAATCGCGGCTATAATATATAATGTAGATACAGATTAAAGTTGTGAGGGCGAATATGCTTGAGAAGATAAAACACCCGTCGGACGTGCGTGGGCTTAC
>JAZQZL010000076.1:0-45141 GCA_045634005.1 Candidatus Flemingiibacterium sp. | reverse complement strand
GTGACCGCCTTAGCGGACGAGCCCTTCGTCAGCGCGTGCTCCTCGTAAGTAAGGTCAGAGAAGGAAAGTCCAAGTCCGCCGCGAAGTGCATTTGCAACGGCATCGAGGCGACCGTTACCTTCGGCGGTAAGCTCACGCGGCTCTCCGTTTACTCTCACGCTTGCGGTGACCGTTATCTTATCACCTCGTGTGAAGTGATAGTCGACAAGCTCTATCGGCTCAGATACGTTGACGTATTCTCCGGTGAATACGCTGAATACCTGCTCGGGAGTGAGCTCACCGTGCGCGCTGTCGGAGATACCCTTGACGGTGTAGCCGACGTCCTCACGCATAGGCTTTGGAAGTGAGTAGCCGAAATTATGCTCGAGCAGATAGCCGATGCCGCCCTTGCCCGATTGCGAATTTATGCGGATAACGTCCGTTTCATACGAGCGGCCGATATCCTCGGGATCTATCGGCAAATAGGGAACAGACCAAGCATCAGCGCTGTGCTTCTTGCGCCATTTCATACCCTTTGCAATCGCATCCTGATGCGAACCGGAGAATGCGGCAAATACGAGCTTTCCCGAATACGGCTGGCGCTCGGATACCTGCATACGCGTAATGCGCTCGTAGGTTTCGGTCAGTTTTGGAAGACTAGAAAAATCAAGTCCCGATTCGATACCCTGTGCGTACATATTGAGCGCGAGGGTGATAATATCGGCGTTGCCGGTGCGTTCTCCGTTTCCGAAAAGCGTACCCTCAATGCGGTCAGCACCGGCGAGCAGACCGAGCTCCGCGTCAGCTACAGCACAGCCGCGGTCGTTGTGCGGATGAAGGGATACCTCAACACAGTCGCGGTACTTAAGATTGTCGCACATAAACTCTACCTGATTTGCGAAAACGTGCGGTGCAGAAAGCTCAACGGTTGCGGGAAGATTGATTATCGCCTTCCGCTCGGGTGTGGGCTTCCACACGTCGAGAACTGCGTTACAGACCTCGAGCGCAAATTCGGGCTCCGTGCCCGTAAACGACTCGGGTGAGTATTCAAAGCGATAGTTAAATCCTGCCGCCTCTGCAAGCTCGTACACGAGCCTTGCGCCGTCTGTAGCAAGCTTCAGCGTGTCCTCCTTGCTCGCTTTAAAAACCTGCTCACGCTGTGCGAGCGAGGTGGAGTTATAAAGGTGGATAATCGCATTTTTACAGCCGCGAAGTGCGGCGAAGGTCTTTTTGATAATATGCTCGCGGCACGGTGTGAGCACCTGTACCGTTACGTCGTCGGGAATAAGCTTTTTCTTGATAAGTGTGCGCAGAAACTTGTATTCAGTTTCGCTTGCCGCAGGGAAACCGACCTCGATCTCCTTAAAGCCAACGTCGACGAGAAGCTTAAAAAATTCAAGCTTTTCCTCGAGGCTCATAGGGATCATCAGTGCCTGATTTCCGTCGCGCAGATCGACCGAGCACCATTTCGGCGCCTGTTCAATTCGCGTTTTGGTAACCCACCTTGCCGCACACGTCGGCGACGGGAAGAACTGCGGTGTGTATTTATTCGTGTTATTCACGTCGCTACTCCAAACTCAAATGATATTTGCGCCGCGCTCGAGCGCTACAACGCCCGTACGGCATATTTCGGTGATTCCGAGCGGCTTCATAACCTCGATAAACGCGTTTATCTTGCTCGGCTCGCCCGTTACCTCAACGCAAAACATATCCGTTGTGTAGTCGATTATCTTTGCGCGGTATATTTCCGATGCGGCGATAACCTCGCTGCGATTTTCGGGCGTGTTTCTGACCTTTATAAGCATAAGCTCTCGCTCGACGGTGTTTTCGTCGGGAAGGAGCAGCACCTTCTTTACGTTAACGAGCTTGCGAAGCTGATTTATAAGCTGTTCGCGAAGGAAGTCGTCACCGCGTACGGTGATGGTAATACGGGAAAAGGCCGGGTCGTCGGTTTCGCCAACCGTAAGGGAGTCGATGTTGAAGCCCTTGCGCATAAACATACCCGAAACGCGCGCCAAAACGCCGTATTTATTTTCAACGTAGACTGCTATTACAAATCTTTTCATTCCTGCATTTCCTTTTCTACGATTATGTCGTCGATTGAGCCGCCGGGGGGAAGCATCGGCAATACGAACTCGTCAATGCCGATAGCGGCGTCGATAAGGTACGGTCCGTCACACAAAAGCGAATCCTCAAGTGCGCTCTTAAACTCACCAATGCTTGATACGCGGCACGCCTTCGCGCCGAATGCCTCTGCGAGCTTTACGAAATCCGTCTTGCGCTCAAGCACAGTCGAGGAATAACGCTTTTCGTTAAAGAGCGTCTGCCACTGACGAACCATTCCGAGTGCACCGTTGTTAAAGAGAACGACGGTTATCGGAAGATTGTACGTTACCGCGGTGGCAAGCTCGTTTAGATTCATACCGAAGCTGCCGTCGCCCGTGATAAGCAGCGTACGCTTACCGCCGGCGACGCTCGCGCCGATAGCCGCGCCAAGGCCGTATCCCATTGTACCAAGACCGCCGCTTGTGAGAAGGCTTCTTTCACGCTCGAGGCGCGCGTACTGCGCCGTCCACATCTGGTGCTGACCGACATCGGTTGCGATGACTGTATCAGGCGCTTTTACTGCGTTTATAACGTCGAATATGCGCCTTGGTGTCAGTGTTCCCTCGGGGGCGGTATCGACTGCTTTGGCAATTTTTCTGCCGCCCTCACGGTGCTTTTCGATACGCTCACCCCACAGAGGGTGGCTTGCCTCAGCACAGCCCGCGAGGATACGCTCTGCGGCATTTTTTAAGTCGCCGACGATTCCCACGTCGACTATTATGTTTTTGTTTATCTCCGAAATATCGGCGTCGATCTGTATGATCTTAGCGCCCTCGGCATAGCGTGATTTGTCGCCCGTTGCGCGGTCGGAGAAGCGTACGCCAAGACCGATTATGAGGTCGGCCTGTCTCATCGCCATAGACGAAGCGTATCTGCCGTGCATACCTTGCATACCGAGAAAGCGCTTGTATGAGCTTGGAAGTGCCGAAAGACCCATAAGCGACGAACCGATATATGCATCCGTCCTTTCGGCAAGCGCTCTTACCGTTTCGGACAAACCGGCGCTGAGTGCGCCGCCGCCGATGTAGATATACGGACGCTTGGCTTTATTGATAAGCGCTATAGCTTTTTCAACGTCGCAGTCACTTGCAACAGGCAAGGGAAGTGTTTCGACCACCTCGCTTGCGACAAACTCGCACTCTGCTGCCTGTACGTCTGCCGGGATATCGACAAGCACGGGACCGGGTCTGCCCGATTTGGCGATCTGGAACGCCTCGCGGATAGTGTCCGCAAGCTCTCGTACGTCTGTTACAAAATAGTTGTGCTTGGTTATGGGCATTGTTACGCCCGTGATGTTTATCTCCTGAAAGCTGTCCTTGCCGATCTCATACGTCGGTACGTTGCCTGTTATGGCAACCATCGGCACGGAGTCGAGCATAGCCGTGGCAATGCCCGTTACGAGATTGGTCGCACCGGGACCGGACGTTGCGATAACGACGCCAACCTTGCCCGTAGTACGCGCCCAACCGTCTGCGGCGTGGGATGCGCCCTCTTCGTGTGCTGTGAGAATATGCTTTATTTTATCGCTCGATTTATAAAGCTCGTCATAGATGCCGAGCACCGCGCCTCCGGGATATCCGAAAACATCGGTGACGCCTTGCTCAATGAGCGTTTTTATTACTATTTGAGAGCCGGTGAAAAGCTCCTTCTTACGCCGTGCCATCGTATCCCTCCAAGCGTTAGCATTTAATAAAATATTTACAAATATTGTACCATAGCATTATAATAGTGTCAAGCAAGGGGGATAGGTTTTACAATTTATTCACAAAAGCACTTGAAAGTTTTGGCGAGCTGTGTTATAATATCTTTAACTATGAAACACGGAGGTTTACACTATGGCACTTGAAAGAAAAGACGTCGCCGAGCATCTTAAATGGCGCGTCGAGGATATTTTTGAAACTCCCGAAGCTTGGGAAAAAACTTACGCAAAGCTTGAAAAAAAGCTCGACTTCAAAAAGTACGAGGGTAAGCTCGGCGATGCCGATATGCTGCTCGAATGCTTCACAAGACTCGGCGAGTTAGAGCTTGACCTCAATAAGCTCGCCGTGTACGCGTTTATGCGCCACGACGAGGATACACGCGACTCGACCTACACAGCGCTTCTCTCGCGCGTGAATATGATTCAGATGAAGCTCTCGGGCAATATCGCGTTTATAACTCCCGAGCTGACCGCGCTTCCGACCGAAACGCTCGAGGCGTTTGCGGCAGAACCGAAGTTCTCTGACTACGACTATACCATTCGTAAGATTATAAAGCAGAAGCCGCACGTGCTTTCGCTTGAAACCGAGCAGATCCTCTCGCAGGAGAGCCGCGTTTTCGACGTTCCGCGACAGGTGTTCTCGATGCTTGACAACGCCGACTTCCCGTATCCGACGATTAACGTTGACGGCAAGAAGGTCACCCTTACCCACGGCTCTTACGGTCTTATGCTTTCCTCTCCGAACAGACGTGTTCGCAAGGCGGCATTCAAAGCCTACTACAAGGCGTACATCGGGCTTATCAACACGATAACCGCCGCATACGTCGGTAACGTTGACAAGGACGTTTTCATCGCTCGCGCCCGCAAGCACGACTCCTGCCTTGCAAAGGCTATGCACGCCGAGGACGTGGACAAGATAGTTTACGAAAACCTGCTGGGTAGCGTACACGCAAATCTTCACTTAATGCACCGCTACTACAAGAACCGTAAGCGTATCCTTGGTTACAAGGAGCTTCATATGTACGACGTTTACACCTCGCTCGTTGAGAACGCTGAGATAAAGGTCGATTACGAGGAAGCGTACAAGATAGTCAAAGAGGGACTTAAGCCGCTCGGCAAGGAGTACGCGAAGCTTCTATGCGAGGCGCACGACAAGCGTTGGATCGACGTCTGCGAAACCGCAGGTAAGCGCAGCGGTGCGTACAGCATAAGCGTACACGGACTCAAGCACCCCTACGTGCTTCTTAACTATCAGCCGACCACAAGCAACGTGTTCACTATAGCTCACGAGCTTGGTCACGCCATGCACTCCTACTTCTCCCAGCGCACACAGCCGCAGGAAAAATCGGGTTACAAGATATTCGTTGCCGAGGTGGCAAGTACCGTAAACGAGATACTTCTCATAAAACATCTTCTCGCCACCACCGACGACGTGAAATTAAAGAAATATCTCCTCTCGTACTATATGGACACGCTCAAGGGCACGCTTTTCCGTCAGACGCAGTTCGCGGAGTTTGAGTATATCTCGCACGATATGGCGGAGAAGGGCAAGCCGCTTACCAAGGACGCGCTTTGCGAGGTATATCTCGACCTTAACAAGAAGTACTACGGCCCCCACGTTGTGTCCGACCCCGAGATCGCTTACGAGTGGGCGCGCATACCGCACCTCTATCGCGGCTTCTACGTTTACAAGTACGCGACGGGTATCATCTCTGCGGTATCTATCGCAGAGCGTATCCTCTCCGAGGGACAGCCGGCGGTTGACGATTACTTTAAGTTCCTTTCGTCGGGCGGCAGCGACAGTCCCGTTGAGCTTTTGAAGCTCGCAGGCGTTGATTTGACGAAGACCGATGCGTTTGAGGCTTGTATGAAGTCGTTTGAAAACGCACTTGTTGAGTTCGAGTCGCTTGACTGATAGTATTGCACCGATAATATTGCACCCGTCCGTTTTGGACGGGTGCGTTTTTTCTCTTTTTGATGAACGTGTGTTAACTTCGCACGAATATCACACCGTCACATATGTAGCGTATTTTTCAATATGTCCGAATGCTGAAAACTATGTCCCAAAATTGCAAGAAAATCGAGGGTTTATTGTGCTTTTTGCGGAATTTATCTGCCCTTTTTTAGGCAAAACTCCAAAGTTCACAGAAACGCGAAAAAGTTGTGAATTTCGGTTGACGGTTTTGCGTTAATATGATATAATATTCTCGTAATAATGCGGCCATAAACTGACCGCAAATACAAGAAAGTGAGAAACGTTTTATGAAAAAGACAAGACTTCTTTCTTTGCTTATGGCAGTAGCGCTTGTTTTCACAAGCCTTCCGCTGATGGCAACCGCAGTCGTGGCTGATGCAGCTCCTGCGGCTATGGAAAAGGGCGACAAGATCGCTATCCCGAATAAGGCTGATAACTGGACGGGTATCGCGGCTTACGACGAGTCCTACGCTTCTGCTTGGATTCGCGGCGGCGGATACGACTCCTTCCTCATTCGGCTCTATAAGCCCGGCGAAGCTAACAACCTCGTTACCGCAGGCACCGAGTACGTTGCAAAGCTTGCAGCTCGTACTCCCGATGCAACCTTTGCTGCTGCCAAGCCGATTTCCACCGCAACCAAGTGGGATTCTACCAACATTCTTTATATGATTCACTCCCTGGGCTCGGGAACCGGATATCTCGGCACACGTCACAGTATTAATGTTGCTAATCTTACCACAACTCCTACTGAATACAGCATCACGTTTACTGTTCCTACCGGCACAGACAAGACTTGGTCGCTTCGTCTCCACGAAGGCGGAGGCGTTGGTTCCGTGTATGCACCTATCGGTGTTGCAGGCATTATTGTTTACGAGGCTGCTAACCCGAGCAACGTTGTTTACTCTTGGGGTCAGTTCTCTACCGATTCCGCAAACAAGAATTGGAGCGCAATCAGCACCTTCGGTCAGACCTACCACGGCAACACCTACCTTGGCGCTGACGTAACCGCAGCAACGGGTGCAACCTACGACGTTGCTGACGCAACTCTCCTTCCCGGTGTATATCAGCTTACCGGTACGTTCAGCACCGACGCTGACAGCATCGCACTTTCCGCAAAGCTCAATGACACTGTGATGAACGTTGGTTCCACCACCACTACCGAGCTTACCATTGACACCAATGCAACCACCGTTTACTACATGCTCAACGTTGAGGAAGAAACCACTCTCGAAACGCTCGGCCTTGCTTGGACCGTTAACGGCGCTGCAACCAAGCTTGTGCTCTCCGACCTTTCCTTTAAGTGCGTAGAGCTCACCGGTAACGCAGGCAAAAACGCAAGCATCAAGCGCGGTACCGTTGTTGCTACCGCAGAGAGCATTGCTTTCTGGTCTGCAGATGATGCAGGTGCAAGCGTTGAAATCGACAATAGCAAGAACTACGTTGCGATGACCGTTCGCGGCGATGGCTACTCGATGGCGAGAGTAAGAGTTTACACTCCCGATGATCCCGATTCTCCCTGCCAGGCAGGCAAGATGTATACATATACTATCCTTATTGAGAGAGAACCCCGACACAGAGGATCACGCTTCGAGTCTCTCTGTTAACGTAAGTGATAACGGTAACTCCTCTGCAGCAGCTAACCCGATCCACACCACGACGTTTACCACTATTCCCACCGAATTCACCGAGCTTACCGGCTCGTTCACCATTCCTGCTGATTGCACACTTACCAAGGACTTTAAGATCCACGTTGGCTTCGACGGAACAAATCCCGAAACCGGCGCTACCTATGACAGACGTTGCACCGACTGGGATTTCCGCGGCATTAAGATCACCGATGCAGACGGCAACGACGTTATTGCATACGGCGTATACGACGAAAAGCTTGCTCCCAGTGAGTGGGTAATGCCTAAGTCCAACTACGATACTCAGAAGGCTGTAGGCGAGACCGAGCTTTCGCTCGCTCCCGATGCTGACGGATCCACCTTCGCATACGATGCAACCAACAAGGACATCACTCTTGCTCCCGGCACCTACGTTGTAACCGGTAACTTCGCAGCAGCAAGCGGTTCGGCTAACGTTCAGCTTGGCGTTACTGCGGCAGACGGTACTACCGCAACCGGCGAGGAAGTCACCGTTGGCGCAACCAAGTCTCCTGTAACTGTTGAGATCGAGATCGAAAACACCACCAAGCTTTCTGCAATTTCCGTAATCGTAGACGGCAAGGTTTACGTTGGCGACATCAAGATTGCTGAAAAGGCTCCCAAGTTCACCGCTCCCAACGTTGGTATTATGATGGCTCTCCTTCTCAAGAAGGGTCCGAGATTTGAGTATACTAACCTTCTCGATAAGGTATTCATGGACGTTGGAACCAGCTATTGGACTGTTCCCGGCAACTGCACTCTTACTGCTACCCAGCCTGAAGAGGGTACCTCGTACATCTCTATGAAGGGCATGGAGCGCAACCTTGACACCTTCACCTACACTCCCGGTATGAACCTCCAGCCCGGTGACTATAAGTTTACCGTAAGCTTCCGTTCTGCTACTAAGGGTGTAAAGACTATGGTTCGTGCCGTAATCGGCGACAAGACCTTCGGTAACGTATGGCTTGATAACAACTGGCTTACCGTTGGCGGTACATTCACTGTAACCGAGGCTACTGATCTTGTTGTTAAGTTCTTCGGCGGTCCCGACCAGAGCTTCAAGCAGCCTTACGATGTAAGCGGTATCAAGCTCTACTACCTCAATGAGGATCCCAACTACGTTCCGTCTGACGAACCCGAAGTAGAGGAAAAGGAAGAGCCCAAGCCTGAGGTTAAGAAGGAATATGTTGACAACGGCAACGAGGAAGTAGTTCTCGCGGCAGTTGAAGGCTCGCTCGCTCCCGATGTATTTAACGACGTTGGAACCGATAAGTGGGTTATCGACGATCAGTCCCTCGCCGTTAAGAGCCAGGGCGGCAACCTCTACCTTGCGATGAGAGATATCACCGTTAACCATAAGGGCTTCACCTACAAGCCCGGCGTAACTCTTGAGCCCGGTACCTACTACTTTACTGCAGACGTTCGTGCCGCAATAAAGGGTGATAAGACGATGGTTCGCGCTATTATCAACAACGAGGTTACCGTTGGTAATGTATGGTACACTGACAGCTGGGCTACAATGTCCGGTCAGTTCACCGTTGGTGCTCCCACCGAGTTTACCGTTAAGTTCTTCGGCGGTCCTGACGGAAGCTTCATTCAGGATTACGACGTATCCAACATCATCGTATACAACATTGGCTGATTTGATTTAGCTCAAGATCGTACCGCGCGGCATACGCCGCGCGGTGTTTTTTGGCTTGTCGATGTGCACAAAAAATCGGGCGGTGTTTGTGCGAAAAAACGAAAAACTCATATCGAAATTTATTCGTTCGAGCATTCGTTGACATAACAATGCAACGGTGGTATAATTGTAACAAGCACATTTGTGCAGCGACCTTTGTCGCAAAATCTTTTGAAAGAGAGAACCGTAATGAAAAAAACAAGAGTAATCTCGATGATTATGGCGGCTGTCCTTGCGCTTACAAGCCTTCCCGCGATAGCTGTATCCGCCGCAGGCGCCGAGCTTTCTTCGATGAAAAAAGGCGACGTCGCCACCGTCGAAACCAAGAGCACAGACGATTGGAGCAGTAACGTAACCGCTCTTAAGGAATCGTACGCTCCGTTTGTAACAAGAGACGTGCATATGTGGAATATATCCCAGTGGACGTCGCACCTTCTGGAGGGAATCTCGCTTACAAAGGACGAGTCCTACAGAATTGCGATAAACGCAAGAAAGAACGCTGATTCCGCTGTGAACGGTTTTGTGCTCGGTCTTCGCGACGGCACCGATACCACGAGAAACAAGGGTAAGGACTGGATCACGGGCGACCCGCTCGGCTCCGACTATACCTCGACGTATTTCGTTAACGGAACTACCCTCAGCGGTAAGATCTCCGTAACCTCCGAGTTTGCGGATTACTACATTCCCTTTACCGCTCCCTCGACAGTTGATACGGCAGAGCTTCACTACTATATGCCGCGTTATTCTTCGCCCGCTGTTATTGATATTTCCCGCTTCGCGGTTGAAAAGTACGACAGCGCGAGTGATACTTGGTCTACTGTGAAGGAATGGGTTGCAAGCGTCGCATACGACGTTAAGTGGGGCTCGCACATCTTCTCCGCCAACGGAACGTATTCATACGTTTACAAGGAGTGGATGGAGGCTTCCGTTGACTCTGCGACGGCTACATACGATATTGACGACGTTAAGCTCCTTCCCGGTGTATATGAGTTCACCGGAACATTCTTCACCGATGCAGGCTCTGCGTCCGTCGGTGTTAAGGTAAACGACACAGCGATGACTGTCGGTGTTACCGATGCTACTGTAACCGCTGTTTCCGACGAGGAAACGGCCGTAAAATTCTCGCTTACCGTCACCGAGGAAACCACGCTTTCCGCGCTTACGTTTGATTGGAGTAAGGATACCTCCTCGGAGGCTGCTGAAATCAGATTCAAGAATCTTGGCTTTGCCTGCGTTGAGCTTATCGGCGACAGCAAGGCAACCTCCAATATCCAACGCGGCGTAACTGTGGCAAGAGCTGACAGCATTGCATTCTGGAGTGCAGACGATGTTGATGCTGATATTGTTATAGACGACAGCAAGAACTACGCTTACTGCCGCCTCCAGGGACAGGGCGCAGGCTTCAAGCATATTGAGCTTTACAGCACCTCGCTCTGTGAGCTTGGCAAGATGTATACTATCGTTGTAAAGGTCCGTCAGAGTGAATTGTGCACAAATCCCGGCAAGGCGATGGAAACCGTTATTTACGTAGACGGAACTAAATACACGTCCTTCTACAGCAACATTCCCACAAGCGGCGAATGGTGCGAGTTCAAGTATACGTTCTCTTTCCCGGATACTGTTAACAGCACGGCAACGTTGGCGATCTTCCCTAACACAAGGGATTGGGTCGAGTGGGATTTTCGCGGTATAGCTATGTATGAGACGGAAAACCCTGACAACGTTGTTCTTGCATACGGCGAATACGATAAGACGGTTACTCCCGCATTTTGGAAATTCCCGATAAGAAACTCCTCCAATCTCAAGGTTTACGGCAATCTTACCGAGTTTATGCTGGTACCTGCTGCAGGCGGTACCGATTTCACCTACGATGCAAGTGCAAAGGAGATTTGGCTTGATCCGGGTACATACGTTGTAAGCGGAACCTTCGGTGCAACCGAAGGCGAGCAGAGCGTTAAGCTTATCGCAACGGCAGAGAACGACAGTATTGCTATCGGCGAGACGGTTACCGTTGGAACGGCAAAGTCGCCTGCCACGGTAGAGCTTGCAGTTGAAAGCCGTACCAAGCTTTCGAGCATTACGGTGTCCGTCGGCGACGGCGCAGCCGTAGCTATAGGCAATATCACGATCGTAGCTAAGCGCGAAAAATTCACCGCACCGAACGTGGGTATTATGATGGCTCTCCTTCTTAAGAAGAGAGGATTCGTATACACCAATATCATCGCTGATGCTACCACGGAGGAAGGCCTTGAGATCTGGGATATTCCCGAGGGCGCAACTCTTACTATCAACGATGACGGCAAGCCTTACCTCTCTATGTCCAACATAACAAAGAGCTCCGATGCTTTCGTATATGCTCCCGGCATAACTCTTGCAGCCGGAACGTATAAGCTCTCCTGCGTGATGCGCACCCCTGTAAGCGGAGAAACTACGCAGAACAGAATCTGGTTTGACGGAACTAGGGTTGCAAGTGTCAAGCTCACGAACGCTTGGACAAAGTTTGAGTTTATCATAACCGTTAACGAGGATACCGAATTCGAGCTTAAGTTCAACGGCGACGCGGCGATAGAGTTCAATAAGAACTACGATATCAGAGATCTTGCGTTCATCGATCTTGATGAGGAGAACAGGGCGAAAAATGCCGAGGTTGAATCCGAAGCAGGATCCGAGGTGGAAACGGAGAATACCACCGAAACAGAGTAATGTTGAGTTTTAACACAGAAACACCGTGCGGCATACGCTGCACGGTGTTTTTTGCGGAAAAATGTGTTAAAATTAACATCGTGAAAATGTTCAAAAGTTATAGCAACTGTGAGAAATACACAAAAAACGAGCGAAATTTTGTTATTTAGGGAGAAAGCTAACAGAAATGCCTGTTTTGAGCGCAAAGCTATTGACAGAAAATGAAAAAATATGATATAATCATTATGTATACGGCGTATGCCGTAAATTATTTTTGAAAGAGAGAAGCATAATGAAAAAGACAAGAATTCTTTCGATGCTGTTAGCAGTAGTTCTTGCGCTTTCGAGCCTTCCCGTGATGACCGTTTCGGTTGCGGCGGCAGAGCTTGAGTCTATGGATTCGCGCGACAGCATAACTATTCCGACTGACAGTGCTGACGGTTGGACGGGCGTGTCGTACGTTAAGGATAAGTACGCAACGTTCAGTCTGCAGAACACTTCGGGCTTTAGTGTAATGACGTTGTATACTAAAGCGTCGGGCGATACCGATATTTGCCAGCCCGGTCAGACGTATACCGTTTCAATTGATGTTAAGGTCAATCCTAGCTTTGTTATCCCTGAAGATCAGCCCGGCATAAGCGTGGTCGTTAATAACGTCGGCGCGTGGGAAATCTGGAGCAGACTTACGAACTATGAATGGCGTAATTTTACCAAGAATTTCACGATTCCCGCTTCTCCTGCAGGCGACGTTACAATGACGCTTTGGCCGCTCAGAGCAACGGGCAGAGTAACGTGGGATTTCCGCAACATCACTATAACCGATTCTAACGGTAACATCGTTCTGGGATACGGCGAAGCAACCGATAATTGGAGCTTCCCTGTAAGAAAAACGGGCGATTTTATCGGAGTTACCGATAATTCCGGCCTTTGTGCGGACCTCACATCCACCACCGCTTCGTATGACGTTGAGGACGTTAAGCTTCTTCCCGGTGTATATCAGCTCACGGGTACGTTTAACACGGATGCAGACGAGGCTTCGCTCGGCGTTAAGCTCGGCGACTCTGCTATGACCGTCGGCGCTACCGCGGATACCACCGCTACCGTAGGCGCTACGGCAGAGGAGATCACTTACACGCTTACGGTTTCCGAGGAAACGACGCTTTCCGCGATCAATTTTGATTTCGGTAAGGATACAACCTCGGCGGCGACCAAGCTTATGCTAGCATCGCTTAAGCTCACCTGCGTTGAGCTTACCACCTCCACCACTAACGCAAGCATCAAGCGCGGCACGGCAATTGCAAAGGGCGACAGCATCGCGTTCTGGTCTTCTGATACGGGTACGGTAGAGGTTGACGGCAGCAGAAACTACGTAGAGTGCTCCGCAAAGGGCGGCGGTAACAACTTCCTTACCACCGTTCTTTACGATCCTGCTGACCCCGACAACAGCATCTGCACTCCCGGTACGAAATATGAAATTACCGTTAACGCTATACAGAGTGAGAACAATCCTATCGACGCCTCAAAGACCAAGGTTGGTATGATTGTCGGCGGTACCAAGAATTATCTTGATTGGTACCCGGTTATCCCTACCGATTGGGCAGATGCTCCCCTTGTTAAGGACTTTACCATTGCTGCTACGGAGGCTGCAACAGTTCAGCTTAAGTTTATGGTTCCTCCCGGAATTTGCTCCGACAGGGAAAGAATTTATCTCAATTTCCGCGGCATAAAGATCGTTGATAAGGTAAGCGGCGAGGTAGTTTTCGCTCGCGGTGAATACGACGAATCACTTGCTCCCGACGAGTGGACGTTCATCAACAGAGCATCTGATGAAAGACACTACACCAATTTCTCCGAGCTTCTTCTCACTCCCGATGCAGCTAACGGCTCTACCTTTACCTACGATGCAACCAATAAGGACATCGCTCTCACTCCCGGTGAGTATACCGTGACTGCAACGGTATATGCGGCAGATGGCGCGCAGACTGTAAAGCTTAAGGCGAAGGCTGCAAACGGTGACAATGCTACCGGTACTGCGTACGGAGTTGGTACAAGTCCTACTACGGTTAAAATGACGTTTGAGGTTACCGAAGCTACTAAGCTTTCCGAGGTCAGCCTCATCGTCGACGGCGGATCCGCAATATACCTGACCGATCTCAAAATAGCAGAGAAGGGTCCTGAATTCGCAGCTCCGAACGTTGGTATTATGATGGCGTTCCTTCTCAAGAAGACAGGCCCGTACAAGAACTTCAAGAGAACTAACTTCCTTGAAAAGATATACGAGGACGTAGGCAGCGAAAACTGGACTTATCCCGAGGGAAGAATGCTTAGAGGCGTTGTGAGCGAGGATATTTCTTATCTCTCTATGAGCAATATTCAGAAGAATATGGATACCTTCGTTTACTCGTACGGCTACGAGCTCGAGCCGGGCACGTATAACCTTACAGGTCTTATCCGTACCACCGCGAAGGGACAGACCTCTCGCAGCCGTATCGCTATCGCCAGCACTAATGTTGCAGACGTTTCCTACACCACAGAGTGGACCAAGATCGACGTTACGTTTGATATTAACGACTCGACCGCGTTCACCTTTAAGGTATACGGCGGTCCTTGGGAGGGCTACACTCAGCCGTATCAGCTTGCAAATCTTGTGCTTATTGACGTTAACGAAACTCCCGAAAACGAGCATATTCTTCCTTGGGAGGAGGGCACCGTAACGCCCGAGGAGCCCGAAGATCCCGAGGTCGTTGAGCCCGAGGAGCCCGAGGAGGAAGTAGTTCTCGCGGCAGTTGAAGGCTCGCTCGCTCCCGACGTTTACAATGACGTTGGAGGCGACAAGTGGGATCTTGGTCTTGAAAAGTATGAGCAGACGCTTACCGTAAAGAGTCAGGGCGGCAACCTCTATCTTGCTATGAGAAACGTTGCGGAGAAGACTGACGATGGCAGCGGCTTCACCTATAACACAGGCATTACCCTCGAGCCCGGCACATACACTCTCGAGTGCGATGTCCGCACCGCAGCAAAGGGTGAGGTGGCAATGGTTCGTACGTTCGTAAACGGCGCGGTACTCAAGCTTGATTGGATTAGCAACGAGTGGACGGCGTTCGATTCGACGTTCGTCGTAACCGAGGCGACCGAGCTTGTTATCCATTTTGCAGGCGGCACGGACGTAAGCTTTATCAAGGATTTCGACGTAAGTGGAATCAAGGTTGTAAAGCAGTAACAGACAAAACAAAAATCACCGCACGGCAGAAGCCGTGCGGTGTGTTTTTTTAAAATAAAAAGGACCGTGCATTTGCGCGGTCCTTTGCCGATTTATTCGGTCGTGTAGTTATCGAAATAACCCTGAATGAATACGATAGGCGTACCCTTGTCGCCCGAACCGGAAGTAAGGTCGCAAAGCGAACCGATAAGGTCAGTCAGCTGACGGGGAGTCGTGCCCTCGGATGCCATCTTACCAAAGAGGTCTGCATCCTTTTCAGTGATCTTCGACTTGATTGCTTCCTTGAGCGCATCTCCGGAGAGATCAGCGAAATCGTTATCTGCGAGGTACTTGAGCTTGAGCTCGTTGGGAGTACCCTCGAGGCCCTTAGTGTATGCAGGTGCAACTACCGGGTCTGCAAGCTCCCAGATCTTACCTACGGGATCCTTGAATGCGCCGTCGCCGTAAACCATTACCTCGATAGTCTTGCCGGTTGCGTCGTAGAGCTTCTTCTGGATAGCGTCAACAACGGGCTGGCAGTTGCGAGGGAAGAGCTTTACCTGATCCTCGGTTGCCTTGTTGGAGCCAAGAAGACCGTAGTCAGCGTTGTAACCGCTGCCGTTTACGGAAGAGGTGAGAATGTCGTCAAGACCGAGTACGGTCTCGCCGCCTGCAGCCTTGAGAATACGCTTGGTGCGTGCGCGAGTGTGAATGTCGCAGCAGAGCACGTTCTTGGTATAGTCAAGGATAGCTCTCGGATTATTAGCGAAGATTATCTCGCAGTCTGCGCCGCAGCCACGGATAAGCTCCTCGTAGTATTCAACGTAATCAACACCGGTGAATCTATGCTTCTCGTAACCGAAAAGCTCACGGTATTTCTTAAGATCGAGCACGTCAGTGTAGGGATTTACGCCCTTCTCGTCAAGTGCATCGAGAGAAACAAGGTGGTTACCAACCTCGTCAGAGGGGTAGGAGAGCATAAGAACTACCTTCTTTACACCCTTTGCGATACCGCGCAGACAAATAGCGAAGCGGTTACGGCTGAGGATGGGGAAGATAACGCCAACAGTGTCGGTGCCAAACTTTGCCTTAATATCTGCTGCAATGTCGTCGACGGATGCGTAGTTACCCTGCGCTCTTGCAACGACAGCCTCGGTCATGGCCACGATGTCGCGGTCATTAAACTCGAAACCTGCGTCCTTCTGAGCTTCGAGAACAGACGAAGTTACGATCTCCACGATGTCATCACCGTTTCTGATAATAGGTGCTCTGACGCCACGGGATACAGTGCCAATCATACGACTCATAAATTATTACTCCTTTAATATGACCGTTAAGCTTGATGAACCTTGTTCACCACAATCATACCGATTATATATTATATCATAAAGCTTTGCCGTTTTCAATAGTTTATATGAATTTTTTATCGAAAACTATTGAAAAAATTTTTATCCTCAAACAGCTGTTTTTATAAAATTTGCTAAAAAATGACAAAAACAAAAATTGCTATTGAAATTTGCATATGGATGTGATATAATAGTATCCGTGATAGTATTCACTTAAGTGATAATTATAGAAGGAGCATCAGGTTATGAAAAAAGTTTACGCAGGCAAGACCAAGGACGTTTATTCTCTTGACAACGGCAATGTGCTTTTAAAGTTTAAGGACGACTGCACCGGCAAGGACGGCGTGTTCGATCCCGGCGAAAACGCAGTAGGACTCACCATCGAAGGTATCGGTAAGGCAAATCTTATCTCTTCCGTACATTACTTCGAGCTTCTTAAGAAGGCTGGCATCAAGACTCACTACGTAAGCGCAAACATCGACGACGCTACTATGGAGGTTCTTCCTGCAGAATGCTTCGGTAAGGCTCAGGGCGGTAACGGCCTTGAGGTTATCTGCCGACTTGTTGCAACCGGTAGCTTTGTTCGCAGATACGGCGAGTATATCAAGGACGGTACCGTACTCGAGGGTGGCTACGTTGAGTGCACCTTCAAGAACGACGAAAAGGGCGATCCGCTCGTAACCGGCGAGGGCCTTGCAGCTCTTGGTGTTATGACTCCCGCAATGTTCGAGTCTATGAAGGAGCAGACCCTCAAGATCACCAAGATCGTTGCTGACGACCTTAAGAGCATCGGTCTTGATCTTTGGGACATCAAGTTTGAGTTCGGCTACAACAACGGCGAGGTTATCCTCATTGACGAGATTGCTTCCGGTAACATGAGAGTTTACAAGGACGGCAAGATCGTTGAGCCCGTTGAGCTTACCAAGATGATCAACAACAGATAAATCACACGGCTCTCCGCTGATATTTCAGCGGAGAGTTATTTACAAAAGGGGAGCTAAAAACGCACCGTAAAATAGGTGAGCTACCAGCGGCGCTCTCCGAATGTCGCATCGACGGACGTGCTTTAAATCCCGACAAGGCGTACGGATAGTAAAAGTGTCGAATTTGTATAAGGGGACAGAAGAATGGAAAAATTAAATTTGTCACAGGGCAAAAAGAATGCTTTGCTTAGAGCAAAACAACTTACGGATTTTGAGTGGGTTCCTCTTCGTGATATTCCGGTCTATATGAAACAAACAGGAAAAAACGTATTGCCTGCGGGAAAACTTATCAGAGGAATGATTTATTCATCCTCGGAACCTACTGATAAGTTCGTCTGTGAAAATATTTCATTTGAAACGTTTTCTACAATAGTAAACAATCCTGACAGCGCTCTTTACTGTAAAGATTTAGGCGGTCGTAATAATTCGTGGCCATATTTCGGATTGGTTTGTAATGGTTTGGTGCGATATGCTCTGAACATTCGCAGACGCTATTCAACCAAAAGATGGCTTACTATACCCGGTATGCATTTGATTTTTGAGCCTGCTCAATATACAGTTGACCAGATGGAGATTTGTGATATTCTTTTCGCCTTTGGAAATGGCCGCAATCATGTTGCTCTTGTTACTGACCTCATTTATGGCAAAGATGGAAAGGTACAGCAGGTTGAGGTTTCGGAAGCCATCAGACCTTCATGTGCAAGACGGTTATTTACACCTGAGGAATTCTACGAGCAGTACAAGCTGTTTGGAATTTGCAGATATGATTATATAGATTCTGTTCCCGAGCCGAATGTAGAAGACAGTAAGTTTATAGGCGGAAAATTGTCTACTAAGTTGCCCGATATTGCTTTGGATTACGGAAATAAAACTAATTACCGTACGTATGAAGATGTTGTTATTTCTGTGTTCAAAGAAGGAAATAATGAAGTGGAAATTTATAAAGACGGTATACTTAACGAAAAATTCGACATTATGGGTAGGGGAAAAGTATCAAGAAAATTTGAAAGAGGATACTATACTGTAAAGCTTGTAAATACAGGTGAAGTTTTAGAGTTTTGTGTTACTGCTCCCGAAATATCTCATAGCGTAAAAGACGGAATGTTGACGGTTAATGCAAAACCATGCGACAGCCAAAGCCGGATACTCTATATGGATTTCCGTGAAAAGGCAAAGACTTCCCAAGGTACAGATTACGAGCAAACAGCTGTTAAATTTTATAATCCCTCTTGCAGTGCACTTTCAAAGCTTGAGGAATTAACGGATGAAGAAAAAGATAATGGAATTTTCACAAGAAAAATTCCGGATGATGCTGCTAATTTTAAGGTGGTTTTTGAAAACAAATATGGAATATGGACACACACTATGATAAAAATATGAGTTTGTCTTAAACCGATAAAACAATCACCAAAAAATCTTGGATTCTAAACTGTCGATGCGGACACAATGCTCAAAATACGTTCGGCGATCGACGAGGCTTTTCAAAGCAAATAAAAAAACACCCACACGGCAAGCCGTGTGGGTGTATTTCGTATGCATTAAATCAGAACGGGAAGAATACCTTTTCGTCCTCGGGCGTCATACGTCTGCCGTATTCGCATACTGCAAATGCCTCGGAGAAGCGAACCTTGCTGCCGCGCTCCTCTCCGTAACGCTTGATGAGAAGGTCACGGTACTTGAACGAGGGAACAGCGTCGCGCCACTCGCAGTAAGAGCCGGTATAGGGCTTGGTGATGTCTTCCTGCGTAACGTTGCTTATATCCTCGGGAAGACGGGGCTCGTGGAGCCACTCGAGGCGCTCTGCTTCACCGGTCGGAACCTCGGCGAGTCTGCCCTTGGTGTAGGGAAGCCACTCGAACATCTGCGACTCGTGGAAGGAGAGCATCTTGATCTTGTCGTCGAGCACGTCGCCAATGTCAATGATAACGTCAGCCTTGAAGGGCGGATTCTGGAAACGGTCGTAGAAGTTGAGAATGATCGGCATCTGCTTCATTGCGGGAGTGTCGGGGCAGAAATGCGGAACGATGAGTAAGTACGAAGCATCCTGAACCATACCTGCACAGTTTCTGTGGTCAGCGTGGTAGTCGTTGGAACGGCAGCAGAACACAACGTCGGGGTTGAACTTGCGTATCTCACGGGTTATACGCTTGCGGTTCTCGAGGTCGTTGATAATCTCGCAGTCCGGAATATCCCATACGTCGTATTCGATTCCGATAAACTCGGCAACTCTGCGCGATTCGCCTCTGCGTCTTGTTTTTGTTTCTTCGGGAGTCATCTCGTGGTGACCGCCGGAGCCGTCGCAAACGGAGATGAATTTTACAACGTGACCTGCACGAGCATACTTGAGTGCAAGACCGCCGCCCTCAAAGTCACAGTCATCGGGGTGTGCGCCAATAAAAAGAGCGCGAATCTGTTTTTCCATAGTAAGTAACTCCTATCAACTAAATATGTAAAACCTTGCGGTTTGCGGACATTTATCCACAGAATATTATAGCATACACGCCCTGTAAAGTCAATAGTAAAGATATAGTTTTTTCCTAATTTTGCTTCGGATCCTCCTTTAGAAGGCCGGCTCGAAATCAAACTCGATCTGCGTGTCCTCGGGCGGCTCGTCACAGAGGTTGACGATGCGCCGATGAAGCTTCCTTGCGTAGTTTACCGTATAGAGCGTGCCGCCGCCCGATTTGGACGCGCCGGAAAGCTCTTTATCCCAAAAGCAGATACAGTGTCCCGCCGCGTCGACCATAGCGCGGTTGCGTACGTGCATAGCCCCTGCGTGATAGTGATCGCAAAGCACAGTCTTGGAGTCGGCACGCGCGAGGATATCGTTGTAGATGTCGATATCACGCTGGCTCCAATTTCGGTACTGCTCGGGACAGGGAAGCATAAGATGCAGCTTTATATCGTCGCCGCGCTGACGCAGGCGAAGGACGGTGAGCGCCGCGATGGTGTCAAAGCCGAGCGCGCCGCCTGCATAGAAGTTTTTTATCCCGTGCTCGGAGAGATAGCTTACCTCAAGAAATATTTTATCCACGAGCGACGGAAGCTTGCTGCTGTCGATCTTTCGGTGTCCCGTAAAGCAGCAGGAGTTTTCAACAGTAGGTGTCATATAGCCCTCCAAACAATTGTTCTGTAAAGTATTGTACCACAAAATCTTTTGTTTGTAAAGGCTTTTTTGAAATTTTCCGTCAAAAAATATAATGGGCATAAATTTCCTTGAATGTCCTTGTATTGGGACACCGAATATGTTATAATATAAATGTGATACGATTACATCTAAAGTGAGGTTCTTATGCCCGAGCTTATCAGCTGTAAAACGCTTATCACATACATTATTTCCAAAATGAGAAAAAGCTCCCTTTACGGCACGCTTGGCAGAGCTTACAAAATAGCGCGCCGATTTACTCTGCTCACGCGTATTTTCAGGTATATACGCATTACCGTAACCGTGATCGAAGCGAGCGCGGTGCTGATACTTTTCGCGGCGGTGATTATGGCGCTGATACCGCTTGCTCTGATAATATTTGCCGCTCTTGTACTGCTTGACTATTTTATTGGTAAGCGTGTGCTGAAGGGCGAAGCGCTCGAAAAAGCGCTCGCGTGTGAGCGAATTTATATCATATCCGAGGCAGGCGCATTTGGCGAGGGCTTTGCGCGTGAGCTTGCCGGGAGCGGTGCGGCGGTATTCGTAATATGCCCGTCGGCTTCACGGCACTTCATATGCGCAAGCGCCAAAGAGGGTGTTTGGTATATCCGCCACGCATTTTACTTTCGCCTTAAACGAAGAAAATTATCACAAATTTCAAATAAAACTGTTTATCTGATTTAGCGAGGTGATTTTATGATAAATTTTATCTACGGCAGAGCGGGAAGCGGTAAAAGCTCGCGTATATGCTCTCTAGCATCGGCTGCGGTGCGTGAAGGAAGGCGTGTGCTCGTTATTGTGCCCGAACAGACCGCCCTTGCGACGGAAGCTCGTATGACCGAGCTTATTGGCGACGTGCCCACACTTTCGCTTGAGATTTTAAATTTTCGCAGACTTTGCAACCGGATATTCAGAGAGTACGGCGGACTTTCCTACAGCTACGTGACCAAAAGCGGTCAGATGCTTATGATGTGGCGTGAGCTGGCGGAGCTTGCGCCTATGCTTAAAAGCGGTATTGTTGCTGACAAAAGCACTGCCGCCGAGATGCTTTCGGCAATTTCCGAGTTCAAGTCGTACTGTATCACGCCTCGCGCACTCGAGCAGGCGGCAGATGCTATTTCAAAGGACGGCGAAAATACTCGCCTTGCGGACAAGCTTTACGACCTCTCGCTCGTTTACGCGGCATACTCAAATCTGCTCTCGCAGACTGCCGACGACGCATCTGACGACCTCACAAAGGCGGCGGACTTGCTCGACGGGCACGATTTCTTTAACGGCACGGACGTCTATCTTGACTCCTTCTACGGCTTCACGCCGCAGGAGTACCGCGCGATAGAAGCTATATTCAAGGGGGCAGACAGCGTAACGGTTTCGCTTTGTCTTGACGAGTCCGACGCGACGTTTGAAAACCAAGCGAAAACGGCGGAATATCTTAAAGAGATTGCTGTGCGTGTAAGGAGGGACGTATGCGAAGAAAGGCTTACCGAAAATCTTCGCACGGACATTCCTGAGCTTTGCTTTATTGAAAAAAATCTCTGGTCGCTCGATGCTGCCGAAAGTGCTGTGTTCGAGGAGGATTCTCCGGCACTTTCGCTTGTGGAGTGCGGCAGCCTTTTTGCGGAGTGTGAGGCTGTGGCGACCGATATATGCAGACGCGTACGCGAGGGCGCGAAATGGCGCGATTTTGCTATAGTGACGCGCGGTATTGACCGCTATGACGGCATACTTGACGTTATGCTCGAAAAGTACGGCGTGCCGCATTTTGCCGCGCACAGAGTCGATATAAAAAATAAGCCGCTGATCAGGCTTATTCTTCTTGCGCTTACGCTCATTTCGACCAATTTCCGTACAGAGGATATGATCTCCTACATAAAAACCGGACTTTGCAATCTTACGCCGGGAGAGGTGTGCGCGCTTGAAAATTATGCGAGCGCGTGGGCGGTGCGCGGCTTTGCACGTTGGAATGAGGATTTCACCATGAATCCTGACGGCTACACCGCCGCATTTTCCGAAAAATCAGCGCGTGTACTCGATACTGTGAACGACGTTCGAGAGCGTGTGATGATACCGCTTGCCGACCTTCGTACGGCATTGCGCGATGCTAAAAACGTGCGTGAATATGCGACCGCACTTTACAGCTATCTTATAGCGCTTAATATTCCCGAGCGACTTGACTCTATTGCAAGACAAAAACGCATCTTTGATCCTGCAGGTGCAAGAGAATACGAGCAGCTTTGGGGCGTGCTTATCAACGCGCTCGATGAGCTCGCGGCACTTATGCCGGAGCTTGAGGTTGATACTGCGGCATTCGCCGAGCTTCTTGGGCTTATATTTGATACGACCGACATCGGACGCATACCGAGCACTGTCGACGAGGTGGTTTCGGGCGATGCTACGCTTTTGCGTGCCGCCGCGAAGCATATTTACGTTATCGGTGCTAACGAGGGCGTGTTCCCGCTTTCTCCTACGGATGAGGGCGTGTTCCGCGACTTTGAACGTGATATTTTAGCAGGTGTTGGCGTCTGCCTTGCACCGGGTACCGACTGTCGCGCAACCGACGAGCGTTTTGCGTTCTACCGCGCGCTTACGAGCGCATCCGAATCGCTGACGGTCGTGTGGTCGTCGTCCGATCTTGCAGGTGATACGCTTAAGCCATCGCTTGGAGCTTTGCGCCTTCTCGCGCTGTTCCCGAAAAAAAAGGCGGTGCGCTTCGCCGCAGAGCCGATTGAAAAACGACTTGAAGGACGCGGCAATCTGCTTGAATTCGCCGCCGAGGCCGACGGTACACCGCTCGGCGCGGCTATAAAGGAATATCTGAAGGACGACGGAGAAATGTCCGCGCGTGCCGAGCGTATAGCGGTTCCGCTTTCTGATGGCGGAGAGGTGCTTTGCGAGGCTACGGCGAAAAAGCTTTTTGGCGGCGACCTTGCGTTAACACAGTCGCGCCTTGACGCGTATGTGCTTTGTCATTTCTCGTATTTCTGCAAATACGTGCTTAAGCTTGACGAGATGAAAAAGGCGACGTTCTCCGCCGCGGATATAGGTACGTTTGTGCATCATATCCTCGAGGCGTTTGTTTCGCGCGCCGAGCGTGAAGGCACTCTCGCAGACATCACAGACGACGAGGTCGACCAAATGGTCGAAAAGATAGTATCCGACTATATGCAGACGATATGCCGCATAGCGCCGAACTTTTCGGGAAGCCGCCTTGCGCATCTTTTCGAGCGCCTTCGCCGCTCGTCGGGGATACTTTGCAAAAATCTTGCCGCGGAGTTTTCGCAGAGCCGCTTCAGGCCTGCATTCTTCGAGCTGCCGATACGGTTCCCGTCGCCTGACGAAGCGACTGTCGAGCCGCTTTCAGTAAAGCTTTCGGACGGCACGAATGCATACGTTTACGGTGTGGCAGACCGCGTTGACGTTATGCAAACTGATGATAAATACTACGTTCGTGTAGTTGACTATAAGACAGGCTCGAAGGAGTTTTCGCTTGAAACTGTGGCGATGGGCCTTGATATGCAGATGCTTCTCTATCTGTTCTCAATATGGAAAAACGGACAGAGTCCGAGAAGTGCGCTGAAGATACCCGAAAACGCCGAGATCATTCCTGCAGGTATACTTTATTTTAAGGCGGGCGTACCCACGGTAACGCTTGAGAGTGAGGCAACGGCGGAGGAAGTCGAGGAAATGGTCGGAGGTATGCTTTCGCGCAAGGGACTGCTTCTTGAGGACGAAGCTGTGCTTCGCGCAATGGACGCGGAGCTTACGGGCAAATATCTGCCCGTAAAGATCAAAAAGGACGGCACGTTTTCCGGTGCCGCAAGTCTTACCTCGCTTGAAGGCTTCAAGACGCTTCTGTCGTCGATTGAAGAAACCGTTGGCAGTATCGGCGAGGAGATAAAGCGGGGTAACGCCTCGGCAAAGCCTATACAGGACAAAAAACACGACGCGTGCAAATACTGCGCTATGCGCCCGATTTGCCGCAAGCAGAGAAAGGTGGGAGAGGGCTGATGGCAAGAGAATGGACAAGCGGACAGCGCTTGGCAATAGAGGCAAGCGGACGCGACTTGCTTATTTCTGCAGGTGCAGGATCGGGTAAGACTGCCGTTCTCACCGAGCGCATAATTCGTCATCTGACCGATCCCGAGCATCCTGCCGAGCTTTCGCGTATGCTTGTGGTTACCTTTACGCACGCGGCGGCAACTGAGCTCAAGGAGCGCATATCCTCGGCGATTACCGAGGCTATCGCAAAGCGTCCCGGAGACCGCAGACTCGCGCGTCAGCTTTTGTCGCTCGACCGTGCGAAAATCTCCACCATACACAGCTTTTGCCTTGATATTTTACGCGAGAATGCCGGTGAGGCGGGACTGCCTTCAGGCTTCCGTATAGCCGATAGTGTGGAGATTGAGCTTCTGCGTGTCGGTATAATGGACGAGATAATCGAGGACTATTATTCGGACGGAGTTGACGGCTACACAATCGAAGGCTTTGAGGATTTCGCAGATGCATTCGTGGGCACGAAAAGCGACGATGCGCTTGCTGAAATATTCCTCGGCATAGAAAACAAGCTTTCAAGCTTTACCGAGCATATTGAGTTTATTAAAAAATTCGCCGATACACTTCGCTCCGGTGATGATTTCGGAAAGAGCGAGTGCGGCAGGGAAATACTCGGCTATATTCGCGGCAGACTTTCGGTGTACCGCGAAATGTTTGCTTCGATCCTGCCGGAGCTGCTCTCTGACGAAAAGCTTACAAAGGCGTACTACGGCGCTTTTTCGGAGGATATTGACTATATAGACCGTATTGTATCCGCCTGTGAGCGCGAGGACTATTTTGCCGTATCTGCGCTCATGAATTCGTTTGAGCCTGCGCGTCTTGGAAGCGTTCGTGGCGACGTGCTTTCGGAGGAAGCGCTGTACGTTAAGGGCACACGCGACGAGTACAAGGCTTTCGTCAAAAAGGCGGCTGTTGACTACTTCTCGCTTTCTCGCGAGCAGCTTCTTCAAAGCAGCAAAAGTATCGCAGATGCACTTGACAAGCTTTACACCTTGCTTTCGGTTTTTCTCGACCGCTTTGGAGAGGAAAAGCGCCGACGCGGCATCGTGGATTTCGGCGACCTCGAGAGATACGCCTACAAGCTGCTTGTCGGTGAGGACGGAGAGCCGACGGACGTTGCACGCGACGTACGAGAGCGCTTCGACGAGATATACATCGATGAATATCAGGACGTGAACGCCGTTCAGGATGCGATATTCGCCGCCGTATCAAACGGTAAGAACCGATTTATGGTCGGTGATATAAAGCAGTCCATTTATTCCTTCAGAGGTGCGGAGCCGATGATATTCGCGGGATACCGAAGGATCTTCGGTACGCTTGATGACGGTAAGGATACGGGCGCGGCGATATTCTTATCTAACAATTTCCGCTGTGATGAGCGGGTCATCGACTTTTCCAATATCGTATCAGGCTGTCTTTTCACGAGTGGCCGCGGCGACATACCCTTTACCGAAGAGGATCTTCTCATACACTCGAAGGTCGACACCGAGTGCGGGGAGCCGGTGCGCGTTGTGCTTATCGATGGCGCGGAGGACGAGGATGCATCCGACGTTTGTGCTCGCGAGGCACAGTACGTTGCCACCGAGATAGAACGGCTATTGCGCGAGGGCAAAAAGAATAACGGAGAGCCGATAAAGCCTTCTGATATCGCTATAATTATGCGAAGCGAGAGGGCGCATTCGGAGGCGTTTGGCGCGGCGTTTACAGCTCGCGGCATACCTTATCACAGCGAAACCGAGGGCGATTTCTTCGAAAATGCCGAGGTGCTTTTAGCGCTTTGTATTCTCAACATAATTGACAACCCGACGAGGGATATTTACCTCGCAGGTGCACTTCGAAGCCCCGTGTTCGGCTTCACGCTCGACGATCTTGTGAATATACGAAGGAGCACGAAGGACGGCTCGCTTTACGATGCACTTGTGCTGTACTGTAAGGAGAACGCTTTCGAAAAGGGAAGCGCCTTTCTTGATACGCTTGCGCGTTGGCAGGACAAGGCGGTAGGTATGCCTGTTGACAAGCTTCTTTGGTACGTTTACACGGACACCGACCTTCTCTCGCTTGTTTACGATAAGAACAATTCCACGCGCCGAGCTAACCTTATGCTCCTCTACGAGTATGCGCGTAAGTTCGAATCATCGTCGTTCAGGGGTATTTACAACTTCATACGCTACATAAACGACGTGCTTGACAAGAAGGCGCAGCTCAAAAGTGCAAAGATAGACAGCGGTGAGATCGGTGCTGTAAAGCTTATGACTATGCACAACTCCAAGGGCCTTGAATTTCCAGTATGCTTTATCTGCGGTGCGGGCAAGAACTTCAACGATCAGGATCTGAAGAAAAATATCGTTATCGAGCGAAGCCTCGGTATATCGCCGATGCTTGGTGACAGGACGGGCTTTGCACGCTATGACACGCCCGTGCGGCAGGCACTTATCAGACGCCTTTCCGACAGTCAGCTCGAGGAGGAAATGCGCATACTTTACGTTGCGATGACCCGAGCACGTGAGCGACTGTACGTTACAGGACTTATTAAGGACACCGAAAAAGTACTCGACGAGGCTAAAACGGGCGCCAGATGGTTATCGCGCTACGCTGTGATGAAAAACGGCGGCTTTATGCGCTGGATACTCACCGCGCTTGAGCATCATAAGCTCACTCACAGCGGCGACGTGCCATACGTTATCGAAACGGTACTTCCGACGCTCGAAGAAGCCGTGGAGGCTGATGCGGTGGAAAATGAGGGGACAGTCCCCGAGGCGACGGACGAGCTTCGTGCGCTCGTTCGAGAGCGCTTCGACTTCGTGTATCCGCACGAGGCGGCATCGAAGCTGCCCTCGAAGCTGTCCGTTTCAAAGCTTGTGCCGAACCTTCTCGACGAGGATACGGCGGAGCTTGAGGATGATTTTGAACCGTACGATTTCGCGGCGAAGCGACCGCTTTTCCTCGACTGTGAGGCGGCGGACAAGCCGACGGGTGCCGAGCGCGGTACCGCAACGCACACGTTTATGCAGTTCTGCGATTTCGCGAGATTTGCGGGCTGTGCAGACATCGCAAAAACGGTTGCGGATGAAGCGGCGCGACTTGTTGACGGCCGCTTTATCACGAAGCGTATGGCATCCCTCATAAACGTGCGCCAGCTTACGGCGTTCTTTGAGGGCGACACGTTTGCCGAGCTTTGCGCGGCGAAAAACGTTGTTCGCGAGCATCGCTTCAACGTTAATTTGCCCGCGGCGCAGTTTACCGAAAACGAGCAGTTAAAGGCGGCTCTCGCTGACGAGAGCGTGCTCGTTCAGGGCGTCATCGACTGCTTCTGGGAGAATGATGACGGCACTATTACGCTCATCGACTACAAGACGGATTATATCCCGTCGGAGCTTGATTTTGACGGTGCGGCACAGATGCTCCTCGAGCGCCACCGCATGCAGCTACTCTACTACAAGGCGGCGTGCGAGCGCATCGCGGCAAAGCTCGTTTCGCGCGTGGCGATATACTCGTTCGCGCTCGGAAGATGCGTTGAGGTTGAATAAAAAATCGCCCACAGGCAAACGCTTGTGGGCGAGTGTGTTTTGTGTGCGAGAGACGAGAGAAACCGCACGGCGGCATCGCGTATGTGGTATACGCTGAAGCGTGCGGCGGTACGTATTCGTGAGGACATTGCGGAGTTAAACAAGCGCGTTATGCTTGGCAAGGAGTACAGCGAGGCTGACAAGGAGCTACGCGAAAAGCAGCTGATGCTCCGTCATATCGAAAATATGCGCGACAAGTTCGGCGCGGCGCTTCGCGAGGCAAGGAAGTCGGCAAGCAAGGGTTATGATATAGTTGTTGATGTGAGAAATGATGTTGTAAATAACGATTACGCCACAAAGGAGATGTATGTTTATAGCATAGGATTTATAGAAAACAAAAACGTGGGAACGTCCGTTGCTGTACCTGCTAATAGCAAGGCAAGCATGCATTTGGACATCCCCACTGATAATAGTATATCACAATCACCTCCAAATGTCAATACCGGCTTCTCCTTCTCCGATAACACCGGCAGCCGCGATATCACGAGAGCGGAGGCGGAGAACCGCATTATCGCTATCCGTATGCTTGAGGTAGGCGAGAGTGCAAAGATGCGCGGCGAGCTTGCGGCGCTTCGCGAGGATGCGGCAAAATGGCAGGCAAGAGCCGAGAAAACCAAAATTTACAAATATCTCTTTACATTTACGTTGATTTGTGATATAATATACGATAACGATTGAAATTTTAGGAGATAACGATGGCTACGAAGAAACCTGCTGCCTATGGCGACCAAAGCATCACGAGCCTTAAAGGCCCCGACCGCGTGCGTAAACGCCCTGCGGTAATTTTCGGCTCGGACGGACTTGAGGGCTGTGAGCACTCCTTTTTTGAAATACTCTCGAACGCTGTCGACGAGGCGCGTGAGGGATACGGTAACGAAATACGCGTAAAGGCGTTTGCCGACCACTCTATCGAGGTCGACGACCGCGGACGCGGTGTACCGCTCGGATGGAACGAGGCTGAAGGGAAGTTTAACTGGGAGCTCGTTTACTGCGAGATGTACGCCGGCGGTAAGTACGACAACAACTCCGGCGATGCGGCATACGAGTATTCGCTCGGCCTTAACGGACTTGGCGCGTGCTCGACACAGTACTCGTCCGAGTATATGGAGGTCGCTTCCTACAACGGCGAAAGCGTAAGCAAAATAAGCTTCAAGAAGGGTTATCCCGTAACGGAGCTTATCGTCGAGCCGCTTGATAAAAAGACTCGCCGCACAGGTACAGTTGTGCGCTGGCTTCCTGACCTTGAGGTATTTACCGACATAAATATTTCTCGCGAATTTTTCGTCGAAACGATGAAAAAGCAGGCGATAGTTAACCCGAAGGTGCGTTTCGTTCTTAACTTCGAAACCGCAGAGGGCGAGTTCGACGAGATGGTGTTCTACTATGAAAACGGTATTACCGATTACGTAGCGGAGCTTGCAGGCGAAACGTCGCTTACCGCGCCTGTTTTGTGGCATCTCGAAACCTCGGGACGTGACCGCGAGGATATGAAGGACTACAAATTAAAGGCGGACGTTGCATTCTGCGTTTCCAACACGGCGAACGTTATCGAATACTACCACAACTCTAGCTTCCTCGAGCACGGCGGATCGCCCGATAAGGCGGTGCGCACGGCGTTTGTTTACGCGGTGGACAAGTATCTTAAGACGCAGAGCAAGTACACCAAAAACGAGAGCAAGATCGCGTACGACGACATCAAGGACTGCCTTGTGCTTGTATCGAGCAGCTTCTCGACGCAGACCTCGTACGCTAACCAGACCAAAAAGGCGATAACGAATACCTTCATCGCAGAGGCGATGACGGATTTCTTAAAGCAGCGCCTTGAAATATACTTCGCAGAAAATCCCACCGAAGCCGAGCGCATGGCAAATCAGGTGCTTATCAACAAGCGTTCGCGTGAAAAGGCGGAAACCATTCGCCTTGACGTTAAGAAGCAGCTTACGGGTAAGATCGACATCGCCAACCGCGTGGACAAATTTGTCGGATGCCGCAGTAAGGATCCCGAGCGACGCGAGCTTTACATCGTTGAGGGTGACTCTGCACTTACGTCCTGCCGACTCTCCCGTGCGGCGGAATTCCAGGCTATCATCGCGGTTCGCGGTAAGACGCTCAACTGTTTAAAGAGCGGATATGACAAGATTTTTAAGAGTGAGGTAATACTCAATCTTCTCAAGGTAATCGGATGCGGCGTTGAGATAAAGGGCAAGGTCAAGGGTGACATTGCATCGTTCGATTACGACTCGCTTCGCTGGTCGAAGATCATCATCTGTACCGATGCCGACGAGGACGGTTATCAGATCCGCACGCTTATTTTGACGATGTTCTACCGCTTGCTCCCTACGCTTATCTCGAAGGGAAAGGTATACATCGCGGAATCGCCGCTGTTTGAGATAACCTGCAAGGATAAGATCCAGTTCGCGTACAACGAGCAGGAAAAGCAGGATATCATCAAAGAGTTCGGCACGGCGAAATATACGATTCAGCGCTCCAAAGGTCTTGGTGAAAACGACCCTGAAATGATGTGGAAGACTACGATGAATCCTGAGTCGCGCCGTCTTATCAAGGTCAACGAAGCCGATGCCGAGGAAACCGCGCGTATCTTTGAAACTCTCCTTGGTGACGACCTCGAAGCCCGCAAGGAGTACATCACGCTCTACGGCAACGAGTATTATACGAGTGAAACTTAAGGCAGGGGAACGCGGCTTTTTTGAAAAAAGCCTGGCAAAAAACTTTTATACAACGCTTCGCTAAACTTTGGTTTGTGAATAGAAAAGAGGTCGGTTATCGCTCCCGATACCGGCCTCTTATTTTTGCGTTCTCGGCATCGTGCACCGCGCCACGGGCAGTTGGGGACCTCATCGGCACCCGTGCCGACACCCCAACGACCATTTAGCGGTACCGCACGATGGTGAAATCACGACGCGAGTGGGAGCCGCCTTGCTTCGCTCGTCGGCAAAGTTAGCGAACGGTGGGTGGGGCCTTGCTTCGCTCGGCGCTATGGTTAGCCAAACGATTACCACTCCTTCTACGCATAGCGCGAGCCTGCAGCGATGCGCGACAAAATGCGCCAATTTCCATTTCCGTAGGAAATTGGCGCCGTCAAACGAGCACTCTGTGGTACGAAATCGACAGAAGTACGAAGCTCCGAGCCAGTGCGAGGTGATAAGGCTACCTTTTACGCATATTCAGCCAAGTAGAAGAGGGTTCAAAAGGGAGAGGGAGCGGTGGCGCTTGAAGCGCTCCCTCTCACTTTTCGTTTCCCTGAGAGCCGAGGCTCGCAGTCTTTTCCTCGAGTGCAGAGCGCGAGTCAATATAGGCAAAAATACCATTTCATTTATTTCAAAACAGCATTTTTACCCCAAATTACACATATAAAAAAATACACAGAAAAATTCATTAAAAATAACGCTAAAAAAGTGAAAAATATTTTGGAAAACTATAGACTTTTCTCGAATTATGGTGTATAATATAACGGTAAGCATAATGGAGTAGGACTGCACACTGATTGTTATAAAAATAACAATCTTTTGCATAAGCCATTGTGTCTGAATAATATTATTTCCTTTAAGGAGGATAGGCACTGCACATGAAAAAGAAGTTGACCACAGTTGCATTCAAGGGCACTCCCGAGATGGAAGCAAAGCTTGATAAGCTTATTGCTGAGTATAAGGGAGTAAGAGGCGCGCTTATGCCTGTACTTCAGGGCGCACAGGAAATCTACGGATACCTTCCCGCTGAAGTAATCAAGCATATCGCAACCGGACTCGAGGTTCCGATGGAAGAGGTATACGGCATCGCGTCGTTCTACTCTCAGTTCACCCTTAATCCCAAGGGCGAGGTTTCCATCGCAGTTTGTCTCGGTACCGCTTGCTACGTTAAGGGCGCAGGCGATCTTATCAACAAGATCTCCGACATCATCGGCATTCAGGCCGGCGAAACTTCCTCTGACGGTAAGTACTCGCTCGACGCAACCCGTTGCATCGGCGCTTGCGGTCTTGCACCCGTTCTTACTGTAAACGACGAAGTTTACGGAAGACTCGTTGTTGACGATATTCCCGGCATTATCGCTAAGTACCAGTAATTTAGTCTAATACGGCTTATACCGTTTTAGGAGAAAAAGTATGAAGATCAAAGATATCAGAGAGCTTCTCGGTGCCGAGCTTCTTGCCGGCGAAGAGTATCTTGAAAACGATGTTTGCTCCGCTTGTTGCAGCGATATGATGAGTGACGTCCTTGCTTACGTTAAGGATCAGGGCGTGCTTATTACGGGGCTTGTAAATCCGCAGGTTATCCGTACTGCGAACATGATGGATATGCTTTGCGTCGTTTTCGTCAGAAGTAAGACTCCTACAGATGAAATGATCGATCTGGCAAATGAATGCGGTATTGTTGTTATGAAGTCCGATAAGCGTGCGTTTGACGCTTGCGGAATACTTTATACGGCAGGACTTGCAAGAAAGGCTGAGGCTAAAAATGTCTGAAGCGGTTAAGTTCCATTTCGACGTTGACGGCTCCGACTTCTCGTCGGCAGGCGCGGCATCGGTAATGGTCAAGAAGAAGCTTCGGCAGCTCGGCTATCCGCCGGAGGTCATACGCAAAGTCTCCATCGCAATGTACGAGGGAGAGATAAACATGGTCATCCACGCAAACGGCGGTGTCGCCGACGTGGAGGTGTTCGACGACGAAATAGTGATTACTTTATCCGACCGCGGCCCCGGTATTCCGGACGTTGACCTTGCGATGCAGGAGGGTTTCTCCACCGCAAGAGATCACATCAGAAACCTTGGCTTTGGGGCGGGCATGGGACTTCCCAATATGAAAAAGTATACCGACTCTATGGAGATCGACACTACCGTAGGTGAGGGCACGACCATCACTATGAAGGTTAAACTCTAACTTAGTACATTTCCTATCGAGGTGTTTATGGCTGCAGATTATAAGCATTCGGTGTCACTTGAACGTGACAAGTGTAAGGGCTGTACGACTTGTCTGAAACGCTGTCCCACAGAGGCGATACGTATCCGCGACGGCAAAGCCGTTATTAATTCCGGACGCTGTATCGACTGCGGCGAGTGCATCAGAGTATGTCCTTACAAAGCAAAAAAAGCGACGCACGACAGTCTGTCGATCCTCGGTAATTACAAGTACACGATAGCGCTTCCCGCGCCGTCGCTGTACGGTCAGTTTGACAATCTTGATAACATCGGCTACATCATACGCGGACTTAAGGACCTCGGCTTTGACGACGTTTTTGAGGTTGCGTGCGCAGCGGAGCTTGTCAGCGCGTACACGCGCAGATACATAAACCGCGAGGATGTAAAGAAGCCGATACTCAGCTCGGCGTGTCCTGCAATAACGCGCATTATCAGTATGAATTACCCGTATCTTTGCGAGAACATCATGCCGATACTGCCGCCTGTTGATATTGCCGCTATACTCGCAAGAGATAAGGCGATGGCAGAGCATCCCGAATTGAAACCCGAGGACATCGGCATAATATTTATCTCACCCTGTCCTGCAAAGGTTAGCTACGTTAAGAACTCGTTCGCAGGCGAGCGAAATTACATTTCCGCCACTTTATCCGTGCGCGACGTTTATTTCGCACTGCTTGACGTTATGAAAAAACGCGAGGATGAACCGCTTGATACTACCGATTCAGGTATGATCGGTATCGGCTGGGCGTCCACGGGCGGTGAATCTACTGCGATCCTCAATGAGCGCTATCTTGCAGCGGACGGTATTGAAAACTGCATTCGTGTTCTTGACCAGATAGACAATTCCGATATAACCACACTTGATTTCGTTGAGCTTAACGCTTGTAACGGCGGATGTGTCGGAGGCGCGATGACTGTCGCGAACCCGTACATAGCGCAGGCAAGATTACAGTCACTTAAGCGTTATCTTCCGGTTTCGCCAAACCGTCCTGCAAGCGATTGGATACCCGATCAGTATTTCCACGAGAAAACGGTTGAGTACAACCCATACAGCTTGCTTTCAGACGACCGTAAAACGGCGATGAAGATGATGAGCGAGATCGAGTGCATCCATAAAGATTTGCCCGGACTTGACTGCGGCTCCTGTGGAGCGCCGACCTGTATGGCGTTTGCAGAGGACATTGTCAAGAACGAAACCAATGTGGACGAGTGTACGGTAATAATGCGTGAGATATTCCACGATTATCTCTTAAAGAAGCGCGACGAGTCGGTGCTTAACCGCTTGAAGCCGCTTACAAAGAGAAACGCCAATGAATCGGAGGAAAACGGTAATGACGGTAAATGACCTGATGGGGCATATTGATGCCTCGCTTATCTGCGGTGATGCTGACAAGTCGTTCGACGGCGTTTACGTCGGAGATTTACTCAGCCGTGCGATGAGCCACGTTGAGACCGACAATCTTTTTGTAACGATCATGGCAAACACGAATACGATCGCGGTCGCAAGCCTTACGGAGGCGGCGGCGGTTGTGCTCGCAGAGGATGTGGCGCTTCCCGAGGACGCGCTCGAGGCCGCTAACAAAAACGGCATCACGGTAGTTTCCACGCCTCTTTCGGCATATGAGCTTTGTATTCGTATTAACAACTTTATTTCGGGTGAAGCAAAGTGAGCCGATATCTTTGCGATCTTCACATCCATTCGTGTCTGTCGCCTTGCGGTGACGATGATATGACTCCCGGCAATATCGCCGGTATGGCTGTGCTGAACGGACTGCAGATAGTTGCGCTTACCGACCACAATTCATCCAAAAATTGCCCGAGCTTCTTTAAGGCAGCGAAGGCATACGGGCTTATACCTGTCGCGGGTATGGAGCTTACCACTGCGGAGGATATTCACGCGGTGTGTCTGTTCCGCACACTTGAGGCGGCGATGGATTTCGATAAGTTTGTTGAAGAACGTCGCTTTGCTATAAAGAATAAGCCCGAGATATTCGGCAGACAGCTTATCATCGACGAAAATGACGAGATATGCGGCGAGGAGGAGATACTCCTTATCAACGCAGTTAATATTTCGCTCGATGAGGCACACCGTGAGGTTATAAAGCGTGACGGCGTTTGTTATCCCGCGCATATCGACAGAAGCGCAAACGGCATGATCTCAATGCTCGGCGACTTTCCGCCCGAGCCGAGGTTTACCGCGTACGAGCTTAACGATATCGCGAGCTTTGACGATTGCCGCGCGAAGTACCCGATAATTACCGAGCGTGGACTTGTCCACCTTCAGTCGTCGGATGCGCATTACCTTACGGACATTTCCGAGGAAGGATTCGCGATCGAGCTTGACGACGAGCCGTATTCATCGGCGAACGTCAGAAACAAGCTTATCGACTATCTACTCGGTTTATAAGGGAGGAAAAATGGACGAGCTTTCACTTTACGTGCTTGATATCACAATGAACTCGGTCAGAGCAGGCGCAACGGAAATTTCCGTAACGCTTCGCGAGGAGGGCGAGTGGCTGTACTTCAGCGTAACCGATAACGGTTGCGGAATGACGGCAGAGCAGGTAGAAAAGCTTTCAAATCCGTTTTTCACTACGAGAAAGACCAGAAAGGTCGGTCTTGGAATCCCGTTTCTCACGATGCTCGCCGAAATGACCGGCGGCGGCGTAACGATTACGTCAAAGCACGAGTCACAGCACGCCGATCACGGCACTACGACTACGGCAAAGTTCGGACGTCACCATCTCGATTTTATTCCGCTCGGCGATATGGTCGAAACGGTTAAAACGCTGATCCAGGGATCGCCCGAAATTAACTTCACCTACACTCACACGACCGAAAAGGGAGAGGTAAGCCTCTCGTGTGCTGAAATAAGGGAAGTGCTCGGTGAGGACATACCGCTGAGTGAACCCGAAATCCTTATGTGGATCGACGGAGTGCTCAAAGAACAGTATGAAGCCATCGGAGAAAATTAAACAGTTTATAATTTTAAATCTAAATACAGAAAGGATCAACCACTATGAAGTCACTTGAAGAGCTGAAAGCAATAAAGGCTAAAATGCAGGACAAGGTTGCGCTTCGCACCACTTCGGGCGAAACGAGAATCGTTGTCGGTATGGCAACCTGCGGTATCGCAGCAGGCGCACGCCCGGTACTCAACGCATTTGTTGAGGGTATTACCGAGGCAGGTCTTTCCGATGAGGTTATTGTAACCCAGACCGGCTGTATCGGTATTTGCCAGTACGAGCCCGTTGTTGAGGTTTACACAAAGGACGCTGAAAAGGTTACCTACGTTAAGATGACCGCAGAGCGTGCCAAGGAAGTTGTCGAAAAGCACATTAAGGGCGGCAAGGTCGTAACCGAGTACACCATCGGCGCGGCTGCAAAATAATTAGGAGGAAAAAACAGTTATGATTCGTTCTCATGTATTGATTTGCGGCGGTACCGGTTGTACTTCTTCCGGCTCGGTCGCACTGCGTGATAAGCTCGCAGAAGAGCTTAAGGCAAAGGGCATTGACGAGGAAGTTAAGATCGTCATGACCGGTTGCTTCGGTCTTTGCGCACTCGGTCCGATTATGATCGTATATCCCGAAGGAACCTTCTACAGTAGAGTTGAGGCTAAGGATATCCCCGAGATCGTTGAAGAGCACCTTCTCAAGGGCCGTATCGTTGAGCGTCTTGTTTACAGCGATACCGGTGATGCAGAGGCAAAGGATGTTCACGCATCTCTTAACGATACCCAGTTCTATAAGAAGCAGAAGCGCGTTGCGCTCCGTAACTGCGGTGTTATCAACCCTGAAGTTATTGACGAGTACATCGCTATGGACGGCTACTTCGCTCTCCAGAAGGTACTTACCGAAATGACTCCCGATGACGTTATCAAGGTAATCCTTGACTCCGGTCTTCGCGGACGTGGTGGCGGCGGATTCCCGACCGGTCGCAAGTGGGCTTTCGCAAAGGCTTCTGTTTCTGACAAGAAGTACGTTGTATGTAACGCCGACGAGGGCGACCCCGGCGCATTCATGGACCGTTCGGTTCTTGAGGGCGACCCCCACGCTCTTATCGAGGCTATGGCTATCGCAGGTTACGCAATCGGTGCTGACGAAGGTTACGTTTACGTTCGTGCAGAGTATCCGATCGCTGTTAGACGTCTGCAGATCGCTATCGACCAGGCTCGTGAATACGGTGTTCTCGGTAAGGACATCTTCGGTACCCGCTTCAACTTTGATATAACCGTTCGTCTTGGCGCAGGCGCATTCGTTTGCGGCGAGGAAACTGCTCTTCTTACCTCTATCGAGGGTAACCGCGGTGAACCCCGTCCCCGTCCTCCGTTCCCTGCAGTAAAGGGCCTTTACGGTCAGCCTACCATCATCAACAACGTTGAGACCTACGCTAACATCGCGCAGATCATCCTCAACGGTGCAGAGTGGTTCGCTTCCATGGGTACCGAAAAGAGTAAGGGTACCAAGGTATTCGCACTCGGCGGTAAGATCACCAACACCGGTCTTGTTGAGATCCCGATGGGTACCACCCTTCGTGAGGTTGTTGAAGAAATCGGTGGCGGCGTTCCTAACGGCAAGAAGTTTAAGGCAGCTCAGACCGGTGGTCCTTCCGGCGGTTGTATCCCTGCTTCGCTCATCGACACTCCTATCGACTACGATAACCTTATCGCTATCGGCTCGATGATGGGTTCGGGCGGTCTTATCGTTATGGACGAGGACAACTGCATGGTTGACATCGCTAAGTTCTTCCTCGAATTTACTTATGACGAGTCCTGCGGTAAGTGCGCTCCCTGCCGTATCGGTACCAAGCGTCTTCTTGAGCTTCTCGAAAAGATCACCGACGGTCGCGGAACTCTCGAGGACATCGATCGCATCGAAGAGCTCTCCAACTACATCAAGTCCGCTTCTCTCTGCGGTCTTGGTCAGACTGCTCCTAACCCCGTTCTTTCCACTCTCCGTTACTTCCGCGACGAGTACGTTGCACACGTTGTTGACAAGAAGTGCCCCGCAGGCGTATGTAAGAAGCTTCTCTCTTACGTAATCGACGCTGACAAGTGTAAGGGTTGTACCCTTTGCTCGCGCGTATGTCCCGCAGGCGCTATCAGCGGCACTGTTAAGCAGCCTCACGTTATCGACAACGCTAAGTGCGTTAAGTGCGGTGCTTGTATCGAAAAGTGTAAGTTCGGCGCTATCACCAAGCAGTAATAGAAAGGAGCAACAGTTTTACAATGGATATGGTAAATGTAAAAATAAACGGCAGAGAATACTCCGTTCCCGCGAACGCTACCGTTCTCGAGGCTGCAAAGTATGCCGGAATCGAAATTCCTACCCTCTGCTACCTTAAAGACATTAACGAAATCGGCGCATGCCGTCTTTGCCTCGTTGAAGTAACCGGCGCTCGCGGACTTGTTACCGCTTGTGTATACCCCGTAAACGATGGCATGGAAATCTTCACTAACACTCCCAAGGTTCTCGCTGCAAGAAAGACAAACCTCGAGCTTGTTCTTTCCAACCACGAGAAGAAGTGCCTCTCCTGCCCCCGTTCCACCAACTGCGAGCTTCAGACTCTCGCAAAGGAATACGGCTGTGAAGAAGGTCACTTTGACGGTGAGAGCGTTAAGTATCCGCTCGACACCTCGACCGCGTTCCTTGTACGCGACAACAACAAGTGTATCCTTTGCCGTCGTTGCGTAGCTGTATGTAAGAACATGCAGGGTATCGGCGTAATTGGCGCTAACGACCGTGGTTTCGATACTCACATCGGACATCCCTACGAGGTTACCCTCGCTGAGACTCCTTGCGTATCCTGCGGCCAGTGTATCGTAGCTTGCCCTGTTGGCGCGCTCTACGAGAAGGACGACACCCAGAAGGTTCTCGACGCTATCGCAGATCCTACCAAGCACGTTGCTATCTGCGCAGCTCCCTCTGTACGCGCTACCATCGGCGAGTGCTTCGGCAATGAGCCCGGCACCGACGTTGAGGGCAAGATGGTTGCTGCTATGAAGCGTCTTGGCTTCGACGGCGTATACGATATGAACCTTACCGCTGACCTCACCATTATGGAAGAGGCTACCGAGTTCCTTGAAAGATTCCAGAACGGCGGTAAGCTCCCGCTTATCACCTCCTGCTCGCCCGGATGGGTTAAGTACTGCGAGCACTACTTCCCGGATATGACCGAAAATCTCTCGAGCTGCAAGTCTCCTCAGCAGATGTTCGGTGCACTCTACAAGACCTTCTATGCTCAGAAGCACGGCATTGATCCTAAGGACATTTTCTTCGTATCGTGCATTCCTTGTACCGCGAAGAAGTTCGAGGTTCGCCGCGACGGTCAGTCTGCAGCAGGCGAGGGCATCTACGACGTAGACGTTGCTATCACTACCCGTGAGCTTGCTCGTATGATCGAGAAGGCAGGTATCAAGTTTAACAAGCTTCCTGATGAGAAGTTTGACCAGCCGTTCGACATCGGTTCCGGCGCAGGCGCTATCTTCGGTGCAACCGGCGGCGTTATGGAGGCAGCTCTTCGTACCGCAGCTGAGGTTGTTCTCGGCAAGAAGCTTGAAAAGCTTGAATTCGACGATGTACGCGGTACTGCTCCCATCAAGCGCGCTACCTACAAGCTCGGCGACATTGAGATCAAGGTTGCTGTTGCTTCCGGTACCAAGAACGCCAAGGAGCTTCTCACCAAGGTACAGAACGGCGAAGAAAAGGTAGACTTCATCGAGATCATGGCTTGCCCCGGCGGCTGTGTAAACGGTGGCGGTCAGCCTCTCCACACCGCAGCAGAGCGTGCAGAGTACGATCTCCGCGCACTCCGCGCAAGCGTTCTCTACAAGGCAGACGCTGCTATGGACCTCAGAAAGTCTCATGAAAACTCGGCAGTTAAGGCACTCTACGACGAGTTCTTTGGCGAGCCCGGCAGCCATAAGGCTCACGAGATCCTCCACACCACCTACGTTAAGCGTGGTCTTTAATCTCTGATTTATAAAGCGCCGCACTCATAAAGAGTGCGGTGCTTTTTGTCGTCGAAAAAATGTCCATTTTTGTTTACCGAAATTTTTATTTTGTCCCATTTTTCTATTGATTTGTTTTGATTTTGCTGATACAATATACTATAGGAGTATTATACCTAAAAAATATATTACTGCAAAAGAAAGAGGAAGAAAACATGAAGAAGACAAAGTTGATTTCTTTGTTGCTGTCGGCGGCAATCACGTTATCGTGTTTTCCGATGATGGCACAGACCGTTTCGGCTGAGGCTGATGTTGCTATAGGTGACACGCTTGAGCTCGAAAACGACGGATGGAGCGGCGCTACCGAGCGCTCGTATATGCCGATCTTTTTGCGCGGTCAGATTTACGGTATCGGACCGGCATCGCACAAAAAGAATTCGGGAATTTGGCTCTATGACGCTTCAAGTAGCATTGAGGGCGTCAATACGCTTGATGAAACCGTATCCTTTGAGATAAAGGTTAAGCTTAGAGATACTGAGCCTTATGTCGAAACACTTGGCGGTAATAACATTATCAAGCATGCGAACGGACTTCAGTTCAGCTTCGGTACTGATAACGCTACCAGCGCAACCGTATTTACCGACTACGATATAAACAACGACGGTGTGCAAGACATATATACGCGCTACTACGTTACCAATAAGGTTACTTGGGACGGCACGTTCAAGGAAATCGTACGTACGGTTACCTATAATGAGCTTGAGGCTTACGTTACCACGGGTTCGACGTACAACCCCACTAACGACCCTAACCTCAATCTTGCTGCAGGTATGATTCGTAAGGGTAAGGGACTTCTCAGTATTGGTGCTAACGGTATAAGCTATCAGTATACCGGCACTAATGCAAACGGAGAGTCTGCAACGCTTTACGACTATGCGCCGATCGACATCATGGGTATCAGCGTTGTTAAGCATTACAGCGTTACCGATGAGGCAACCGGCAATCCGGTTAACAAGTCATATACTCTTTATTCCTGGGGCTCTTATTCCGACGGTAACTGGGATCCTGCAGAGCTCGGTGCATATTTGCCCGGTGAGCTCAAGACTGACAATGCTGTAAGCATTGCTAACGACTATACTGCTTATGAGCTTGGCGAAACTCTCGCTCCCGGTAAGTATGTAGTGAAGGGCAATTTCTGCACCGATAAGGGCAGCATTACTCTTGCGGCTTCTTCTGACGGATTTACCTCCGGCGAAGTTACCGTTGATACCACCGAGGATTCCTATAAGATGTATTTCTCCATTGATAAGGAAACCTACGTTGAGGATCTCGTTCTTTCCTGGGATGGAGACGGTACGGCAACCGAGCTCTACTTCTCCGACGTTGAGCTTGAATATGTAAGCGACGCGATAATGTTAAATGCCGCTGACAAGTGGATCAGCGCAGAGCTTAGCGACGACACTTACGCTGAGGTTTGGGTGCGCGGGTGTTGGGGTATCGGTCCTTCTTATGAGAAGAACGGAAGCAACACCACAAGCTCCATCTGGGGTATTCCGCTTTACATATCGGATTTCTCCAACTTCGACATTACCAAGACTGAATATTCTCCTGTAGAGCTTGGTGTTAACTACGTCGCTGAAGTTGAATTAAGACAGATCGAAGAGGATGATATAAAGTATCATCTGTCCGACTACAAAGTAAATTCTACAGAGGCCTCGGCTAATGCTGTTGGTTTCCGCGTAAGCACGAACAACAACTCTTACGGCTCGAACAATTCTTTGGTTTCTACAGTTGATCCTCTGCCGTTATCAACAACTCCCAACGTTTATACATATAACATAAGAGTAGCTGCTAGTTCAGCCAACTATAATACTTGGTTCTACATATATGCGTTGAATGTTGACGAAGACGGAAACTACACTCACAATTCGACGAGCGAGTGGGCTCCGATGGGTATCGGCGGTATTAAGATATACAGAGCTGACGATCCCAGCGAAGTTATTTACGCTTGGGGTAAATACGCCGAAGAGGGCGAAAGACAGTGGAGAGATATTTCCAGATATAACAGACAGAGCGTGATCCGCGACGAAAAGGCCGGCGAGGCGTTCAGCGCTAATATTGCTGACGGTACTGCGGCATATTCGCTCGACCGTACTCTTGAGCCCGGTATTTACAAGCTCAGCGGTAACTTCTGGTCTAACGCCGGCACACTTACTCTCGGCGCATATGCAGATGATACTGTGATGACCGTTGGTTCGGGTACCGATACGTCTGTAACGGTTGGCACAAAGGAAACTGAGCTCGCGTTTATGCTCGCACTCGATAAGGAAACCACAATTTCCGAGATTGCACTCAGCCTTGATAAGTCCGCTTCGAGCGCGGCTTCTGCACTTAAGTTCTCCGATCTTGAGTTCGAGTGCATGGCAACCGTTGGTTCGAGCGCTAACGTAACTCGCGGTGCACTCATCGCAGAGAACGGAAGTGCTGACAACTGGGTAAGCGATGACGGCAATATTGAAGCTAACGTTGACAAGTGGTACAACTTCCCGAGCTTCGGAAGCGGCTACTATGAGGCAAGCTTCGATGCTAAATACGATTTAGAGCTTCATAAGGATACTTACGCAACTTATATCACGATGAAGGACAACGGTGATGCGGGAACCACTGTAAGAATTAAATTCAGACAGGGTCCTTCCGGCTTTGAGCGTTACAACAACATCACCACCGATTGGGCTGAATACAAGTTCAACACCGGCGGATTCTGCAACGCAACTACCGGATACATCTACAGTCTGCGCGACGGTCTCTGGTTCTATCCTGTTGATGCAGACGGCAAGACTATTCAGGCAGACGTTGATATCAGCGGCGTTAAGACCGTAAAGAACGGCAAGGAAATCGTTTACGCTTGGGGTATATATGCAGATGATTATTCCGCACCTCCCACGACCGACAAACCGATCGCTAACCTGGTAGATGCTTCTAACGTGAAGCTTACCGGTGCAGATAATGGCGCTGTATTCACCTATGATATGGCAGGCGGCGGTGTTCTTCTTCCTGCCGGCGCATACTTCGTAGGTGCTGACATAAAGAGCGAGAGCGCTTCTCAGACGGTTGTGATTACTGCAACTACTGCAAGTGGCGATACCGTTTCCACTGAAGCCGTTGTCGGTACGACTGCAATGGGCGTAACCGTTAAGCTTCCTGTAGAATGTGTTACTGCTCTCACAAGCGTTTCAATCGAAACCTTCGGTGATGAGCCTATCTACGTAAGCAATCTCGGCGTTGTTGCAAGCGCTGATGCGATGACCATTCCCGGCGACTCTGCAGAGGGATGGATCAATGCTGACTACATCAACGATGACTACGTAACTACCACGCTTCGCGGCGGTGGATACGCGCTCAGTACTATATCTCTTTACGATCCGAATAACGCAGCAAAGACGATATGCACTCCCGGCGTAGAGTACAAGTACTACATTGACGTAAGATATAGTGCACATACTACCGATAATTATATAATCAATCTCGGCATCAGCCCGAACGGTTATTCCACCGGTAGATTCCATTTTGCGGCATACACTCCTACACACGAATGGCAGACATTCTCTAACACATTTACCATTCCGACTGACGTTACCACAGTAGAGGTAATGAAGATCATGTCGACAAACCCGGCGGATACCTTTACCGATTGGGATTTCCGCGGTATTAAGATCGTAGAAGCAGCAAACGAAAATAATGTTGTTTTTGCTCTCGGATGCTACGATACAACTCTTGATCCGAGTGAGTGGGTATTCCACGTATACGGCGACGGCAGCTCGGAAACGTATCACCACGACGAATGGCTTGCCGCTGATGTAAGCCTTGGCAGCGCGGTTTACGACGTTTACGACGTTGCTGACGTAGAGCTTGCGCGCGGTGTGTACGCGCTCACGGGTGACTTCCGTACAGATGAAGGCACGCTGATGCTCGATGCGGCTATCGGTGACAACACGGCAAAGGAAGGCGCTATCGAGATCACCACCGAAAAGACTACCGCGACCTTCACTATTGCAGTTGCAGAGGGAACACCTCTTTCCGAGATCATTCTTTCGTGGAACGCCGACACATCTGATGCGACACAGCTTCGGCTTGAAAATCTGAAGCTTGAAACCGTCGGAACGCTTGCCTTCGGTGAGTGCGGCGACGATCTTGAGTTGGCTATCCTCGGCGACGGTACTCTCGCTATCACCGGTACCGGTGAGATGTGGGATATGACCGCTGACGGTGCTCCGTGGAGCGATTATATCGACGATATTGTTGCTCTCGATATCGCAGAGGGCGTAACCACGATCGGCGCAGGCGCATTCGCATACTGCGACGGCATTGTGGGCGAGATTGCTTTGCCGAGCACGCTTACGGCTATCGGCAGTGAGGCGTTTATGGGCTGTACCGGAATTACCGGAATTGCAGGTATTCCGAGCAGCGTTACTTACATCGGCGACTCCGCATTCGGCGGCGCGACCGCTCTTGGCGGCACTCTTACGATTCCCGAGGGCGTTGAAGAAATAGGCAACTACGCCTTTGCTGACACCGCTTTTGAGGGCGTATACTTCGAGGAGCGCACCGTTTCGTTTGGCAGCGGCGTATTTGCCCGTACGGGCGACGGCCTCGTGATCTACGGTTACGCAGGCTCGACCGCGGACGTGTACGCAAAGACCAACGGACATAATTTCAGCGCGCTTCGCGAGATCCTTTACAACGGCTCCTGCGGAACCAATGCTGTCTGGGAGGTTTGGAGCGACGGCGTACTCTTTATAACGGGTACGGGCGCTATCAAGAATTATGCTGACGGCGCGGACACTCCGTGGTACGCTTACCGCGACGTCATTACCTCTATAGAGGTCGATGCAGGCATTACCGCTATCGGCACGGCTGCATTCCGTTATCTTGGCAACGTCAAGACCGCAACTCTCCCGAATACTCTTACAAGGATCGGCGCATATGCGTTTGACTACTGTGAGGACCTTGAGAGCGTTAATATTCCCGAGGGCGTAACCTCGATCGGCGACTGGGCGTTCGGCTACTGCAGAAGCCTTAAGGCTATTGATCTTCCCGACAGCGTCAAGAGCGTTGGCGACTATCTGTTCTACAAGTGCGCGTCGCTTGTAAGCGCAGGACTGCCGAGCGATATTACCGCTATTACCGACGGTATGTTT
>JAZQZL010000075.1:0-2805 GCA_045634005.1 Candidatus Flemingiibacterium sp. | reverse complement strand
ACTCTGTGGTACGAAGCTTACGGAAGTACGTTGTTCCGAGCTGGGGCGAGGTGATAAGGCTACCTATTGCATATATTTGAGCCACGGAAAACGGGGGTACAAGGGGGTGGAAAACCAGCGGCGATGAGCTGGTTGTCCATCCCCTTGCGTTCTCCCTGCGAGCCGATGGCTCGCAGTCGTCCCGAGCCGATGGCTCGCACCCACAAAACCCCGCGTAATTTACAAAATAGCAACAAACAAGGGGTTGCAATTTAGCTAGCAGTATGTTACAATAATAACGAAGATATTTTTCGCGGCGAGATGCGGTATCATCTCACCGCTTTTTCGTGTGTTTTTGGGGGTGTTCAAAATTTTCAAGGGCAAAATGAGCGAGTCACTTGCGGCAATTGTCCCGATATCCGCAATCGTGCTTATGCTCAGCGTAACAGTTGCGCCAATTGACCCCGGTGTTTTGACACTGTTCATCCTCGGCGCGCTTGCAATTACCTTCGGCATGAGCCTTTTCACGCTCGGCGCAGGTATGTCAATGCAGCCGCTTGGCGAGGGTATCGGTGTCGTGATGTCGAAGTCGAAGAAGACGTGGCTCAACTTGATCGTCTGCTTCGTGATGGGTGTGCTTATCACCATCGCCGAGCCTGATTTGCAGGTGCTTGCAGAGCAGATTCCGTCAGTGCCGAATATGGTGCTCATAATGTTCGTCGCGGTCGGCGTTGGACTTTTCATCGTCGTGTCTATGCTTCGAACAAAGTTTGGCGTAAAGCTCAACTATCTTCTTATCGCGTTCTACATAATCGTTATGGCGCTCGCATTCTTCGCGCCGAACGAATTTATCCCCGCAGCGTTTGACTCCGGAGGAGTTACCACAGGACCCATCACCGTACCGTTTATAATGGCGCTCGGTGCCGGTATGGCGTCGCTTCACGGCTCGCATCACGGCGAGGATAGCTTCGGTACAGTTGCATTCGCAAGTGTGGGACCGATAATGTCCGTCTTGATTTTGAGCATCTTCTATACTCCCGAGGCATCTGCACAGGCAACGCCTATTTCCGAAATTGAAACTACGCGTGACGCGTTCGTGGCGATAGTAAACGGACTTCCTCATCAAGCAATCGAAATGCTGAAAGCATTTCTGCCTATCGTGGTAGTATTCGTGCTTTTTCAGCTTATATTCCGTCGCTTTCACGGTAATGCACTTCCGAGAGCGATAATCGGCTTTGTTTATACCTACGTCGGACTCGTGCTCTTTTTGACGGGCGCGAACGTAGGCTTTATGCCCGCCGGTCAACTGATTGGTTCGGTTTTAGCCGAGAGCGATTTCAAATTTATACTCATCCCCGTCGGTATGCTTGTCGGTTGGTTTACGGTTGCGGCCGAGCCTGCCGTTCACGTGCTTAAAAAGCAGGTTGAAGAAATTTCAAACGGTACTATTACCCAGAATACTATCGGTATCGGTCTTTCTGTAGGTGTTTCGTTCTCCGTCGGTATAGCGATGCTTCGCGTGCTCACGGGTATACCGCTTATGCCGTTTATGATAGGCGGATATCTTATCTCGCTTGCAATCAGCTTCTTTGTGCCGCCACTCTATACGGGCGTGGCGTTCGACTCTGGTGGAGTTGCGAGCGGACCTATGACGACGACGTTCCTACTCCCGTTTGCGATGGGCGCGTGCGTCGCAGCAGGCGGAAATCTTATGACCGATGCGTTCGGTATCGTCGCGATGGTTGCGATAACGCCGCTTATAACGATACAGTGTATCGGTCTGTTTGCGGAGCTTCGTCGCAAGGCAAGACACAGAAAGGCTATTGCCGAGCTTGCAAACCTCGACGACTGCATTATCTATTTCGATAAGGAGGTAGCGTAATGTCTGATAAAATGATGCTGCTCCTGACTATAACCCGACGCGGAAGCGGCTCCGGAGTTATAAAAAATCTTCGCGCACACGGGGTTGATTGGCATTTGCGTGCAGTCGGGCAGGGTACTGCCTCGAGCGAGATGATGGATATTCTCGGTATCGGCTCGCGTGACAAGGACATCGTGATAAGCCTTGCTGCAAAACGCGCGGCGGAAGCGTATATAAACGAGCTTGAATCAGATCCGACACGCCGCGGCGGTCACGGAATAATGATGATATTCTCACTCGATGCGATCAACAGTCTTACCGCAGTGCTTGCGGCACGCGCGGCGAGGGACATCACTCTACAGGAGGCGAACAATAAGATGAAAAACGAATATAAGCACAGTCTTATTTTAGTAGCCGTCAAGCGCGGATGTGCTGACGATGTTATGCATATAGCACGCGGCATCGGTGCGACGGGCGGTACGGTTATCAAGGCGAATCTCGCCGACAACGGCGCGGCGGATCTTCTCGGCGTAACGCTTGAGGAGGAGCGCGATATCGTTGCGATAATGGTGCCTGACACGATACGCGACGAGATGATGGAGTCGATCAACCGCGAGCTCGGTATGCGTACCGACACGCAGGCGATACTTTGCTCGGTGGGCGTTGAAAAGGCGATGCGTATATAAGACGAAAGTGCGGACGGCCGAGTGCCGTCCGCGTTTTTGCGCGCGGCACGGCCTCGACGCGTTGAACACCAAATAAATTTCCAAAACCCCTTGACAAAACAGAGGCATTATGGTATAATACCTCTGTTGACAAAAAACGCTGGTGTGGCTCAATGGCAGAGCAGCTGATTTGTAATCAGCAGGTTGATGGTTCGACTCCGTTCACCAGCTCCATATGGGAGCGTTCCCGAGCGGCCAAAGGGGGCAGACTGTAAATCTGTTGTCAGTGACTTCGGTGGT
>JAZQZL010000074.1:0-45169 GCA_045634005.1 Candidatus Flemingiibacterium sp. | reverse complement strand
CGGGAGGTGCTGCACATGATCAAGTATTTTATCGAAGAAAACAACAGAATAGAACAGTGTACCGCTCCTGAACCCGGGTGTTGGGTTTCGCTTATAGACCCGACGGGCGACGAGGTTCGTGATATTGCCGCGCAGTTCGATATCCCGATAGATGCCGTAAAGGCAGCGCTCGACCTTGACGAGCGTTCACGTGTTGAGTGTGACGACAATTATAGAATGATACTCGTCAACATCCCGACTCGTGAAACCGACAGCGAAAACGAGCTTTACACAACCATACCGCTCGGCATTATTTTAACGGGCGGATGCGTTATCACCGTGTGCTCGAAGGATACGCACATTCTTCGCGGATTTGCCAACGGCACAGAGCGCGATTTCCATCCTGCGATGCAGTCGCGTTTCATTTTCCAGATACTTTACGCCACGGCGAGAAGATACCTTATCTACCTTCGCCTTATCGAGAAAAAGTCAGATAGCACCGAGCTTGAGTTTGGAAAGCGTCAGAAGAACAAGCAGCTCCTTGAGCTTATGAAGCTTGAAAAATCGCTCGTTTACTTTACCGTTGGACTTCGCTCTAACGAGGCGGTGCTTGAAAAGCTCGTACGCACCGATTTTATAAAGAAATATGAGGAGGATTCCGAGCTTCTGGAGGATGCTATCGTCGAAAACAAGCAGGCTATCGAGATGGCGAAGATAAACACGGACATTCTTGAAAGTATGTCGGGAACGTTCGCATCGGTTATCTCAAACAACCTTAACGTTGCAATGAAGGCGCTCGCTATACTTACGGTAGTTATGGCGATACCTACGATGGTGTTCTCCGCGTACGGCATGAACCTCTCCGCTGAGTATTTGCCGCTTGCAACAAGTCCGATCGGTTTCCCCGTTATCATCGGCGGCTCGGTTGTAGCGAGCATTATAGCCATGATAGTAATTCTTCGAATGAAGCTGTTTAAGTAAAGTTAAAGGAGCCTTATACGGCTCCTTTTCTTATATTTCGAAATCCACTGCTACGCTTGATGCGGTTACGGCGTGCATATGTGTTTTTACGACATCGCAGTGGTACTTGTCGCACTGGTAAGCGTCGAGTGCCGCACGGTCGTCTACTGTGACAGCAAGATATACGTCGTACGAGCGCGGTGAGTGAAGCACGTCAACGCCGACCTCAATGTCGCGTATCATCGGCACGTTGCCGACCATCGACAGAAGCACCTCTTTACATTTAAGGCACGCGGCTTCACTTGGCTCGGCGAGCTTAAAGCATACGATATGTTTTATCATTAGTATTTTCCTCCGTGGGATATATTTTATCCCATTATACCACTGCCGTCCTCCAAAATCAAGTATTTACCGAAAAAAACGCATATCTCTTGACAAAGGCGCAAAATAATGGTATCATATTAATGTTAATAAAACATACGAAAGGAAATTATCATGGCTGACGAAATCTTTGAAACCGAAGATATATACACTTTGACTGACGAGGAAGGCAACGAGCTCAATTTTAAGCTTCTTGCAGAGGCAGAAATCGAGGGCACTACCTACCTCGCGCTTATTCCTGAGGAGGACAATGAGGCAGAGGAGTACGTTATCTTAAAGCTCGAGCAGGACGAAAACGGTGAGCAGCTTCTCGTGACTATCGACGACGATGAGGAGTTTGATCGCATCGCTGACTTCTTTGAGGACGAGCTCTTTAACGAGGTCGACTACGACGGCGAGGATAAGTAATTTAAGAGGCAAAAGTCTTCACATCTGTGGGGACTTTTTCTTTTTCATTTTCAAAAAAGTACTTGTAATTTTGCCGCAACCGTGGTATACTTAAGGTATCAAGCACAAACAATTTGAAGATTACTTCCTGCCCTGTGCGTGATGAACAAGTTTTAAAAACCCACAAAAGAAATAAATGGAGTCCGGACTTCACCTTGTGGGAATGCAGACCTCCCGACCACTCCTGATTTGTGAGATAATGCTCTGCACGAGTGACTCGGATGTTGGGAGCACAAAGCAGGTGAGAGGACACCAGCCTTGCACATGCAGGGTTTTCTTTACTTGTTACACACGGCTCGGCGGGGGTTTTTGTTATAAAGATATTTGGCGGATATTGCCGTTTTTACATAATGGGGGAGCTATGAAAATTAAAAATCCTTCAAAAAAGAATGATATTGTCGAGCTTACCGTAACCGACATAAACAATCTCGGCTGTGGCGTCGGACGAGTCGGTGGCGTGGTGACGTTTGTCTCGGGCGCTGCTACGGGTGACGAGCTTGTCGTACGCATAATCAAGGTCGCGTCGGACTACAACGTAGGTAAAATCGAGAGGATAGTCAAGGCGTCACCGTATCGCTCGGAACCCGGCTGCTCTGCGGCAAAGCGGTGCGGCGGCTGTGTTTACCGCTACGTAACGTACGAGCACGAGCTTGACTTAAAGCGCGGACGTGTAATTGCCGCGATGAAGAAGGCCGGACTGTCGGTAGACGTCGGCGCGGTGCTACACACGGGCGTGCTCGACGGATACCGAAACAAGGCGCAGTATCCTATCGGGACTGTACGTTTTGGAAAGGGAGGCGGTGCTGTATACAGGACCGCTATCGGCTTCTATGCGGAGAAGTCACACGATATAATCCCGTGTGTCGCCGATGATGGGTCGTGCAGACTTCAGCCGCAGATATTCGGTGAGATCGCGGATTTTGTACGCGTATGGATGGATGAAAATAAGCTGTCCGCTTACGACGAGGAGAGCGGTAAGGGCGTGATGCGACATTTGTATCTCCGTCGCTCGGAGAGCACTGGTGAGGTTATGGTCTGCCTTGTCGTAAACGAGAGAAGCGGCAAGATCGAGGCGCTTACAGGGGCTTTATGCGCGCGTTTTTCCGACGTTGCAAGCGTTTGGGAAAACATTAACTCAAGAAATACAAACGTTGTGCTCGGACGCGAATACCGTCTTATTTACGGGAAGGAAAGACTTACAGATACATTGTGCGGACGCACGTTTGAAATATCGCCGCAGTCGTTCTGGCAGGTCAACCGCGATGGGGCGGAGCTGCTTTATAAGAAGGCGGCAGAGCTTGCAGATATAAATGAAGGCGAGCGAGTGCTCGACCTTTTCTGCGGTATAGGTACGGTCGGAATGTCCGTGTGTACGCCTGACGTGAAGCTTTACGGCATTGAGATAGTACCCGAGGCGGTTGAAAATGCAAGGCGTAACGCGGCGCTCAACGGCTTTGAAAATGCAGAGTTCGTATGCGCTGATGCGGCAGATCCTGCGGATTTTGATAAGCATCTGACGCGTATTGCAGAGGGTGGACTTGATGCGGTCATACTCGACCCGCCGAGAAAGGGATGTTCACCTGAGCTGCTGGACAAGTTAAAGGCGATAGCTCCGAAGCGAATCGTATACATCTCCTGCAATCCAGACACGTTGGCACGCGATATAGCGTATCTCGGTGGCGCATACAAGTGCGACGCGGTCACGCCCGTTGATATGTTCCCACGCACGGGACATGTGGAGTGCTGTGTGCTACTATGTCGCACACAGCAGTGATATACAATATTTGATAACATTCAAATTTTGAACTAAAATAATTTATGACAAAACAACAGAGAAGGAGGGAAAAACAAAATGACAAATGTAAATTCAAAACATATTCAACTATTAAGGGGTATAGCTATAATAGCGGTAGTACTAATTCACACTACTCCAGTAGGATTGTGTCAGGTTTATTTAAGACCCTTTTTCAATTTTTCTGTAGGGCTATTTCTTTTCTTAAGCGGAATGCTCTCTAACGCTCAAAATTGGAACCCGAAAAAAAGAATAAAAAAAGTCATCATTCCCTATATTATCTGGACTTTAATTTATGTTGTACTAAATAATATAGACAATCTTTTCGTGCTACCTTATGACCTTCTCAAAAGCTTGGTAACGGGTAACTCTGCGGCGATGATGTATTACATATTCATTTACTGTGAGTTTACATTGCTAATTCCTTTAATTGATAAACTGGCAAAATCAAAATATAAATATCTTGGATTTATAATAGCGCCTATTGAAATAATTTTCATGCGCACAATCCCGTTAATGACCGACTGGTACGAAATAAACAAATATATTAGTCTTATCAAAGGTGTTTCATGTTTGGGATGGTTTACATATTATTATCTTGGTTACTTGTTGGGTAACAATCTCATTACAATTTCAAGGTCCTCAAAAAATGGTTTTGTTTACTTATTGTGTCAATTCCCATACAGATTCTTGAAGCGTATTGGCAATTTTCAAAAGGTATTGTTAACTGTGGAACTCAACTGAAATTAAGCACAATTCTCACGGGGGTGTTTTTTGCCATACTTGCTTATCAGTTTATTCATAGTGATAAAAAATATACAAATAAGGTACTTGAATTTCTCGGCGATAATTCATTTGGAATTTACTTTTCGCATGTTGCGGTAATAAGTCTTTTGACAAGACTTCCATTATACTCAAAATTTGTTTTTTATCCACTGAACACAATTGTTGTAATTGTCTGCAATGTATTTTTCATTATTATAGGAAAAAAGATTTTAGGAAGATACAGTAAATATCTTGCTTTGTAAGATTATTTTAAAAATCTATACTGTCGCAGACATCACACAAGGCACTGCGAGGGTGTGTGTTTTCTGCGCAGACAGAAAAAAACTAGAGGAAAATGTCATATGAAAGAAAAATATTTGTCAAAAGAATATACTAATTGTTTAAGAGGTATTTTTTCCATAGTGGTGCTTATTCATCATTTATGGCAATACACCGGATTATTTATCGGGACGTATATTGCAACCATCCTTCAGTTGATGGGTACTCTCTCTGTTGCTATGTTTTTCTTTATGTCCGGGTATGGATTGATGTTTTCTTCACAAAGAAAAAATTATATCGACACTTTTTTTGTTAAAAGATTTTTACCTTTATACTGTTTTCATGCGTTTCTTGCGGTTTTCTATGCTGTATGGCGATATGTTTTGGAAGGAAGCTTTTCGCCGGAACTTTTTATACAATCATTTTTCTTTGGTGGTACGATAGTTATAAATGGTTGGTATCTACAGACCACGTTTGTTATATATTTGCTTTATTGGTTTATATTCAAAAGCTTTAAGTCTATAAAAACACAATTATTTGCATTTACTATCTCTATTTTTTGTTATTGTATTCTTTGTCGGGTTTTTGATTTGTCAATAATTGCTTATCAATCGGTCCCCTGCGTAATTTTGGGTATGATATGGTGCCTTAAAAAAGACTATATTGATAAACTGTTAAAAAAATATGCTTGGGCAATATTTGTTTTATGTGGTATATTGTTTGCCGCGTGCTTTGTTCTTTCTAAAAGTGAAATTACAGTAATCTTCAACGTATTGTATTTATTGCTTTTTGTTTGTTCTATGGTTTCGTTGTCATATATTTTAGCAAATACGGCGTTAATACAAAATAGATTCAATTCGTTATTAGGAGATTATTCATTAGAGATATATGTCACACACGGACTATTTTTAAAATTTATAACGATATACAACATAGAAAATATATACGTATATATATGTATTGTTCTTGTCGGCACAGTCTTGATGTCAATGATTATGAAAAAAATACATATGTGGATTGTTTCGCTTTTTAAGAAAGCCCCCAAAAAGCTCATCAATGATGACGTAAACAATGTGTCAACAGACACAAGGTAAATTAAAACCGCCAATGCGAGGTGACAGTATGAAAAAATCCAAAGAAATAACGTTGCTCAGCGCATTTTTGTGCCTCGCGGTGATCATGATACACATCACGGCATCACCTGCCACCGCACTCGAACAGGGAAGCGTGCCGCATATATTTATCTATGCCGTAAACCGAGCGCTTTCCTTTGCCGTGCCGGGATTTCTGTTTCTCAGCGGCTTTAAGCTTTACGCAAAGTACGGACAAAAAAAGATGGCAATCAGCGAATTTGTTCGCGGACGCATCTTAAAGATCATCGTTCCGTATCTTATCGCCCTCGCGGTATATTTTGTATGCAAGCTGGCTGTCGGCTGGGCGACGCTCTCGAAGATACCTGAATATATTTTTCTCGGAACGCTCGAGGCGCATTTTTACTACATCATAATAGCCGTACAGCTTTATATTCTGTTCCCGATGCTGAAGGCGATTTTCGACCGTTTTCCGATACCTCTTACCGTGCTCGCGCTTGCTTCTACGGTAATCTTTAATCAGTTCGTAATTTTTCCGTATTCGGACAGATTTTTCGGAACGTATATCTTTTATTTCGTGCTTGGAATGTGCTACTCGCGCTACAAGCCATACTTAAAATCAAAGGCATTCGGCGCGATTTTTACAGTGCTCACACTCCTTGTCGGTGGGGCGCATTTTACCACACTCTACTTCGCACTTTGGAAGGTTGAATATTATAGGGGTTGCGGTGTTGTGAGCGTGATGTATTTTACACTCGCAATCACTGCGCTGATTAGTATTGCCGCGTGGGTTACGGACAAATGGGACGCTGTATACAAATGTGCGAGAGTACTTGATGCTGCGTCGTATGAGATATATCTCTATCACTTGCTGCTCGTCATATTCGTAGAGCGCGTTATTGTACCGCACCTTGAACTCACTCCGCGCTGGCAGTTCGTTGTGTCGTTTGTTCTCTTATACGGAGCTACGGCGGCATATGCAATAATCAAGCACGTACTCACAAAACGCAAAAAAACCGCCAAATAGGCGGTTTTTTTATTAATTAATATCCATCGCTTTCGCATAGCGAAAGCTTCCTTGTTTGTGGAATTGGGGGTGGTTTTGCGAAGCAAAATCTTTGCACGGTGTGCAAAGAAAGCCACAAAACACTGCGTGAAAATTTATTTTCACGCTACCATTCGCAAACGAATTTGCCGTCCTTTTCGACCACTCTTACGCCAAACGGCTCGGAAATGTCGTTAAGACGCTTCATAAACGAGGTGTCCTCTGCGATGCGGGGAAGTCCGATCTCGCTCTTGTTGCCGTCCATTTTGGACATAATGGGAAGAAGCTCGATTTTGGTGAGCTTGCCGTTTTCGGTTTCCCAATAGGGAATTACCGTTTCGAACATCTTCTTGTCCTCCATAAGACCTACGGTGAAGTCCGTGGAACGGTTTTTGAGAAGATTGTAGATGCCTGCCTCGGGTTTGAGCGAATGCTTTTCGTAAAACTCATTCGGCGCAAACTCCTGAAGGAATTCGGAAATGTCCTCCTTCTTTGTGCCGTCAAGCTGATGCGAGTGCACAGAAACGATAACCTCGTCCGCCTGGAAGCGTGCGATCTCGAGCGCTTTTCTCACGCGCTCCATATCAGCCTTCTTAACGTGACGCACCCACTTTGTGCGATCGCTCTTCTTAAATACAAGTTCGCCAAAGCGCGCCTCGTCGTCCTTGGGAAGCGCATAATAGCCCTCCTTGGCGGAGATAGTACGAGCTACGTTTACGCCGGTGGTTTCAGCAAGACGCTTCACAAACTCAAACTCCTCCTCGTTCACCTCGAACTTTTCGTCAAGGAGAAGTCCGTTAATGCCCGGTCTGCCCTGAACAAAATCCGTCTGCTCGCCTGCGAGCATTATGGGGTTAAAGTTAGTGTTTACCGCAATGAGTGCGACTCTACCGTTGGCGGTGTCAAGAAAACGAGCCATAGACGCTTCTGCAAGGTTTCTGCCGCAGCCTGCGTGTATGAAGTCGGTAGCCTCGACAGCTTCAAGCGTTTTCATAAATCCCTCGTGAGAGAAGTCAAACGCGTGATTGTTGTTAAAGCTCATCATATTAAAGCCGAGCTTTTCAATATCGCCGAGCACCTTCGGGGTGGTTCTGATATAGGTGCCGCCGCTCAACTGTGCGGCAGGACACTCTCCTACCTCGTTAAGTGTAGTTTCAAGGTTGAAAAATCTCGCATCACCGCGCTCAATAAAAGGGCGCAGCTCCTCGTATCCCTTGTAGCCCTCGGGGATACGCTGCTGTATTATCATATCGCCTACGGCTGTAAATTTCATTATGCCTTAACCTCCAATAGTGCCTCTGCTAAAGCGATCGAACGCTCAACTCCGGGAAGAACGCTTGCCTTTTCGACGTACTCCTCGCGTGTGTGTGCGCCGTTACCGTTGTACGTGCTTGTTGCAACTGCGGGAATGCCGAGCGAGAGGGGAATATTGCAGTCGGTCGAGCCGCGTCCGTAGATAACCTCGTCTGCGCCAAACGCTTTATATACGGCGGCGCATTTTTCAATAAGCGCGTCCTGACGCGCCTTATCTACGCTCGAGCAGGGACGGTCGCCGATGAGCTCTACTATAACCTCTACGTCGTCAGCTCTTGCACTCTCGAATATCTCCTCGAACTTCGCCTTCATAAGCGCGAGATATTCGCGCTCGCTCGAACGGTATTCGCAGAGCATCTTCGCTTCCTGCGCGATGGTGTTGACGCTCGTGCCGCCCTCGATGCTTCCGACGTTATAAGTAGTTTTGGTGTTCTCCTTGACGGGAACCTCGATCTCGTATATCTTTGTTGCGATCTTTGCGATCTCAACGAGTGCGTTCTTATTGCCAAAGGCGGCAAAAGAGTGACCTCCCGGCGTTTTTACGGTGACCTCATAGCGGTGAGAGCCGACGCAGTCGGTGGTGATGCGGTTGAAGGTGCTTGAGTCAAAAGTAATAAGCTGCGAAATTCTGCCCTCGTAGTCCTTGAATATCTGACGCGTACCCTTTAAGTTGCCAAGGCCTTCCTCACAGCTGTTGCAAACGAACAGCACGCCCTTTTCGGGCTTGAGGTCATTCTCGATAAAATATTTTGCGACGTAAAGAAGCGCGGTAAGACTTTCTGTGTCGTCGCCGACAGCGGGACAGTAGATGCGCTCATCGTCCTCGCGGTAGGGCATGGGCTCCATATCCGGGAACACTGTATCAGTATGTGCAACGAAAACGCTTAACTCATTGGAGCCGTCAGCATTTATCGGAAATACAACGTTCAGCGCGTCATCTATGTAAACGCCCTTAGCGCCGTTTGCGTCGAGCCACTTCTTGCAGTATTCGGCGCGAAGCTCTTCCTTGTGAGAGGGTGCCGGAATAAGGCAAAGCTCTTTAAGCGTAGCGAAAACCTCAGAGGCGTTTTTAGTGGTAAAATCTTTAGCGTTCATTATAAACTCCGTTTATCTAATAATAGCACGTATACCGTCACATCCCCAAAAAGGGACGTGACGGTACTGTTTTGTTATATTATCTCGATGCCGAGAATAGCGCAGAGATCCGCAATCTTTCTTGTGTTGTCGCCGTAGGAAATAATGTAGTGCTGGCACATTACGTTCTGGCAGAACTTTTCTGCGTCATCCATAATTATCTCAAGACCGGGAAGCTGAGGTGCAGGCTGTGTCCAACCGCACTCCTCCCACTTTCTCGGAGTAACGCCCTCTCCCTTGACCATATGCATAAAGTACTTACCGTTGTCGGTAAAGAGTCTGCACATAGTAAGCTCGCCGGTCTTAACCTTGGATACGTTGAGAATACCCTCGTTAAGCTCGCCGAATGCTGCGGGGAGTACCTGGGTGTCACCGAGAGTAACCTCTGCGGGAACGTAGTCCGGTACACCTGCGATAACTCTGTCCTCGAAGTACTCGTAGAACTCGAGGTAAGCACCGCACTGACCGGTAAGGAACTTAACCATAAGCTGGGTTACGTTACCGAGGCAGTCGTTCTCGGGAATAGTGGAAACGCCCTCTTCGTCGGAGAGAAGCATAAAGATCGGTGCAGGCGGGAAGCCGCAGAGCTTCTTCATACCGTCAACGTCCTTTAAGGAAATTGCCTTGTATCCGCGCTCGTCGATGATCTCTTTAACTGCAAGGTAGTAGCCTGCAGCCATTTCAAGACCCTCGCGTTTAGCTTCTTTAAGGAACTTCCACTTGCTCATCGCATTCTTGATGACAGCGTCCTTTTCTTCGGCAGTGATCTTGTCGTATCTCTGCTGCATTTCGAGCATTTCGAAGGTTTCTATTTCGGGACCGACAACTCTCTTAAGGGAAGTGCCGTCGTAGAGGGTACCGTAAAGGTTCATATCGCGGTAGCCTGCCATGCCGACCTTCGCGCTTCGAAGTGCCTTAGCAGCGGAAGCTGCGGTGCAGAAGTCTGCAACAACGTCAACCTTGCTGGGCTTACCGATGATATCCCAAACGTACTTGAAGGTGTAACCGAGGTCCTTGAATACCTTGCGAAGTGCGCTCGTACCTGCCTGATCGGCGGTGGTAACGAGGCGGTCGCCTTCCATCCAGCCGCAAAGGCCCCAAAGAACCATCGGCTTTTCACGGAACTGCTCGCAAACCTTAACTACAGTGTGAGTAGGGATCCAGCCTGCAACGCAGATTACCATAGAGTCGAAATCCTTACCCTTAAGTTCTGCGATTGCCGCGTTAACGTCCTTCTCCTCGTAATCGTCGGTTACGGGATAAATGCTTGCAACAAGCTCAAGACCGGCTGCCTTAAGGTCAGCCTCTGCCTTCGAGCACTTTTTAACTAATACGTCCTTGGGGGTGTTTACCTCACCAAATCCGACAAATGCTATTTTCGTCATACTATTATCTCCTCAAAGTTTTTGTATCTTGCGTACGCTTCCTTGTAGTCAGCGCCGCTCGGGGAGTATTCTTTTGCTGTTTTGATAAGCTTTGCGCACGCGGACTTTACGTCCGTGTAAACGCCTGCACCGACACCTGCGACGATCGCACTGCCAAGGCAAGCTGATTCCGCACTCTCGAGGGTTACGATCTTCTTGCCCGTAACGTCAGCCTTTATCTGACACCAGAGAGGGCTGGAAGCGCCGCCGCCCATTGAGCGTATCTCCTCGCACTCGACGCCGAGATACTCGAGGTTTTCTTCGAGCATAAATGCGACCGATTCGAGAATTGCGCGTACTGCGTGCGCTCTGCCGTGCTCCATCGTAAGACCGAGGAAGGCACCGCGCGCATCGGGATTGTACTTTGGAATAATGCTTCCGCAAAGATACGGCATAAATGCAAGACCGTTGCATCCCGGCTCAACCTCTTTTGCAATCTCGTCAAGCTCTCTAAATGAGAAGTTCTCGCAGAAGTTATTCTTAAACCACTTGAGCGCGATACCTGCGGTGGGAGTCCACGTAAGCAGGCAGTAGTTGCCGTCGTAATTGACATGGCAGGGAACACGGGAGTCGGGGGTGTAGGGCGGGAACTTGTCAGTCGGCACTACGATAGCCATCGTGGTGCCCGTCATCTCGCTGATTACGGAGCTGTCTACGACGCCGGCTCCAATAGAGCCTGCAACCTGATCCATTACGCCCGACACAACGGTCGTACCGTCGTACGTACCGATAACCTCTGCGCTGTTCATAAGGCGCGGAAGCTGATCCTTTGTAACACCGATAAACGAAAGCATATCGTCCCACCATTCGCCCTTGCGAATATCAAGGTAAATGGTAGAGGACTGAAGCGTTTTTTCGGTTACAAACTCACCGGTGAGCTTGTAGAGAAGGTAGTCCTCGAGAAGGAAGATCTTCTTTATCTTGCCGAACACCTCGGGCTCGTTGTCGCGAAGCCACATAAGCTTGCACGCGGGCCACGTTGCGGTGATCTCGGGCTGACCGGTTACCTCGTATACCGTCTTAACACCGAACTTTTCGTCTATCTTTTCCGCCTCTTTTGTGGCTCGGTTATCGAGCCACGCGATAGCGTTGTAGAGCGGTGCGCCGCCCTCATCCGTTACGATGAGGGTTTCGCACTGCGTGTCGATCGAGAGAGCGTCTACCGCGTATTCCGATTTGATCTCGGTATAAGCCTCGGTAAACATCTGCCAATACTTTTCGGGCTCAAGCTCAACGCGATCGCCCTTTGAAATAAGCGTGTAGTCCTTTGAAACGGTCTTTAATACGTTTGCGTTTTCATCAAACAAAACCATTTTCATTGACGTTGTGCCAACGTCAACTCCAAGCAGATTAGCCACGTTTATATCCTGCCTTATCTCTTAAGCTGGAGATCGTAGTGGAGGTCGTAAGCCTTTTCTTCGTCGGTGAACTTGCGAAGGGTGTTGATAACCTCGCCACCATTCCACTTTCTGTCGCCAACGTCCTCGGTCGTACCCATAACGGTTACGTTAACCTGACGTCTGCGTGCACGTACGTGGTCCCAGTCAATGAAGTAGATGTGAGCGAACTCACCGCCGTCGAGCTTACCGTCCTTGATGGTCATGGTCTCGCTTCTGCCGAAGAATACGGAACGGAGGTGACCGTCGGTATTCATGGATGTGTAGTTGCCGGGCTCGTCTACGTATCTGCCCAACTGTGCGTGGATCGGTCCGGGATGACGGTAGTCACCCTCGTTGGTGTAGTCGGGGATGAGCTTTCTCATAATGTCGAGAAGGTCGTGCTGGAGGTACTCGAGGTCGAACGAGTCGAGGTCGTGCGAGCACTCCTGAACCATAACGGAGCAGGTGGTGTGGTGAGAAGCGATAGCAACGGTACCGTTCTTAACGCCGGATGCTGCTACGATTTCCATGATCTCCTTAGAAATGTCGTGGAAGGTGGGGATCCAACCTCTGGACTGAAGCTCGAGTTCCTTCTGAAAAACCTTGAATTCCATAATAAAAATCTCCTTTTGTTTTATATAAATTTTTTTTATTTTTTAGCGTTGAGTCTTTCACCCACGGCTCCGCCGGGATGAATAAGAGCGAACTGCTCGTTCTTGTAGTCGGTTTCTTCGATGAGCGCCGCCTGAAGTGCGTGAATGATCATGCAGAGTGCGGTGGTCGAAGTAGTACCCTGTGCGTTGTACTTATCGGTTTCGCGGTTGACGTACTGCTTCAGTACTACGTCAGCGTCCTTTGCAAGCGGTGACTCAAGATTTTCGGTAATGGTGATGATCTTGACACCCTTTGCCTTACAGATGCTTACGATAGGGAGAAGCTCCGCCGTCTTACCGCCGCGGGATGCGAACACGCAAACGTCGCCTGCCTGTAAAAATCCCGTCGCGCCGTGAACAGCTTCAGCCGGAGAGATAAATCTCGCGGGACGCTCGATACAGCACATAAGGTGCGCGAAATGCTGGCAGATGATACCGCTGTGACCGCAGCCGGTCGCGCCGATACGCTCTGCGCTTGCAAGAAGCTTTACTGCGGCGGAGAACTGTTCATCATCGAAATAGTTAAGCATTTCAGTGATGCATTCTGCCTCTATCTTGTAAGCTTCCTTTGCTGCTTTAAGTGCCTCAGGTTTCATTATGACACCACCTTATGCGTGCATTTCATCCCAGGCCTTGCGAAGGTTGTAGAGCATCTCCTCAACCATAGCGTAGGGATCAGCAGCCTTGATGATACCGCTTGTAGAGCCGGTAGCCTGTGCGCCGAGCTTGATGGTGTTGTATACGTCCTGACCGTTCGAGATACCTGCACCCTGAAGAACCATGATCTCGGGGTTGATTTCCTGAACAGCCTTGATGGTGTCAACAACGTAGTTGGCGTCGCTCGTCTTGCCCGTACCGATAAGCTCGGTGGGCTCTGCAACGATGAGGTTCGGGCCCATTTTGGCAATGTTCTTGACGTCCTCGAGGGTGTCAGCGCAAACGATAGTTGCAAGACCAACCTCGTCGGCACGCTTGATAGTTTCGGCAACGGTTTCGAGCGAGATCGGCTTTTCCGCGTGGTTGAGCATTACGCCCACAGCGCCTGCCGCCTTAACAGCCTCGGGAAGCACCGAGCCAAGACCTCTGCCGACGGGAAGGGGATCCATGTGCTGTGCGAATACGAGAATTCTCTCGGTGTTCTGTGCTAAAAGCTGAATGTCGGTGTACTGCGGCGTTACGATAACGTCGAGATCGTACTTGAGGGCTACCTTATCGATAACCTTTGCAAGCTTCAGCATCTCCTCGCCATAGAGGTAAGCTTTCGGGCCTATCTCAAAAAAGGGCGGCTTGATTTCTATACCTTTGTACATCTTTTATCCTCCTAAAAATTAAATTACTTTTTTATGTTTCCATTTGCCACGGGCAAATCGAATTACGAAAATGAGCGTTCTGATTACCCAGTCGGATACCATAGCAACCCACGTGCCGATAACGCCGAGGTCGAACGCGTAAACGAACACATACGCCGCCAGCACTCTGAATAGCAGCATAGAAGCACTTGATATGAACATAACGTACTTCGTATCGCCTGCGCCGCGCAGTGCCGAAGGCAGAGCAAATCCGGTAGGGTAGAACAGACACGAGCCGATGATGTAAAGCACCATTATAGAAACCGCGAGATTTTTCGCTTCGTCCGATACGTTAAATATCGAAACGACCGGCCGCAGTATCAGCATAAAGAATACGCCTTGTACCGCGGTGAAAAGATAGTCAAGCTTCAGTATGTGCTTTGTATACATCGTTGCCTCATCGGGCCTGCTGGCTCCCATACACTGACCGACGACCATCATCATAACCGCCGAAAATCCCGATCCGATGCTGTGTATTATCGGGGAGATGTTGCGCGCGAGCTGGTCTGCGGCTATAGATGCTGTACCGAGTCCTGCGACAAGGCTTGCGATAAGAAGCGCTCCAAGCTGGAACATAGCGTTTTCAAGACCGTTCGGGATTGATACTCCAAGTATGCGTCTTGCAAGTCCGCCGCCGAAGTCGATCTTAAATATACCGCGAAGCGGTACTTTGCGCTTCTTGCTTCCAAGCATAAGCATAAGCGTAATGCCCGTGATGCACATCGAGATAAGCGTTGACAGGGCAGCGCCCTGAACCTCAAGGTCGAATACGTAGATAAACAGCGCCTTGAGCGCAAGGTTGATGACCATCATCGCAACCGCAGCCATCGAGGGAATTTTACTTTCTCCCATAGCACGAAATGATGCCGTACCTGCATAGTAAAGTGCGATAAAGGGGTAGGAAAGCGCCGTGACGGTGAAGTAAGCGTAGCTGTATTCAAGCACCGTCGGATCAGCGTTACCGAAAAGCAGGTTAATAATCTGCGTTTTGAATCCGATCATTATCGCTGTCAGCGCAAGACCGAACATAAGCACGATGTGAATGTTGGTTTTAAGCGAGCGCTCTGCCTGCTTTGGGTCCTTCGCTCCGATATACATTGACAGAATTACGCTTCCGCCCTGTGCCATCGCGAGGAAGAACTGTTTGGCAAAGGTATCAATTCTGTTAACGTTTGCGACGCCGGCGACGATCGCGTCTGAAAGCGTTTTATCGCCACCGATAGTTGATACCATAAACGTGTCCGCAATACTAAGACCTGCCATCATAAACTGCTCTAAAACGATAGGTAATAGGAACAGTATCAAGGCTTTGTTCGTAAACCTTGGGTTTTCAGGCAGCTTAAAAAATTTCACGAAAAGTCGCCTTACCTTTCCTCGAACATATTGTTGATCTCTTCAACAGTCTTTCTTACGAGGATGTCGCCGCCCTCGTGACCAACGGAGCCGCTGGTTACGTAAGCGCTGTAATGTCCGCCCTTTTCTGCCTTCGCAGTGGGGAGGTATCCGCCGATACCGCAGGCGAGCTGAATAAGAATCGTCTGCTTTGCACGGCTTCTTGCTCTCATCTGATTACCGAAATCGAGGAAGAGCTCAAAGGGATTGGTGGCGATTGCGATCGAACCGAGTCTTGCGATATGTACCTCGGTAGGAACGAGATTGTGCTTGTGCTGGAACTCGTAGCGGAGAATGGTGCCTGCATGAACGTACATAGCAGCGTTGTCTGCGAAGTTTACATGGTCGGTAACCTTTGCAACGAATGCTTCCATAGCCGCACAAGCCGCAGCATACTCGCTCGGAGTAACTCTGCGAAGGGGAAGATCGAGAGTGTAGGTTTCGTGCTTAACGATAGCCTCGTCGTATGTTGCCTCAACCTCTTCGATAGCATCGATGATCTCGCGGGATACGCGCTTACCGATCTTCCAGGTGCCCTTAATGTCGAACATCGACGGGTCTGCGACACGCTCGATGTAGTCAGGGCGGTCAATGTGAGGATCGTCAACGGGCGTTTCGGGATTTACCCAACGGATAAGGTCACGGGGACACTGGTCGCCGCCGGGTCCGCCGAGTGCGAGAAGGAAGAGATCATCACCGTACTTTTCGCGAAGAAGGATCTTAACCTTGCCCCAATAGTCAGAGGAGATAAAGCTTCTGTGCTCAACTACCTGAGAGGGGCAGCAGATGTTTGCAACAACGCCGGTGAGCTTTTCATTCTCATCGTATGTGAAGATCATCTCGATACCGGAATCGTTTCCGCCCTCGAGCTCGGTAAACGTTGCGGTGTTAGCATCGCCCCACATCTTTGCGCTTCCGTCGTTGTAGCAAACACGGCGGTTCATACCGACAGCGGCTCTTCCGAAGCCCTGTGCGTAGCGTGCTGGCTTTCTGTTGTTCCAAGCCTTAATTATTGCCTCGGAAATTTTCTCTATGAGAAATTCGAGGGATTCAGCGGGGGTCATAACGTCGTCGCCCTTTGCGCTGACCTTGGGAACATACTGCTTTTCCTCGGGGAGGTAGCGGTTGAGGATTTCCTTAGTACCGGTACCCTGAGCGCCTCTCTTTCTCGGATAAACGTGCGCGGTGTGAACGTGAGTTGCCGCGATGATTATCTTATCAGGGTTGATTTCGGGAACGGCCTCCTTAACGGTTTCTCTAACCATCTCAAGAAGAGCTTCGCCAATGCCGACAAGGTCGCAGGAGCAGATAATCATTTGCTCGCCGTCCGACTCAACTGCCATAGCGGTTGCCGTGATAGGCGTTTCCACGTACTCCGAAATTCTCTCGAAGAATTGACCTGCGAGGGTGATTTTTTTATCCGGAGTAAGGCTTATTTCCGACCATCCTACATAAATTTTGCCCATTTTTGTGTTCCTTCCTTAGTCGCCGGGAATTTCTTTTGCGTTATCGGCGAACAGTTCCTTTATAGCGTCAAGTGTTCTGTAAACGAGCATATCGCCGCCCTCATGGCCAACGTATCCGCTCGAAACGTATGCGCTGTAATGGCTCGACTTTTCCGCTCTCTCGGTGGGGAGGTAGCTGTACGATTCGCAAGCGAGCTGGATGAGGAAGGTCTGCTGTGCGTGGCTTCTTGCTCTGATTCTGTTACCGTAGTCGAGGAAGAGCTCGAACGGGTTGGATGCAAACGCAACGTTGCCAAGACGTGCGAAGTGGATCTCGGGCTTGATGAGAGTCTGGGTTTCCTGCTCCTCATATCTGATGAGGATACCTGTGTCCTCGTGAAGAGCTGCCTTATCGTATGCGTCGTATTCCTTCTTCGGGAGGCGTTCTATGTAACGCTTGATGTTTTCCTCTGCACGAAGCTTGTCAGACTCGGAAACGCGTCTGATCGGAAGCTCGCAGTTTACAACCTGGTGCTTAAGCACAGCCTCGCCGACGAGCTTATCCTTAGCGGACTTCAGCTTTCTTAAAACAACGCTCGAAACGCGATCTCCAAGCTCGGTTGCACCTTCAACGGTGAACATATCGGGATCGGTAAGGCGCGGACGCTGCTCATTGTCGCGAGTGAGGTTGGGGTCGAGCGTGTTGGGAAGAACAAATCTTACCATATCGCGCGGCGACTGACAGCCTGCAGGTGCGCAGAGCGGCACGAGAACGAAGTCCTCGTATTCTTCCTTGACGAAGTCGCGTGCCTTGCCCCAATAGTCGGAGGAAATGAAGCTACAGTGCTCGAGCACCTGTGCAGGGCATGCGATATTTACGAGCGCGCCCATCGGCTTCTTGTCCTTATCGAAAACGTACAGAAGCTCAACGCCGCTGTCACTTGCGCTCTCGAGGGAATCGAAGGTCGCCTTGTCGGCGATGCCGTACATCTTTGCCATGCCGTCGTTATAGGAAACGCGGCGGCAATGACCTACAACGGCTCTGCCGAATTCCTGTGCTATGTAAGCGGTATCACGCTTATTCCAAGCCTTTACAATACCGTCGGAAACAAGCTCGGTGAGCATATCGAAGTATTCGGTGGGATCCATATAGTCATCGTTGTCTACTGCGGCAACATACTTATAGTCAGCGGGGAAGAATCTGTTGATTCTTGTAAGCACCTCTGCGCCTGCATTCTTTGACGCGTATGCAGGGAAGGTGTGAATGTGGGTTGCGGAGATAATGATCTTGTCGGTGTCGATCTCTGCACACTTTTTTCTTACCGCATCCTTAACTGCAAGGTTGAGGTCTTTTGAAATTTTTGTAGCATCAAGACCGGCTATGATAAGCTGTTCGCCGTCGGCCTCGCAGGCGAAGATCTCCGCCATTACCTTACTCTCTACGTGTGTAGAAACTCTTTTGTAAAACTGTCCGGGCAGAAGCACGGGTCCCGAAGGAGTGAGGTCCTGCTCGTACATACCAATTTTAATTATACCGATTTAAGGAAAAAAAGTCAAGCGGTTTTCGTGCGAATTATGTTAGATAGCACGCTATTTTACATAAAAATTTAAAAAGCCACTCAGCGTGGCTTTTTAATATCGAATTTGTATATTGCGACGAGTATTGAGGCAAACGTAAGCGTGTCACTTATTGCCGCTTCGAATCCACCGATCGTGAGGTTGTAGATCACCCATAAAATACACGACGGAAGAGCGATGAGGCGGAGAATACGCTCCTTTTTCATTCCGTAGGAAACCGTGGAGATCAGCTTTGCCGCTACAGGTAAAATGCTGATCGGACCTGCCCACGAGCTGATACCGAGTACGATAACAAGCATGCCAAAAGCTATAATGACGGGCAACGTCGAGCGCTTCTTTTCGACGTTCCAAGCGAAAAGGGAATTGCGAAGTATTGACACTCCGTCAAGCAGTGCGCCCGTCCAGGCTCCGAGCAGAATATACTGCACAGCGAAGCATAGCTCCGAGCAGGTCTTGACGATCATTATACCCTTGTGCTTCTTAAACTGAAATGACAGCACACAAAGTGCAAGTCCGACCACTCCGAAAAATCTTATAAAAACATCGAGAAGTGTGAGATTATTAAAGAATTCCTGCATTTTTTACTCCTTAGGAGCTACTTTGATTTTGCTTTTCTTTCGGGAAGCTGCGAAATGATTATCGCCGCGAACATAATAACGGATCCGATAACCTCACGCGTTGTGGGAAACTGTGCGAGCAGAAGCATACTTCCGATCACGGCGAACACCGATTCAAGGCTCATAAGAAGCGAGGCAACGGTCGGCTCGGTGTGTTTTTGACCGACTATCTGAAGTGTGTATGCAATACCGCTGGAAAAGACACCCGCATAAAAAATAGGGAACCACGCACCGAGGATTTCACTAAACGACGTATCCTCGAATGCAAGCGCTAGTACACTCGCCATCACGAAAACGGTAAAAAACTGTATACAGGAGAGCTTTACGCCGTCGACTTTGGGCGAAAAGTAGTCAACGATGAGAATGTGAATGGAGAAGACCGCCGCACATATCATTAAAAACAAATCGCTTTTTTCAAGTGTAAAGCCGTCTGTGATGCAGAGAAAATAAAGACCTACAACGCCCATTATGACGCAAAGCCATATTGCAGGGCGAACTCTTTTCCTGAAAAACAGTCCGAGTATCGGCACGAGAAGAATATACATCGCCGTTATAAATCCGGCTTTTCCCGAGTTCTCTCCCGTCATACCGATCTGCTGGAGTCCCGACGCCGCAGTAAGCGCGGTGCCGCAGCAGATACCGCCGATTATAAGCGGTTTTGCGCCGGATTTATCAAGTCTTTTATAATTTCCCGATTTTTTTGAAAAAAGGTCTTTTATAAGACTTACAGGTATTAAAAAGACAAATCCAAGCAATGAACGCGAAGCCAAAAACGTGAACGGCTCAACGACCTCGCTTGCAACGCTTTGCGCAACAAATGTTGATCCCCAGAAAACGGCGGCGACAAGCAGCGCCACGCTTCCGAGAAGCTTTTTTGAAGACATAAATAACCTCTTAAATTATTACAAGATTAGCCCGTCCGCACCAAATAGACACGGACGGGATTTTTTTGTATCCTTTTTGTTTAACGGTCTTCTCTGAAATACGGAAGGCCGAGTGCGGCAGGTGCCTGATACTCCTTCTTCTTGCGAAGCGTGATTACTATAAGAACCACGATAGTCATAATGTAGGGGAGCATCGCGAGAAATTCAGAGGCGATCTTTACGTCCTTGCCAAACATAGGAATTGAAAGATTCTGTATCTTAAGACCGAGGGCGCTCATCGCACCGAAGAAGTACGCGCCGAAGATAGCCTTAAGCGGATCCCACGTTGCGAAGATAACGAGTGCAACGGCGATCCAGCCCATACCTGCGGTCATTTCTTCCTGCCAGCGGCAAGCGTAAACGAGCGAGAGGTACGCTCCGCCAAGGCCGCAAAGGAAGCCGCCGATGCAAATATGGGTGTACTTATATGCTATGATATTGATGCCAGAAGCGTCAGCGGCACCGGGGTTTTCGCCAATCATACGCATGTTAAGTCCAAGACGGGTTCGCTTCATATATATAGCGAGTACAACTGCGAGTGCGAGCGAAACGTAAACGTAGATGCTCTGCTTAAAGAACATGTTGCCAAGGAGCGGGATTTCGGAAAGTGCTGGGAAGTCAAACGCTGCAAGCGGCTTCGAAACCGTAAGCGGCAGATTTGCCTGCGTATAAGGCTGCATTGCGGGATTTCCGAGAGCATCGAGAACCTCAACGGTAGTATTACCGAGGAAGCTCGAAAGACCCGTACCGAAAATGGTAAGAACAAGACCCGTAACAACGTGATTACCCATAAAGGTTACGGTTACGATAGCATAGATAAGTGCGCAAAGTGCGCCGGCAAGACCTGCGGCAAGGATAGAAACGATGGGATTTCCCGTGTTTACACCGGTCATATAACCGATAACTGCGCCCATAAGCATCATACCCTCAACGCCGAGGTTAGTGTGTCCGACCTTCTCGTTGAGAATGCCGCCGAGCGTGCCGAGAAGTATCGGCGTGCCCATCTGGACGGTGGACTGTAAAAACAGCGAAAGCTGATCAAGCCATTCCATTATTTGTTCTCCTTTCGCTTAAAGACTATTCTGTAGTTTGCGAAGAATTCACTCGCAAGCACGAAGAAGAGGATTATACCCTGAATAACCTCGGATACGGATGCGGGGATCTGCATAACCTGAAGGTATTTGCCGCCCTGAAGAAGTATCGCAAAAAGGAATGATACGACGAGTATCATCGGAGCGGAGAGCTTTGCAAGCCACGCTGTGATGATAGCTGTAAATCCGAGTCCCGCGGAAATATTATCGCCGAGTCGGCCTTCGCTGCCCGTCGCCTGAAGCATACCTGCAATACCGCAGATGCCTCCGGAAATGATAACGGCGATAAGGAGTGTTTTGGTAACGTTCATACCTGCGTATCTTGCCGTCTGCGGATTTTCACCGAGCACGGAGATCTCAAAGCCGAACTTGGAATAGTTCATAATAATATAAGCGATCACGACGAGAACGAGCGCCACTATCCAACCGATATGAATATCGAAAACAGTGGGCAGGGCAGAGTTCTCGGTGAATTTGAATATCTTGGGCATACCGCGTTCTGCGGGATCCTTCCAGGGACCGTACTGCAGATAAGATATCCACTTGATTGCTATATAGTTAAGCATAAGCGTAACGAGCGTTTCGCTTGTTGAGAGCTTGTGCTTCAAGATCGCGGGGATAAGCGCCCAAAGTCCGCCGAATACGAACGATGCGAGTGCCATAACGGGAAGCATCAGCCAGATAGGCGTGGTTTCGGGCAGGAGCAGCCAAACCCAAGTAGCGCCGAATGCGCCCATATAGAACTGTCCCTCTGCACCGATGTTCCAGAATTTCATCTTGAATGCGATGGAAACGCCGAGCGACATTATGAGAAGGGGAATGCACTTTTCTACGGTGGACTTGAAGTAGTACTTCGAGCCGAGCGAGCCCTTTATCATCTTGACGTACATATCGATCGGATTGTATCCGAGAAGCGCCATTATGATACCGGCGGCAACAAGCGCGATCACAACCGTACCGATACGAAGGAGCGCTTCATTTCTGGGCGATAAGCCTTGTTTTTTCTGTATTTTAAGCATTTTCGCCGCTCCTTTCGTCGTTCTTGTGACCGAGCATGAGCATACCGAGCTCCTGCTTGTTTGTCTTTCTTGCATCGAGGATGTCCATAACCTTGCCCTCGTGGAGTACCATTATTCTGTCGGATATACCGAGAAGAACGTCGAGGTCCTCACCGATAAAGAGAATGCCGACACCCTTTTGCTTTTGCTCGTTGAGCACGTCGTAGATGTTGTACGATGCGCCGATATCAAGTCCGCGAACAGGGTACGCGGTGATGAGAAGCTCGGGGTTTAAGTTTATTTCGCGTCCGAGCAGTACCTTCTGAATGTTACCGCCGGAGAGCTTGTTTACGGTATGCTGGGCCGACGGCGTTGCGATAGCGAAGCGCTCGATTATATCGTTTGCGATCTCGGCGCCTTCCTTGCGGTTCATAAACACACCGGGCATATTCTGATAGGATTTGAGCAGAACGTTATCGATTATAGACATCGAGCCGACAAGTCCCATTCCGAGTCTGTCCTCGGGAATAAACGACATTGTTATACCGTGACGAATGATGCTTCTGGGCGAAAGTCCAACGATGGACGAGCCCTTGAACACGATGTCGCCGCTTGCTACCTTGTCAAGACCTGCGATGGTTTCGCAAAGCTCCTTCTGTCCGCTTCCTGCGATACCTGCAACGCCGAGGATTTCGCCTGACGAGAGGGAAAATGAAATCTCGTCGAGCGCACGGCGATGGTCAGCGTTCATTACGGTAAGGTTGGTGATTTCGAGAAGCTTGTGCTTCTTTTCTTCCTCTACGGGGACGCAGTCTATATCGAGCGAGATTGGGTGACCGACCATCATTTCGGTAAGCTCCGCTGCGTTAGTTTCAGCGGTGTTGACGGTCTTTATCGACTCGCCCTTACGCATAATAGTAACGCGGTCAGAGATCTCAAGCACCTCTGCGAGCTTATGCGTTATGATAACGATAGAGCAGCCCTGCGCCTTCATTTTGCGAAGAATATCGAAAAGAACGGTGATCTCCTGCGGAGTAAGCACGGCGGTCGGCTCATCGAGAATGAGTATCTTTGCGCCGCGGTAGAGAACCTTAAGGATTTCGCAGGTCTGCTTCTCGGATACGGACATATTGTAGACCTTTTTGTCGGGGTCAAGGTGAAGACCGTACTTGTCCTCGATCTCGCGGATCTTCGAAGCCATAGCCTTACCGCCCGTGAAAAATCCGGTGCTCTTATTGCCGCCGATGATATTTTCCTTGGCGGAGAGCACGTCGACGAGCTTGAAGTGCTGGTGCACCATGCCGATGCCTGCGGCGATAGAATCCTTGGGGGACGTGAACGCTATGGGCTCGCCGTAAAGTTCAATAGAGCCGCTGTCGGGGGAGTAAATACCCGAAAGGATATTCATGAGAGTTGACTTGCCGGAGCCGTTTTCGCCGAGCAGAGCATGGATCTCGCCCGAGCGTACGTCAAAGTTTATATTATTGTTTGCTTTGACGGGGCCGAAGGCTTTACATATGCCTTCGAGTTTAACGCAGATCTCATTCATAAGCTGTTTCCTCAAAAAATAAAAATATATATACTATTATACCATATAACGACAGCGTTCGTCAAGAGATAATCAATAATTCGTAAATAAAAAATCGCCACCCCTCGGGGTGGCGAAACGATGCGATTTTTATTGACTCATCAATTAGTTGATGGAGCCGATAACGCCCTCAACGAACCAGTCGAATGCCTGGAGCTCAGCGTCGGTCATAGTCTGACCAGCCTCAACTCTAACAGCACCGGTGTTGTCCTTGAGCTCGCCTGCGAAGATAACGAGAGAACCGTCCTTGATAGCAGCCTCTGCGGCAGCAACAGCCTCAGCGGTGCCCTCTACGCAGTTCTCGGTAAGGGTATCGAGAGATACCATACCAGCGGAGAGACCTTCCCAGTAGGTAGCGCCGGTCCAGGTGCCGTCAACGATCGCCTGAACGTCCTGGCAGTAGTAAACGCCCCAGTGGAAGAGAGGAGCAGTGAGGTAAGCTGCGGGAGCAGCGGTAGGAGTGGAGGAGTTGTAGCCGATAGCCTTAACGCCCTTTTCCTGAGCTGCGAGCTGGGGAGCGGTGGAGTCGCAGTGCTGAGCGATGAGGTCGCAACCCTTGTTGATAAGCTCAAGAGCAGCGGTCTTCTCAATGGTAACGTCGAACCAGGTGTTGGTCCATACTACCTCAACGGTAGCCTCGGGGTTGACAGAGCGAACACCGAGAGTAAACGCGTTGATACCGCGGATAACTTCCGGAATCTTCATAGCTGCAACGTAACCGATCTTGCCGGTGGGGGAGTTAAGAGCTGCAACAACGCCTGCGAGGTAACGAGCTTCGTAAACGCGGCCCATGTAGTTACCGTAGTTGTCGCCGGTGATGTAACCGGTAGCGTGACCGAAGTATACATCGGGATAATCCTTAGCAACCTTTTCAACCCACTCGCCGGGGCCGAAGGAGGTAGCGTAGATTACGTTGTAACCCTCGTCGCAAAGCTGACGGAGAGTAACCTCACACTCGGAGGACTCAGGAACGTTCTCAACGTAGGTGGTGGTAACGCCCATAGCCTCGAGAGCAAGTCTGCCCTGATCGTGTGCGTAGGAGTAACCAAGGTCACCGATGGTGCCTACGTAGAGGAATGCAACCTTGATGTTCTCGAGCGTGAGAGCATCGGTGGTGTCGCCGATAGTGTCATCGCCGGTGGTGCCGGTGGTGCCGCAGCCGGTGAGAAGCATAGTTGCGAGCATCATAGCAACAAGAATGAAGGAAAGAATCTTTTTCATTGTTTCAATCTCCTTGAATTTTATTTTAGGGGAATTTTTCCCCTCGCTCAAATTATAACAAAAACGAGTACGATTGTCAAGAAAATATTTCGAGTTTTTGAACAGATTGTGATTTTTAGTGATAGTTGCCTAATTAAAAAGTGCGTTTTTGGTGATGTTGTACGCCATAAATGCCATTCGGCCTGTAAGGGTATAAGTAGGTGATGTGGTACAATGCACAAAATGGCTGAAATCGTTTTGGGCAGTTTTCATAAATAAATAAAAATATCAAAAAAAGTCTTTTAAAATTCGCGATTGTATGTTATAATGTCTGTGTGACTATTGGTTGCCTTATAGGTGAGCTGTGTTCAGTTATCGCCGCAAGGCTGTTTACGGAGGAAAAATCAAATATGGATGAGACTTTATACGGCGAACTTAGTGTTATCGGAACTCGCGGCTGTGAAGAATTGACCGCTCAGGTTGATGCGTATCTCAAGGAGTGGAGAGGAACCGACAAATCCTTTGTCGTTCAGGCTGACTGCACTCGCTTCGGTACCGGTGAGGCAAAGTGTAATATACACGAATCGCTTCGCGGTCACGACGTTTACATTGTAAACGACTGCTTCAACTACGGCGTTACATATAAGATGTACGGTATGACCGTACCGATGAGCCCGGACGATCACTATCAGGACTTAAAGCGTGTCATCGCTGCTATCGGCGGTAAGGCGCGCCGCATTTCGGTTATTATGCCGATGCTTTATGAGGGACGTCAGCACAAGCGCTCCTCCAGAGAATCTCTCGACTGTGCAAACGCACTTCAGGAGCTCGTTGCGATGGGTGTTTCCAACATTATCACCTTCGACGCTCACGATGCACGCGTACAGAACGCAATTCCGCTTTCGGGCTTTGAAAACGTTCGCTGTACCTATCAGATGATAAAGGCTCTTTGCAAGAACGTTCCCGATATTAAGCTCAACCGCGACAATCTTTCGGTCGTATCTCCCGACGAGGGCGGTATGAGCCGTTGTATCTATTATTCCTCTGTCCTCGGTCTTGACCTCGGTATGTTCTACAAGCGCCGTAACTACGCTGTGGTAATCGACGGCAAGAACCCCATCGAGGCGCACGAGTATCTCGGACGCGACCTTCACGGTAAGGATGCTATCGTCGTTGACGATATGATAAGCTCCGGTGACTCTATGCTTGACGTTGCAAGACAGTTAAAGAGCAAGGGCGCAAAGAGAATATTCGTATTCTCGACCTTCGGTCTGTTCTGCAACGGTCTTGACAGATTCGACGCGGCTTACGAAGAGGGAATCATTGACCGTATCTTTACGACCAACCTTATTTACCGCACTGAGGAATTGAAAAAGCGTGAGTGGTTCGTTGAGGTTAATATGTGCAAGTACATCTCGTACATCATCGACACGCTCAATCACGACCATTCGATAAGCGCGCTACTCAACCCCGTCACGAGAATCAACAATCTCGTTGACAAGCGCAAGGCTAACGGTCTTGAGTAATCGGATAAGCTACATAAAATTCAGTAAACAACCGCAGCACATGCGGACAAATCAAGTAACAAATATGCCAATGGCATAAGGAGGATAAAATAATGAGAAGAATTTCGGTTAAAATTATCTGCGCCGTTATGGCTGTTATGATGCTGTTTGCATCTGCTGCTATCTGCGTTCAGGCTTCGGCTACATCCGGATCCTGCGGCGCTACTGCTACCTGGAGCGTAGCAAACGGCGTGCTTACTATAAGCGGCACCGGCAAGATGGATAATTATCAGTTAAGTCCCGCTCCTTGGGCAGACGCGGCTTACACCTCTGTCGTTATTTCGAGCGGCATTACTTCTATCGGTAACTACGCTTTCAGTGGCTCTGACATCACGAGCGTAACCATTCCTTCGACCGTTAAGGCTATCGGTGTCGGTGCATTCAGAAACTGTGCAAAGCTTACGGCTGTGGTTATTCCCTCGGGCGTTACCGCTATCCGTAATCTCACCTTCGCAGGCTGCACCGCTCTTGCAAGTGTTACCATTCCTGCAAGCGTTACCGCTATCGACAATATGGCGTTCGAGAATTGCTCGTCTATCGCTGGCGTAACTCTCCCTGCAAACCTTAAAACTATCGGAAGCTCCGCATTCAGCGGCTGTTCCAAGCTCGTTGCAATCAGCATTCCTGCAGGCGTTACCGAGATTCCGTACAATGCATTCGGTTACTGCACCGCACTTAAGAATGCAACCATTCCGAACTCTGTAGAAACCATTGACAGATACGCTTTCGACGGCTGTACCGGACTTACCATTACCGCGGCTGCTAATTCTGCGGCTAATGCTTTCGCTACTGCTAACAAGATCAACTTCAAGCAGAGCGGAACTCTCGCTCCCGAGGATGATGCGTACGCGTGGACCAACCCCTTCACCGACGTTCTTGAGAGTGCTTGGTACTTCGACGGCGTCAAGTACGTAAACATCAGGGGCGTTATGCTTGGTATGTCTGATACCGAGTTCAGCCCAAACACCGTTCTTACACGCGCTCAGTTCGTTACTATTCTTCACCGTCTTGAGGGTACTCCCGATAAGGGCAATGCAACCTTCAAGGACGTTGTTGCAGGCTCTTGGTACGACAAGGCAGTTGCATGGGCGGCTTCCGAGGGTATCGTAAACGGTATTTCCGCTACTCAGTTCGATCCTAACGGTAAGATCACCAACGAACAGATGGCTACTATCATTTGGCGTTATGCTGACAGCAAGGGTGTAGACGTTACTACTACCGGCGAGCTTTCTTACACCGATAAGAAGCAGGTTGCTGACTGGGCTACTGGCGCTGTTCTTTGGATGAAGGAGCAGGGCATTATGATCGGTAATGCTGACAGCACCTTTGGTCCTCAGACCGCTTCCACCCGCGGTCAGGCTGCCGACGTATTTGCAAAGTATATGAAGAAGTTTGGTTGATTCCAAGTCCCCCGACGCTAAAACGTCGGGGGATTTTTTACCTTTTGAATATTGTCATAACCCCCGAGATGATAAGGAGTATTCCAAACGTGCTTCTGATTATCTCGGGGGATACGCTTTTTGAAAGCAGGCTGCCGAGAAATGCACCGATCACGCCAAAACCTGTGAGATAAGCGATAAGCTTAAAATTAAGCTTTCGCTTCATGAAATGGACGACCATAGCTGCTGTTGAGGAAAAGAGAAAAAACACGAGATTTATCCCCTGCGCGCTTAATTGCTCGACGGAGCAATAGAGAACGAGCCATATCACGAGAAGTCCTCCGCCGCCTATTCCGAGTCCCGATAGCACGGAAACGGCAAAGCCTACGATAAAATCAAGCATAGGCTATCTCAAAAAGCTTATACCGGCCCATATAACCATAGCGGCAAATAGCTTTTTTATTAGCTTTACTGATAATTTGTCGAGAAGCAATGCGCCGAGCACGCCGCCGAATATGCCGGGGAGAATGTAGGGCGATGCGGCGGAGAGATCTACGTTTTCGCCGTACGTTACAGTTGACACGAGCGAGAGGGGAAGTATTACTGCGATTACCGTTGCGAATCGGTCACGTGCGGCGGTGTCGCCGCTCGCCGGCACGAGCGTTAAAGCGAGCATCAGGACTATTCCTCCGCCGGTGCCGAGAAAGCCGTTTACAACTCCTGCGGTAAGCGCGAGTACGCCAAGTAAAATAATACGCGTTTTTTTGCTTATTTTTTCTAAACTTTTCTTTTTAATCATAATTTATGGGTTGTAATTTCGAAAAAACTGTGATATAATATAATAGTATAATTATATTTACACCTATATTCGCAGTATAACCCGTATGCTGCTTTATAATACGTTAAAAGAAAGGACAAAATAATGCCAGCCTATAAAGCCCAGAAGAAGAAAAGCACAAGCACTAATAAAGTCAGCAAAAAGAGTGTCGCAAAACAGAATACCAAAAATCCCAACAGCATCGTAAATCAGATAGTGCCGTATGCTCTTGGGCTTGTTTCGCTGTTTCTTGTTATAAGCTATTTTGCGGGACCAACGGGATTCCTTGGCGGATTTTTAAGAAATACTTTCTTTGGACTTTTCTCGAGCGCTGCCTGGATCGTGCCGATAGTTCTTGTGAGCGTTGCTTGCTTTTGGAAGAATGACGTTGTTAACAATTTTACCGGGTGGAAGATATTTTTTTCCTTGTCCTCCTGTGTTTTGGTGGCTGTCCTTATCCACATTTTTTCGCGTAACGCCAAGATCGAGGGCGTTGACACCTTCAATCTTGTCGAGCTCTTTAAGCTTGGACTTGATGCGAAGGGCGGCGGTGCGATAGGCGGACTTTTCGGCAACGCACTTTGGGCGATGCTTGGCTTTGCGGGAACGCTTATATTCTCGATAGCGCTTATCCTGCTTTTTGCCATTTTCCTTTTCGGCATGACTCCGCACGTGTTCAGCGCTTATATCGTTACGGGGATCCGTGCGTGGAAGAAAAGACTTTCCGAGAGTGCTGCGAATGCGCGTGAAGAAAAACGCCAGAGAAACGAAGCGTATGCTGCGGCGAACAGTCACGGCAATAGAGAGATCCGAGTAAAGCAGACAAAAAAGAGTCTTCGAAATAAGATGCCCGTCGACGTAAGCCGTGACGAGGACGATTTTTACGATGCCGCGGCTGAAATTGACAATGACCGTGCACTGACTCCGATAGATCCCGAGATTTTCGACGAGATCCGTGAGCGCGAGAGTGCACGCAGTACGCGCCGCTCTGATACAGAGCTTCCTTTCGACGTTGACGGTGCTATTGACGGAGATACCTATCCCGAGGACGGAAAAGCTCGCAGAAGCCGTGTAAAGCCTATGGAAAAGACAGGCGAGCAAGAGCTTAGCGCGCTTGACGACGGCAATATAGATCTTTCCAAGATATTCGTTGAGCCGAAAAATGCAGACAGCGCTGTTCCCGAGGTGGAGGGCGATGTCGTTACCTCGGCGGAAATCGACCTTATGATCGAAAAGAGCAGAGTTTCGCACGAGGAGAACTCCGTCGCTTACGACGAGGACGAGCTTTCGGGCGAGGGAAATATGTACGCGGAGGTTTCGGGCGGCAAGGTTTCTATGGAGCCGATAAAGGTGCCTGACTACACGTTCCCGCCGATGGCGCTTCTCAAATACGACACCTCGAGCAGTAATGCCGATATGTCGGGTGAGATTCAGCAGACCGCAAACAAGCTTGTTGAAACTCTTCGCTCGTTTAACGTAAAGACGAAGATAATCAACGTGTCCCGCGGTCCTACAATTACGAGATACGAGCTTCAGCCCGAGGTTGGTACGAAGGTTCGTTCCATACTTAACCTCGTTGATGACATCGCGCTTCACCTTGCAACAAGCGGCGTTCGTATAGAAGCGCCGATTCCCGGTAAGGAAGCGGTCGGTATCGAGGTTCCGAACAGAAGCACGTCTACTGTTTACATCCGTGAGCTTCTTGAAGATAACGCCTTCAAGTCCTCGCAGAGCAAGGTTACCACCGCGCTCGGTATGGACGTTGCGGGCGCACCGATATTCCTTGACGTTGCAAAGATGCCTCACCTGCTTATCGCAGGTACCACCGGCTCGGGTAAGTCCGTTTGTATCAACTCGCTTATTGTGTCGATACTTTATAAGGCACGGCCCGACGAGGTCAAGTTTATAATGATCGACCCGAAAAAAGTCGAGCTTAACGTCTATAACGGCATTCCTCATCTTCTCGTTCCCGTTGTGTCCGATCCTAAAAAGGCGGCGGGTGCACTCCACTGGGCAGTCAGCGAAATGGAGCGCAGATACGAGCTTATTGAGGGCGCAGGTGTGCGTAACATCAAGGGCTACAATCAGTCCGTTGCAAACGACGATGAGGCAGAGAAGCTGCCGCAGATCGTTATCGTTATCGACGAGCTTGCGGACCTTATGATGATGGCTCGCGACGACGTCGAGGAAGCCATCTGCCGTATCGCACAGAAGGCGCGTGCCGCAGGTATGCATCTCGTTATCGGTACACAGCGTCCGTCGGTTGACGTCGTTACCGGTCTTATCAAGGCAAACGTTCCGTCGCGTATCGCGTTCACGACCGCAAATCAGGTCGACTCGCGTACGATCATCGACTGTGTCGGTGCAGAGAAGCTTATCGGCCGAGGCGATATGCTTTACGCTCCTATCGGAAGCATAAAGCCGCTTCGCGTACAGGGCTGTTTCGTGTCCGACGACGAGGTCGAGGAGGTCACTGCGTTTATTAAGAATAACTACGGTCAGCGTGAATACGATCAAAGCGTTATCGACACGATCGAGCGCGAGGCACAGCTTTGCGGTAACAAGAAGGCGACCGTTCTCGGTGACGGCGACGAAGAGGCGAACGACGGAGATCCGATGCTTCGTCCGGCAATTCAGCTTGCCGTTGAGTCGGGTAAGATATCAACCTCGCTCATTCAGCGCCGCTTACAGCTCGGCTACGGCCGTGCGGCAAAGCTCATCGATACGATGGAACAGATGGGAATCGTCAGCGCACCGCAGGGACAGAAGCCGCGTGACGTGCTTATCTCAAAGGAAGAATATCTTGAAATGGAGCTTCGCCGCGGCGAATGATGTGGTGTGAGCACCGCACAATACTACACAAAGGAGCATAGCGTGAAGGTTTATTTGACATAGACGCAGCGAGGCTGTTCACGCACCGAAATTCAAATTAAAAATGGGTCCTATCCCATTTTTGTTTGCACAGCAAACACATTTGAATTTCATAAAAATATATCATGCCGCCGTCATGGCGGCTGAATGGAGATTAAAATGTCCACCTTTATAGCAATAGACGGACTTGACGGATCTGGCAAGGAAACCCAGTCGAACCGTCTTGTAAACCACCTTAAAATAGAAGGATACACGGTGCGCTCGCTGAGCTTCCCGATGTATCAAAGCGAATCGTCCGCGCTTGTACGTATGTATCTTGACGGCAAGCTTGGAAGCCGTCCGTCCGATACGAATGCGTACGCCGCATCCACCTTCTTCGCTTGTGACCGCTATGCGTCCTACAGAAGCGATTGGAAGGAAGATTACGACTCTCTTAACAAGATAATCGTAGCTAACCGCTACACATCTGCTAACGCAGTGCATCAGCTTTCAAAGATGCCGCGCTCAGAGTGGGAGAGCTTCCTTGATTGGCTGTGGGATTTCGAGTTTATTAAGCTCGGACTTCCTTCGCCCGATCTCGTTATCTATCTCGAGCTTTTACCTGAGCATTCGGCAAAGCTTGTCGCAAGCCGCTCGGATGCAACGGGACGCAAGATGGATATTCACGAAAAGGACGCAGACTTTATGCGAAAGAGCTACGAGGCGGCACAGTTCGCCTGTGAGCGACTCGGTTGGACGAAGATAAAGTGCTACGATGATACGGGCATTCGCACGAGAGATGCTATCTTCTCGGAGATACTCGACGTTGTTGCACGCAAAACAGGAATTACACTTTAAACGAGGTGACGAAATGGTATATATGTTTTTAGCAGAGGGATTCGAGGAGGTCGAGGCACTTTGTCCGCTCGATCTTTTGCGCCGTGCAGGCGTTAAGGTTATGACCGTCGGTGTCGGCGGCAAGGTTATCCGCGGCTCTCACGGGATCGAGGTCATCGCCGACATTACCACTTATGAGGCGAAGGCGCTTCTTGACAAAAATCCTGCTGATATGGTGATCCTTCCCGGAGGTATGCCCGGTACACTCAATCTTCAGGCGGACGAAACCGTAAACGCGTTTATCGAATACGCGAAGGCAAACGACAAGTATCTTACCGCTATCTGCGCGGCACCGATGATACTCGGTGAGCTCGGACTTCTTGAGGGCAAGGAAGCAATCGCTTACCCCGGATTTGAAGAAAAGCTTCGCGGCGCTAAAATAAGCGATAGGAAGGTTGCGCACGACGGCAAATTTATCACAGCGAAGGGAATGGGCGTTTCGCTCGAGTTTGGTCTTACTCTCGTTAGCGTGCTTGTTGGCAAGGAAAAGGCGGACGAGCTTTTTGCGGCTGTTCAGGCATAAAACCTTATACTGAAACTTCGAGGTTAAAGATGTACGAAATAAGAAAACAGAAAAACGATATACGCGAAAAATACAAGGCGCTTCGTATGGCTATCTCGCCCGAAAAAAAGACGGAGATGGATGAGCGTATATGCAATACCTTTGTAGGACTCGCTACGTACCGATATGCATCGGTGCTGCTTATGTACTCTCCAAAGAGTGACGAGGTCAACATTCTGCCTATCGCGGAGCGTGCGCTTGCGGACGGCAAGAAGATTGCCTTCCCACGCTGTATTCCCGAAACGCACGATATGCAGTATCATTATATAACCTCGCTTGACCAGCTTAAAAAGGGCACGTATGGCCTACTTGAGCCTACTCCGGATCTACCCGTTTACGACAGAGGATCTACCGCGCCGAGTGCGTGTATAGTTCCTGCGCTTGTTTACGATAAGCACGGGTACCGTCTTGGCTACGGCAAGGGCTACTACGACCGCTACCTCGGCTCGTATATCGGTTCGAAGGTAGGTATGATCTACAGTGACTATATTATCGATGCGCTTCCGAGAGGACGCTTTGACCTGTCCGTTGACTTTATCGTTACCGAAAAGGGACTGCGTGTCGTGGAAAAAAATAAACGCTAACATAGGTGAGGTAAATGAAGCTTAAATCAACCTTTTCAGCGCCGCTTTTGTTTATTGTTGCGCTGATGCTGATCGCCGCATCGCGATATATTGACCTTGAGGCACTTGCTTACAGGGAAAACATCTGCCTTGCGCTTATAGTGCTTCAGCTTCTTATACTCATAGTGCCTATAGCCTTCTATTCGAAGATAAAAGGGGAGGGCTTCGTAAAGCGCCTGCGCTTTGCGCCGTTCGGCATAGAGAAGCTGCTCGCAACGCTTCTTGCGGCACTCACGCTTATTATCGGCGATACGCTCATCAAGATGCTGCTTTACCGCACGGGCGTTGTCGACGGAGCTTATTCTGTGTATTACTTTTACCTTAACGGATACGAGCCGGGCGTGCTTTATTCGCTCGTTACCTTCGCGCTCGTACCCTCGATTGCCGAGGAGCTGTTCTTCCGCTCCGTTATGTGTGCCGAGTACGAGCACTGCGGCGCGCTGACGGCTGTGGTAGTATCATCGCTTTTCTATGCGATGTTCGGTATGAATTTTGCATATCTGCCCGTGTATTTCTTCGCGGGAATTATGTTCGCTTTGGTTATGTATATGACACGCTCCGTGTTTGCCTCGATGCTGTGCCATTTGATTTGGGCGGTGTTCGAGCTTGCGGCAGGAGATACTGTGCGCACGGTCATAACTAAGCCGCAGAGCACGGGATTTCTCATATTTACTCTCACGAGCGCATTTTTGCTCTGCCTTGTCGTGCTGTTCGGCGAGTTTGAGCGCATTTACTATAACTACGCACTCGCAGGTGAAAAGAATGCCGGCAGCGGCGAAAGGGTTAAATTCGATATTCGTAAATTCTCGGAGGCTTTGATTGCACCGCCGCTTCTTTTTGCGGTATTACTTTTTGTGGTTGCCGCATTTATCTGGCTTTGACGCAATAGCCTCGCGATGAAAGGAAACATAAATTATGGAAGAAAACAAGGATAAAATAACGGGCGATAATAATTTCGACGACGACCTGCTCGTGTTCCGCAGAGAGCCGGCGCGTCCGAGTATGCCCCCGAAGCGTACTGCACCGCCACAGCAGAAGGGGCAGCACACCGCCGAGGTAAAGGGCGGTGCGGTGGTTCGTCCGCTCAAAAAGGCGTCGGGAGCTGCTACACCGCAACAACAGCGTACAGTCGCGCAAAGACCGATGCAAGGCGGCAATATGGGCACACAGCGCCCGACAGCACCGTCGTCTGTAAATGCACCGCGTACTGTAGGCGCTCCACAAAGACCTGTGGGCGGTGTTCAGAATCAGCCGCGAACAGTACAAACGCCGTCTGCACAGCATCCAAATCAGCAAACACGGCTCGGTATTCAGACCTCACAGGTCAGAAGTCAGGGAAACGTTACCTCGCGTTCGGTTGCGCCGCAGACAAAAAGACGCTCCGAAAACGATGATTTCGCGATAGACGAGGTAATGACGAATACACGCCAGACCAGAGTGGTTGCGCCTGACAGCGCATTTGTTGATTCGGCAACCAGCGCGATTATGAGCCTTGTAAAGGCGGTCATATATATTGTAGCTATTATTATCGTTTCGGTGGGCGTTTCGCTGTTCGCCATCAATACGGCAAACGACGTTTTTAAGTTCGTTGTTGACGAAAAGATCGTAAGTGTCGAGATTCCAGAATACGCCACCATTGACGACGTAGCAGAAGCGCTTCACGACGCGGGCGCGATCAAGTATAGATGGGCATTCAAGCTCTGGAGTGAGCTTAAGGATTCGGGCGCGGCGTTCATTCCCGGTACCTACGAGGTGTCGACCTCGCTCAATTACGACTATCTGAGGGCTTCGTTCAAGGAAAACAAGAACAAATTCACCGAGGTTCGCGTAACCATTCCCGAGGGATACACCGTTGATGAGATTATTGATCTCCTTACTACAGAATACGGAATCGGTACGCGCGAGGGCTTTGTCGAGGCTATTCAGAATTACGATTTCGATTATCCCTTCCTCAAGGGACTTGAGGTAAGTGCCGATAGAATTTACCGTCTTGAGGGATATCTCTTCCCGGATACGTATTATTTCTACAAGGAATCCTCGGAGGCGACTATACTCAAAAAGATGCTCGACAACTTTAACCGCAAGTTTGTGGACGAGTACTATGCACGCTGTCAGCAGCTCGGACTTTCTGTAGACGAGGTTATCATTTTGGCGTCTATGATAGAGAAGGAAACACGCTATGCGGACGAGCTTGGCAACGTTTCGTCGGTATTCCACAACCGTCTTAACAATCCTGCAAGCTACCCGTACCTTAACTCCGATGCGACGATAATGTACGCGATGCAGCACGATAAAGGCGGCAGACCGGATTCTATGACAGGTGAAGATACGTCGTACGACACGCCGTACAACACCTACACCTATAAGGGCTTACCGCCCGGACCTATCGCAAACCCCGGCCTGAACTCGATCAAGTACGCGCTCTATCCGAACAATACGAGTTATTATTTCTTCGTTTCGGATTCGGGCGGCAGAACGCTTTTTGCATCGACCGAGCGTGAGCATCTCGCAAACATCAACACCGTACGCGGTAACTAAAACTAAAATGAGCCGCGGAGCATATCCGCGGCTCGCTTTTTTGGAGAAGATTATGATAGACATTAAGAATGTGATAAAGATAGGCGCGGAACGCATAAAATACCGCAATGCCGAGGGAAATGAAGCGTACATAGAGCTTGCCGCGAGTGCGAACGTGTGGGCGCACAGACACGCGGACGCGCCGAGCGGAGAGCTTCGCACCGTCGCTGACAAGTATGTTACAAAGAACGGGGTTTATCTCGAATTCTACAACATCGGTCACACGAAGCTCGGCGTGAAGGCGCCGATTCATGCGCGCCTTTTCGGAAAGGGCGTTTCGGCAAAGCAGGCAGGGAAGCTTGAAGCGCTTGAGCGCGAGCTTGCTGCGAACGGGTGGGGAGTACATACGGTATAATTTACCCGCGGAGAGGGAACTCTCCGCGGCATTTTTATGCCTTTTCAAAAAAATCAAATAAATTTTCAAAAACCTATTGACAAGACCGAACATTTGTGCTATAATGAACTCACAAAGGAAAACGAACATACATTCGGTTCTAAAACGGAGGTCAATTATGACAGCAGCAGTAAATCAAACCGTTAAAGTTTATATAGCAGATTTTGAGGGCTGTACCACCCGTGCAGGCTTTATATACAGACTCGCTCGCGCGTTCTCGATTGATGTAAAGAGAATCCTGAAAGGTGAGCTGTGGCGCGCACTTTGCGAGCGTGTTGGCGCACTTGCAACAGGCGAATATCCCGTGCGCGTAAGGGTTATGGGACTTGACGACGCATACCCGACGCTCTCGAAGGAGTGTGAGTCGCTTATCCGCATACTTCGTGCGGCGCAGGAGCGAAACAATACCTTCCGCGCCGATGCTATCGTTGGTAACGTGAAGTGGAAAATATAAACGGGTGTTCGGCGCCCGTTCTGTGTAGAAAAAGAAAAAGGAGCCATATGGCTCCTTTTTTTTGTTGCTTTATTAGTGGTGGAACAGTCTGATTCCGCACATCGCGAGAGCGATGTTGTACTTGTTGCAGGTTTCTATAACGTTGTCGTCGCGTACCGAGCCGCCTGCCTCAACGATGTAGGATACGCCGCTTCTGTGAGCTCGCTCGATGTTGTCGCCGAACGGGAAGAACGCATCCGAACCGAGCGATACGCCAGTGAACTTATCAAGCCAAGCACGCTTTTCCTCGCGGGTGAGCGGCTCGGGCTTCTCGGTGAAGTAGTTCTGCCAAACGTCGTGGCCGATTACGTCGAGATAATCGTCGGAGATGTAAACGTCGATGGTATTGTCGCGGTCGGGACGGCGGATCTCGTCCTTGAAGGGAAGCGCGAGAACCTTAGGGTTGCTTCTCATAAACCAGTTGTCCGCCTTGTTGCCTGCAAGTCTTGTGCAGTGGATACGCGACTGCTGACCTGCGCCGATACCTATAGCCTGTCCGCCGTATGCGTAGCAAACGGAGTTGGACTGTGTGTACTTAAGCGTAATCATCGCGATGAGAAGGTCGCGCTTTGCATCGTCGGGAATATTCTTATTGTCGGTTACAACGTTGTCGAAAAGGGAGTTGTCAAGCTTAATGTTGTTGCGGCCCTGCTCGAAGGTAATGCCGAACACTTCTTTGGTTTCGATTTCGGCAGGAACGTAACTTGTATCCATTTTGATAACGCAGTAGGTACCCTTGCGCTTGGTCTTTAAGATCTCGAGCGCCTTTTCGGAGTAAGACGGAGCGATGATGCCGTCGGAAACCTCGCGTGCGAGGAAGGCTGCTGTCTGTTCGTCGCACTCATCAGAAAGTGCAACAAAGTCGCCGTAGCTAGACATTCTGTCGGCGCCGCGTGCACGGATGTAAGCGGTGCAGAGGGGGGAAAGCTCCACGCCTTCAACAAAGTACATCTTCTCAAGCGTTTCGTCGAGGGGTACGGCTACAGCCGCGCCTGCAGGGGAAACGTGCTTGAAGGATGCCGCTGCCGGAAGTCCTGTTGCCTCCTTAAGCTCGCGAACAAGCTGCCAGGAGTTGAATGCATCGAGAAGATTGATAAAGCCGGGGTGACCGTTTAAGACCTCGAAGGGAAGATCTCCGTCCTTCATAAAAACACGCGCGGGCTTTTGATTGGGGTTACAACCGTATTTGAGTTCAAGCTCTTTCATAGTCTTTCTCCTTGTAAAAAGAATTTTGAAATGAAAAAATGCCCACTATCCGGGACATTCGCCCAGACGGTCGGCATACTACGGTCATACTCCCCGTGGTTTATTCCACTTCCGTCAGTCGTATGACATTAAAATTATAGCAGAGCTTTGCTGTTTTGTCAAGAGAAAAAGTAAAATAATACATAAAGTCAGTTGTTTTCTCGGTTGACATCTGTCATCGGAAGTATTATTATATTTTCGTTAAAATGTGTAAGGGAGGTATTTTTTTCACGCAAAGGCTTGAAAAAATCGCAAGAATGTAGTATAATGTATTATGTATTATTATATATATACATTTTAACGAAAGGAAAAAGGCGCTTTTGCCCGGGTGTTCTACTATGTCTGAAACCCATTCTGATAACTACACAGTTGAGCTTTCCAATATAATTTCCGAGTTTTCGCTCGAAAAATTTTATATGCCGGAGGACGGTGATAAGATCCTTGTTCGCGTAATGGATATTAACCGCCCCGGCTTACAGCTTGCAGGCTTTTTTGACCACTACGAGCCGCAGAGAATCCAGATAATCGGTAAGGTGGAGCATAAGTATCTTGAAGCTATGAACGAGGAAGAACGCAGAAATTCGGTTATGCGTTTTCTCGAAAGCAAGCCCGTTGCTGTTGTTATCTCATCCAGAATGGAGGTTTTTCCAGAGCTCGTTGAGCTGGGCGAATACTTCGAGGTGCCGATACTTCGCACCTCGGACAGTACAAGCTCCTTTATGGCGGCGCTTATCGCGTTCCTCAACGTTCAGCTTGCACCGAGAATCACGCGCCACGGTGTACTTGTTGAGGTCTACGGCGAGGGTGTGCTTATTCTCGGCGATTCAGGCGTCGGTAAATCCGAAACTGCTATCGAGCTTGTAAAGCGCGGACATCGCCTTATTGCGGACGACGCGGTTGAGATAAAGCGAGTATCCGCAAAAACGCTCGTAGGCAGTGCGCCCGAGATAATCCGTCACTATGTTGAGCTTCGCGGTATCGGTATCGTGGACGTAAGACGCATATTCGGCATGGGAGCAGTCAAGCTCACCGAAAAGATCGATATGATCATTAACCTTGAGCCGTGGGTGCAGGGAAAGATGTACGACCGCTTCGGTCTTGACTGTGAGTACACGGAGATCCTCGGTATCAAGATCCCGACCACGACTATTCCCGTTAAGCCCGGACGAAACCTTGCGATTATTCTTGAGATTGCGGCAATGAACAACCGTCAGAAAAAGATGGGATTCAATACCGCAGAGGAGTTTAACAAAAAGCTCATGGGACAAATGGGCATCGAAAACGACTGATTAACAAGACAAGGAGAAATTTATTATGACTTTGGTAATTATGGCTGCCGGAATGGGAAGCCGCTACGGCGGACTCAAGCAGATCGATCCTATGACCGAGCACGGCGAATTTATCGTTGACTTTTCAATTTACGACGCTATACAGGCGGGATTTGACAAAGTGGTTTTTATCATAAAGGAGGAAAACTACGACGTGTTCCGTGAAACTGTCGGCAAGCGCATTGAGGACGCGTGCAAGGTTGAGTACGTTTTTCAGGCACTCGACAAGATCCCCGAAGGATACGCTATCCCCGAGGGACGCACAAAGCCTTGGGGTACCGCACACGCGGCACTTATGGCTGCTGACGTTGTAAACGAGCCGTTCGCTATCATCAACTCCGACGACTTTTACGGACGCGACGCATTCAAGCAGCTTTACGACTGCATGGCAAACGCAAAGGGCGGCGGTCACTTCGCAATGGCAGGCTACGTGCTTGAGAACACTATCACCGAAAACGGTCACGTTTCGCGCGGCATCTGCGACGTTGAGAACGGTTATCTTAAGAACGTTGTTGAGCGTACGAAGATTCAGGAGAATAACGGTACTATTCAGTATCTTGAGGACGATGTTTGGCACGATCTTAACCGCGACGACATCGTTTCGATGAACTGTTGGGCATTCACTCCCGACGTGTTCGAAATGCTCCGTGAAGGTCTTGAAGCATTCCTTGCAGGCGTTCCTACCTCGAAGGATCCGATGAAGGCTGAATACTTCCTGCCTTTCCTCGTTCAGAGCAGAATCGAGCGCGGCGACTGCGACGTGCGCGTGCTTAAGACGAGCGCTAAGTGGTACGGCGTAACTTACGCCGAGGATAAGCCAACATTCGTTGAATTTTTGAAGAGTCAGACCGCGGCAGGCGTTTATCCTGCCGGTCTTTGGAAATAATTTCGGAGGAACACTATGTCTATTTTAGTTACCGGCGGCGCCGGATACATCGGCTCGCATACCGTTGTTGAGCTTCTTAATATCGGCAAGGAGGTTGTAATTGCCGACAACTTCTGTAACTCCAAGCCCGTAGTGCTGGAGCGTATCCGCGAGATAACGGGTAAGGATTTCAAATTCTACAACGTTGACCTTTGCGACAAGAATGCGCTTGAGGTAGTATTTGCAAGTGAGAAGATCGACTCTGCGATCCACTTCGCGGGTCTTAAGGCTGTAGGCGAGTCCTGCGCTATTCCGCTCCGCTATTATCAGAACAATCTTATCAGCACGCTTAATCTTTGCGAGCTTATGGCGAAGTATAACTGCAATAACCTCGTGTTCTCCTCGTCCGCTACCGTTTACGGTAAGCCCGCGAGCGTTCCGATCCGCGAGGATTTTCCGAACTCGACAACCAACCCATACGGCGAAACCAAGCTTATGATAGAGCATATTCTGAACGATCTCTACAAGGCTGACAACGAGTGGAACATCTCTATTCTTCGCTATTTCAATCCTATCGGCGCGCACAAGTCCGGACGCATCGGTGAGGACCCGTCCGGTATTCCGAACAACCTTATGCCGTACATAACGCAGGTCGCTGTCGGAAAGCGCGAATGCCTTTCGGTGTTCGGCGACGACTACGATACCCACGACGGCACGGGCGTGCGCGACTATATTCACGTTGTTGACCTTGCGAAGGCTCACCTTGCCGCACTTAATTGGCTCGGTAAGAAGCAGGGATGTGACGTGTTCAACGTTGGTACGGGACACGGCTACTCGGTGCTCGACATCGTTAAGGCTTATGAAGCGGCAACGGGTAAGGCGGTTCCCTATAAGATCGCGCCCAGACGTCCCGGTGACATCGACGAGTGCTATGCAGATCCGACGAAAGCGCGTGAGGTGCTCGGTTGGAGCGCAGAGTTCGGCATCGAGGATATGTGCCGCGACAGCTCGAGATGGCAGACATCCAACCCGAACGGCTACGACGCATAATTTTACCTTGCGAAAAAGACGAATAATTATCTTGGAGAGAATGTAATGATTACGAAGGAACTTTTCGGGAAAATGCCCTCAGGCTGTGAGGTTTACGAATACACAGTAACCAATAAGAACGGCGCATCTGCACGTGTCCTTACGCTCGGCGGCATTCTTCGCTCGCTTTATATGCCCGACAGAGATGGCAAAATGGCGGACGTTATCTGCGGCTTTGACAGTGTAGAGGATTACCTTGGCGACAGCAGCTTCCAGGGCTCTACCATCGGACGCTACGGTAACCGTATTGCGAACGGCAGATTTACCCTTAACGGAATTACCTATCAGCTTGCTATAAACGACAGAGGATGCAATAATCTTCACGGCGGTATCGAAGGCTTCAACCGCAAGATCTGGGGTGCCGAGCCGTTTGAAGCGGCAGGTGAGCAGGGCGTTATGCTTACGCTTGTCAGCCCCGACGGTGAGGAGAACTATCCCGGCACGCTTCAGGTTAAGGTGACGTACACCTTGACCGACGAAAACGAGCTTAAGATACACTATGAGGCAACGAGTGACAAGGACACCATCCTCAATATGACCAACCACTCTTATTTCAACCTTGGCGGATATGACTCCGGCGCTGTTACCGATCAGCTCCTTCAGATAAGTGCTGACACATACACCGAGGTCAGCGAGGTTCTTATCCCGACGGGCAAATTACCTTCCGTTGAGGGAACTGCATTCGACTTCAGAATAGCAAAGCCTATCGGCAAGGATATCGACGCTAGCGAAGAGCAGACTCGCATCGGCGGCGGATACGATCACAACTTTAACTTTACCGATTGGGACGGCACCGTAAAGAAACAGGCTGAAATGTACGACGAAAAGTCCGGACGCGTTATGAGCGTGCTTACAGACCAGCCGGCAATTCAGCTTTATTCGGGCAACGGAATGGGCGGCAAGCGTAGCTTCAAGGGCGGTATAGCGCAGGTAAAACGCGGCGCGATCTGCCTCGAAACCCAGCACGCTCCCGACAGCCCCAACCGCGAGGATTGGCCTACCACCAAGCTTTGCGCCGGCGAAAAGTATGACACTACGACAGTTTACGCGTTCAGCGTTCGCTAAATAAATGCAGGAAATTTTAAATCACGGATTTCACGCGCTTTCGCACACATTTGAGCATACGTGGTATATGCTTTTCGTGCTCTTTGGAGTTTATCTCATAATCGAGCTTATCGAGCATAAGGCGATGGACAGAGCGAAGGCGATACTGTCAAATAAATATTACGGCATCGCGGCGGCTTCAGCGCTCGGACTTTTCCCGCAGTGCGGCTTTTCCGTCGCGGCGGCTAACCTTTACGCCGAGCGTCTTATAAGCGCGGGTACGGTAGCGGCGGTGTTCGTTGCTACGAGCGACGAGGCACTTCCGATACTGCTTGCCAATCCTTCGGCGGTGAAGTGGTTTTTACCCGTGCTTCTCATTAAGCTTGTTTGGGCGATTGTTGTCGGTTTTATTGTGAACGCGATATTCAAGCTGACAAGGCTTGATATTCGTAAGCCACGCCACACGCATTTGCACGCTCACGGCGAGCACAGACACGAGGGCGGTGAGCATCATCACTGCGAGCACTGTGACTCTGAGGAGGGTATATTCAAGGCGGCGATAAAGAGAACTGTATCGGTGTTTATCTTCATCTTCGTGACATCGCTCGTGCTTCATTTTGTGATTGAGCTCGTAGGCGAAGACAGGCTTTGCACCGTTCTTATGACGAATAGCCTCGCACAGCCGTTTTTGGCGGCACTTATCGGTCTTATCCCGAATTGTGCGGCGAGCATAGTTACGACCGAGCTTTTTGTTTCGGGCGCGCTAGGACTCGGCTCGCTTGTTGCGGCGCTTTCGGCAGGTGCAGGCATTGGTATGCTCGTTTTGTTCAGGGTGAACCGTAACTATAAGCAAAATATTATCTTACTCAGTATTCTCTATATAACGTCGGCTTTGCTTGGTGTTATCATCGAGCTGATCGTTTAAATAAATCACTCAAGGACGAATTATGTTTGAAAAGTTAAAGATAACCGAAGAAAACTACGAAAAGATGGCGGAGGATCTCGCAAATCCCGAGATAATCTGCGATAACGAAAAATATACGAAGCTTATGCGCGAGCATAAGCGGCTTACGCCTATCGTTGAGAAGTACCGCGAGTACGTTTCGTGCGCCGATCAGCTTGCTCAAACCGAGGAATTACTCTCGGAAAAGCTTGACGCGGATATGGAGGCTATGGCTCGCGAGGAGCTTGCCGAGCTTAAGGCAAAGCTTCCCGAAATTGAGCGTGAGCTTCAGGTGCTGTTGCTTCCGCGTGACCCAAACGACGACAAAAACGTTATTATCGAGATTCGCGGCGGTGCGGGCGGTGACGAGGCGGCGCTTTTTGCGTACGTGCTCTACCGTATGTACACGATGTATGCGGCGACTGTCGGCTGGAAGTGTGAGATACTCTCCTGCAATGAAACCGAGCTTGGCGGATTTAAGGAAGTCAGCTTTATGGTCGAGGGTGAGGGCGCTTACTCGCGTCTGAAGTTCGAGTCGGGCGTTCACCGCGTTCAGCGCGTGCCCGTTACCGAGTCGCAGGGAAGAATACAGACTTCAACCGCGACAGTGGCGGTGCTCCCCGAAGCAGAGGACGTTGAAATTGAAATAAATCAGTCCGATCTTGAGATAGAAACTATAAAATCGAGCGGTGCGGGCGGTCAGCACGTAAACAAGACAGAGTCCGCGATACGCCTTATCCACAAGCCGACGGGTATTGTTATCGAATGTCAAGACGAGCGCTCGCAGTTCAAAAATCGCGACAAGGCGATGAAGCTTCTGCGTACGCGCCTTTACGATATGAAGCAGGCGGAGCAGGACGCAAAGATCGCGTCCGAGCGCAAGAGTCAGGTCGGAACGGGCGATCGAAGTGAGCGCATCCGCACCTACAACTATCCGCAGAGCCGTATTACCGATCACCGCATCGGTCTTACGCTCCATTCACTTGAGGATTTCCTCAACGGAAATATTGACGAAATGCTTACGGCTCTTGCTACCGCTGACACGGCGGCGAAGCTTGCCTCGGCACAGTAAGGACAAAAATGAACACGAAGATAATGTATCTGACTGCCGACGATGCGGCTAACAATCAAATATTTGCCGACGGCGGTAAGATACTTCGCGATGGCGGACTCGTCGCGTTTCCGACGGAAACTGTGTACGGCCTTGGCGCGAATGCGCTTGAATCCACCGCGGCACAGAAGATATACACAGCGAAGGGTAGACCCTCCGACAATCCGCTTATAATCCACGTTGCACAGGTGGAGGATGCAGAGAAGTATTGCTATACAAGTGAGCTTTTCTACAAAATCGCGGCGGCGTTTATGCCGGGTCCGATTACTGTTGTGATGAAAAAGCGCGACTGCGTACCCGATACCGTTACGGGCGGCCTTGACACCGTCGCAGTTCGCGTACCGGCTAACGAATGGGCGCGACGTCTTATAAAGGCGGCAGGCGTACCCGTTGCGGCGCCGAGCGCGAATTTATCCGGTAAGCCGAGTCCGACAATGCCCGAGCACGTTATCGAGGATATGGACGGCAGAGCGGATATGATCATCTGTGGCGGCTCGTGCGATATCGGCGTTGAGTCGACGATCGTCAAGATAGACGACGGCGCAATGACGCTACTGCGACCT